>JBOGOP010000017.1:0-37281 GCA_050747225.1 Pyrinomonadaceae bacterium
ACGCGCAAGTGCTCTTTCAAAAGACTCTCGTCACTGAGTGTTTGACGCGACGCACCGGCAATCGCAGCAGCAACAACTCGCCGTGCATCTTTCAAGGATCCGTTCGTCGAGTCGAAACCGCGCACCCCTCGCATGACAATCTCCGGATCGCCGTGAACTTCACCGGTTTCAGCATCAACCGTCACGATCAGCGTAACCAGACCTTCATAAGCCATCTGCCGGCGCTGTTTCACAGTCTCACTCGTAATCTCTTCGAACCCGCTGTCGTCAATAAACGTTCGCGGCACTTCACGCTTTTCAACCACCGCCGCGCGCTCGCCGTCCAGCTCGAGCACGTCACCATTTTCGATCAGAATTATGTTCTCTTCCGCATACCCAAGATGGTTCTTTACAAACTCCTTGTGACGAAAGAGCATGCGATACTCACCGTGAATTGGTACCACAAACTTTGGCCGCACCGCCTCAGTCATAATGCGAATGTCTTCCTGCGACGCGTGTCCGCTTACGTGCACCAGGCGCCGCTTTTCTTCAATGATGTTCGCGCCGCGCTTGTAGATCATTCCAATCATCCGAGAAATCAAGCGCTCGTTCCCGGGAATGATGCGGGCGGACAGAACCACCGTGTCGCCCTCGTCGATCGTCATTCCCTTGTAGGTTTGCGACGCCATCTGTGAAAGCGCCGCGCGGGACTCGCCCTGCGAACCAGTGACGAGGAACACGACCTCGTGGTCACGCGCCTGCTTGGCTTCGTTTAGCGGTATCAGCAAACCATCGGGAATGTCCAGGTACCCCAAACGATCGGCAATCTCGACATTTTTCAGCATCGACCGACCCAACACGCAAACTTTGCGATTAAACTGCTGCGCAATGTCGAGTACGATCTGGAGCCGGTGAATTGAAGATGCAAACGCCGCCACAATGATCCGACCGCGGGCCTCGGCAAAAATTTCTTCAAATGCTGGTATGACAGCCCGCTCGGACGGCGTCCGACCCGGCACCGTGGCATTCGTGGAATCCGAGAGCAGCGCAAGCACGCCTTCCTGTCCGTAGCGGCGGAACGAACGCAAGTCAATCGGCTCGCCAATCACCGGCGTCTCGTCAACCTTATAATCACCCGTATGGATAATGGTGCCCACCGGCGTTTTGATCGCGAGGGAGAAGCAGTCAATCAGCGAGTGAGAAACGCGAATAAACTCCACGCTGAATACGCCGATATCAACTACATCACGCGGCTCAACGCGGTGCATCAGGGTGTCGCCAAGCAGGCCATGTTCCTGCAGCTTGCTCTCAGCCAGCCCGGCTGTGAAATGAGAGCAATAAACCGGCACGTTGAACTTCTTCAGAACATAGGGGAGCGCGCCGAGGTGGTCTTCGTGTCCGTGTGTGAGGACGATGGCAGTGATGTTATCGCGATACTCTTCGAGGAAATCGAAGTTAGGAATACAGACGTCAACGCCGTAGGCTGACTCTTCAGGAAACCCCATGCCGGCGTCGAGGACGATCATTTCATCCTCATAACGCACCGCCATGCAGTTCATTCCAAACTCGCCGATACCGCCGAGCGGAATGATCTCTAAAACGCTACTCACGTTCGACTATTACTCAACTCTCAGAGGCTTTTGGCCCAGGCTGTAATTTGCGGCAGTCGGCGCGCTGGAAGAACGCCGGAGTATAGCATGCGCAGACCAGATGGCGGACCGTACTTGATGCTTTGACTGGTTCACAGTGAACTCGAACCACCAGGACGTTGTTCCCGCATCTGCCACAATGTGACTGGTTGATAATGCTCGTCTGGAGTATTATTGACTCAAATCCGGGTGCTCACGTCCCTGGGCATCTCTCAAAGATAGCCGTCACGCCCCTGACGGCCTCAGCAATGAAACCAACGAAGTAACCTACGACGGGGCTGACGATGACAGAGGAAAAAAGGAAGCACGGGCGCCTTCCGCTGGTGATGGAGGCATCATGGGAGGGATCCGGCAGCAACTCTCGCGTGCGCACAACCGACATCAGCGCAACCGGATGTTTCATTGATGCCCTCGGACAAGTCGAAGTTGGTGAGACGCTCCAGCTGAAACTGATCCTTCCCGATGGTGAACACATTTCATTGCAGTGTAAGGTGATGTATCGAATGTCTGGCTTTGGCTTCGGAGTACAGTTCACAAAGATTTCCGAATCTGATCAACTCCTGCTTGATGCCGTTCTTAATGCGGAAGCACAGGGTACACGGCGCACCGGATAGCCTGCTAAGTGAAATTCTGTTCAAAATTCTCACGGTGAGATGCGCAATAGCGCAAAACAAGATCCTTTGTGAAAACCCAACCGGAATCCACCCAGGAATCCTATCGTTGCTCGTAGATAGCTCGAAGAAAAAGGTTGACAGCCCTTGAACTCGTAGCTAGACTGCGCCCACTTCAAAAACGTGCGGCGATTTGTCTTTTTGCCACAGTTCTGTCTGCTGGCCGAAAGTCCAAATCTGAAAATCAAGGTGCGCTGCGTCTCTGAAATCCCTCCAGAGAGGAAGGCAAAGCTACAGCCTTCACATTTCAGAGTTGGCCACATTAGTGTGAAGTTCGCCGCAAGTCCGAGGCAATTATCGAATTCTCTGCCGAACAATCAGTCAGTTTAGACCAGAGTTCTTACTCTGCCCTGAGACGTATCAACCTGTTGCCGCTCTCCCCATTCGCACGACAGAAAAGTTGTCTGGCGTCTCCCAACCCACAACCAAGCAAGGAGAAAAGATGAGATCCAAACAAGAAGGCCCTTCAGGCAAGACCCGATCGATCAAGGCCACACGCACTCGCGTTGGCGTGATCGTTGCCCTGGTAATACTTTGCGCGGCGGTTGCGGCAAGCATTGCTCTACCGCGCAGTTCGTCGCATGCGTCTCCAAAAAAATATAAAGCGACGAAAGAAACGATTCTAGACAAGGCTACCGGAACGCTTCGTAAACCTACGCCGTCAGAGGTGGACTCAATGGTTGATCAGATCAGCTCACTAACGAAGCGTCCCAGCGACGGCCCCACCACAACCTTCGCTAACGGGACGACGATGATGGACCTGCAGGGAGGTTTCAACGGCGTGATGCTGGGCCGGGCCACCGCGGACGGCGGCACCGAAATGCGTTGCGTATTCACTCTCGAAGAGGCGCTTGATTTTCTTGGCCTTGAGGAAGATCAGTAAAGGAGAACCCACATGCGAAAAAACAAAAATAGTACAAAGCGTTTATTGGTCCTTTTCGCGCTGATGTTGGTTCTCGCTTGCTCCGGCAGCGTGTTCGCTTCAGCCACCATCGTTATCAACAACATTGACGGCCCCGGCGAAGGTTTCAACGACCCGACGCCCGCGGCTCCAGTCGGCGGCAATCCCGGAACTACGCTGGGCCAGCAGCGACTGATAGCTTTTACCTTCGCTGCTAACCTTTGGGGCGCAACCCTCGACAGCCCCGCACCCATCGTCATCCAGGCTGCGTTTAATCCGCTGGCGCCAAATGTTCTCGGCAGCGCGGGCGCAACCTTCATATTCCGCGACTTTGCCGGGCAAAACGCGCTTTACCCCGGCGTAGAGTTTCCCGGAACCTGGTATGGGTCAGCGCTCGCCGATAAGCGTGCCGGTGTTGACTTAAATCCCGGAGTGCCTGACATCAATGCCCAGTTCAGCAGCAATTTCAACTTCTATCTGGGCCTGGATAACAACCATGGAGCACAGCCCGATCTCGTTGTCGTGCTGCTGCACGAATTTGGACACGGCTTGAACTTCCAAACCTTCGTCAACGCCTCAAGTGGCGCGAATGCCGGCGGCTTCACAGACATCTATGCACGCCATATCCTCGACATCACCGATGGCCTCCACTGGAACGAAAAGACCCAGGCTCAACGCCAAGCTGCGGCAACCAAATTTGGCCGCATCGTTTGGGACGGAGGTCAGGTCAGCGCTGGTGTTCCCAACGTATTATCTTTCGGAAGCCCGGAGGTTAGAGCGCTTGCTCCCGCTGCTATTGCCGGACCATACCAGTTTGGCACAGCAGCTTTCGGACCGCCGTTAAGCAGTCCTGGCGTTTCCGCAAGTGTGGTGCCAGCGGCTGATGCGGTGGAGGTCGGAGGTACGGCGGCAGACGGTTGTAGTCCGTTTAGTAATGCCGCTGCAGTAGCCGGCAACATTGCTCTGATTGAGCGCGGACTTTGCGGCTTTGCCTTAAAAGCAAGGAATGCAACGAATGCCGGAGCAGCAGGAGTAATTATCTACAACAACGCCGGAGCAAATGCGAACGCGGCGCCTCCGGGAATGGCCGACGACGGTATTAACGGTGTCTTCGTGACCATCCCGACTGTAAGTCTGACGCGGGCTGATGGCCTTGCCTTTTTGGGACAGGTGCCCGCCACTACAGCAATGATGAGCGTAGATCTCAGCGTGCGTGCTGGCGCTGATGCGGCAGGCAGAGCACGCCTTTATGCACCATTCCCCGTAGTGGGTGGCTCGTCAATTTCCCACTATGACACGGTTGCCAGGCGCAATCTCCTCATGGAGCCGGCGATAAATGGCGACCTGACTCATAACCTCAAAGCTCCCGACGATTTGACGCTCGAGCTCTTGAGGGATGTTGGCTGGTTTGCCGATGCCGATCTCGATGGCCTCGCAGACGATTTGGACTGCGAGCCAAATTCGAACCTCGCTCCCACGGTAGTGGTTGATGGTTGCGATTCGGGTGTGCCGAACACTCTGTTCACGAGTGGCTGTACGATTTCGGATCTTATCGCGCACATTGCCGCCACTTCCAGAAACCACGGCAAGTTTGTTAGCGGTGTGGCTCATCTCGGCGAAGCTTTGGTCGCTGCTGGGATCATTACCGACGCGCAAAAGGATGCAATGCAGAGTTGCGCGGGCCAAGCCAATATTCCCTAGTCGGTCGTTGTATGACCTTTACCAAAGGGGCTCGGGACTTCGGTCCTGGGCCCTTTTCATTGTTATCGTTCCAACTCCTGCGCCCTTTTCGTGAACGCGCTTTTCGGCTATGTTTGCGGCCATGACAAAGAACATTTCAGTCCGCTTCCTTGGGCTAGTCACTTTTCTCCTTTGCTCGGTCGTGGTCTCTGCTGCACCACAAACGATGCGGCTGGACTACTACCACACCGGCAATTCCAAGCAGGAAGTCTTCAGTATCGATCGAATTCAGATCGAACCGCTGCCCTGGCCTGGTGATATGAGTAAGACCATCGACGATACAAACCTGGGCAAATACTTTTTCGAGGTGCGCGACCAGACGACTAAACGCGTTCTTTACTCGCGCGGCTTCGCTTCGATCTTCGGCGAGTGGGAAACGACGGATGAAGCTACCACGATGATGCGAACCTTTAGCGAGTCGCTGCGCTTTCCTGCGCCTGACACCCCCGTCGAGATCGTCCTAAAGAAGAGAGACACGAAGAACTCCTGGCAAGACATCTGGACGACTAAGGTCGATCCGAAAGACATGTTTATCGAGCGCTCGAAAGTTCCCGCGCCAGCACGTCTGATTGCGATTCAGAAGATGGGTGATCCGGCGACGAAGGTTGATTTTGTAATTCTGGGTGACGGCTACACCGCCCGCGAACAAGGGAAATTTGCCGCCGACGCGCGCCGGCTCACCGAGGTGCTCTTCGCTACCTCGCCCTTCAAAGAGCATCGTCGCGATTTCAATGTTTGGGCACTGTGTCCGCCGGCCGCCGAGAGTGGCATTTCAAGACCGTCGACAGGCGTTTATCACGATTCACCGCTTGGTGCGACCTATGACGCTTTTGGCTCCGAACGGTATGTGCTCACCTTTGATAATCATGCGTTGCGTAAGGTGGCGCAGTTCGCTCCTTACGAGTTCATCGAAATATTGGTGAACAATCGGACCTATGGCGGCGGCGGCATTTTCAACCTCTACAGCACCGTTGCCTCGGACAACGCGTTTGCAAATTATGTTTTTGTACACGAGTTTGGTCATCACTTCGCAGGCCTTGCAGACGAGTACTACACCTCGTCCGTCGCCTACGCGCCTTCTACCGAACGCGTCGAGCCCTGGGAACCAAACGCTACGGCGTTCATGAGTACTACTGCTACCGGCATCAATGGAGACTTACGCGCTGTTCTCAAGTGGAAGGATTTGGTCTCACCCGACACGCCCATCCCGACCCCCTGGGAAAAGGAAGCTTTCGAAAACTACTCGCGCGAAATACAAAAGCGGCGCGCACAACTGCGGAAGGACAAGCGACCGGAAGCCGAGATGGAGGCGCTCTTCCGCGAAGAGTTGAAGCACGAGCAAGCCATGTTTGCGAAGGAGAAATACGCCGGCCGTGTTGGCGCTTTCGAAGGCGCCATCTATGAAGCGCGAGGATATTACCGGCCGGAAGCAGACTGCATCATGTTTTCGCGCACCAATCATTTTTGCGCTGTTTGCCGGCGTGCGATCCAACGCATTATCAGAATGTACGCTAGCGCATAGAACGGAAGAATTATCCACGAAATCACACGAATCGACACGAAACAGAAGATCCTTGCTACTAGTACACTCTGGAAACCGTACTACCAGCAAATCTTTTTCGTGTCGATTCGTGTAATTTTGTGGATGGGATTTAAGTTTTCTCTACAGTCAGTTAGCTTCCTGTTGTTCGTTCCCCTCTCCGCAAGCGGAGAGGGGTTAGGAAAGAGGTGCACGTCGCACCAACCCCATGCCTCAATCCCCTCCCACTTGTGGCGATGGGAAGCTGCATAACCACGAGAACATGTTCTCACCATTCGTCCATCGGATTGATCCCGTCTTCGCAGAAATCGGCGGGATCTACCTTTGGTTTTATGGTCTGAGTTATTCGTTAGGTTTCCTCTCAATCTTTCTTTGGTTCAAGCGGGTTCGTCTTAGATTCGGTCTGACAATTGGAGCTGTATATAGTTTGACCATATACCTGGCGGTTGGCGTTCTCGCAGGCGGTCGCTTGCTGGAAGTCTTCTTTTACGAGTGGCCGTATTACCGTTTACATCTGTTGCAGATCCCGGCTGTGTGGTTGGGCGGGATGAGCACGCATGGGGTATTGCTCGGCGTTATCGTTGCTGTCTGGTTGTTCTGCCGGCTCTACGACAAGAGTCTACTGACGATTGGGGACCAACTCGTTATCCCAGGAAGCTACCTAATGGGCATGGGCCGCATTGGCAATTTTATCGACGGACAAATTGTAGGGAGCATCACCAATGTCTGGTGGGCGGTCCAGTTTCCCGATGCTGCCGGGTTTCGGCATCCGGTTGTTCTGTACGACGGCGCAAAGAATTTTTTCATCCTGGGACTGTTGTTGCTGCTGCGACGATCCAGGCCGGTTCCGGGAATGCTGATCGCACACTTCGTCTTCTGGTATGGCTTTCTTAGAATTTTTGTTGATTTGTTCCGTGAGTACCCGACAAGTCTTTTCGGTGTAGCCACCGGACAGGCCTTCAACATGTTGATGACGGCGGTCGGTGCCTTACTGCTCTTTTGGTTTTCGCGAAAACAACGCCCCGCTACAGCGGACAGCGTTTCGCAAACCACTCCTGGTTCTGAACCTGCAGGACCGCGGATGTCACTGTGGCCCAAGAGGATTGCCTTCGCGAGTTTGTTAGTGTTGCCGCTTACACTGCCAAGTGATTGGACCCAGGACATCCCCGTGCGCTATGGAAAGCGACATGCCGGCATGCATTACTCCTTCCTGTATCCACACATCGAGGGTAATATTCCGCCGAACTCCCAATGAAGTGGTGGGTCAGTTCTGGGTGCGAAGCACCTGGTTGACGCGTAGCGTCGGCATGAGTTTAGCCGTGGCTTTCAAGCCACGGTGAGAGGCCTAAGAACGATTCCCGTCGCGTAGCGACGATTGAATCTCTTGTTCTATCGTCGCCGACGCTACGAAGTCCTTTGCTGAACCGCGATCCCGGCCTTGAAAGAGCCTGTGTCAAAACTCGCGTTCGCAGCGCCAAAGGCGCGGAACGTCCACTACTCCCAATGAGAGTCTTTTCCAGGTAAGCCGTTAACTATGCCTCGTCACCCTCCACCGGCCGAACTCATCAAGTTTCTCAAACCGTACGATCGCGCTATTCAGAAACTCGCATTGGATCTGCGTTCGCTGGTGCTCGAGGAGATGGCTCCTTGCCACGAAAATATCTATGACGCCTACAGCGCGGTGGCGATCGGATATGGTCCGACTGATCGGTTGAGCGACGGTATTTTCCACATCGCAGTTTACGGTAAGGGAGTGAATCTCGGGTTTAACCACGGTGCAACGCTCGACGACCCGGAAGGAATTCTCGAAGGTGAAGGCAAACAGATTCGCCACATCAAGATCCAGACGCCGTCAGATCTCGCGCGTCCCGAAGTTCGAGCTTACGTGCGCCGCGCTCGCGACCTGGCTATAGCTGATGCCCGGAAGCTGGGTGAAACGAGGCCGAGCGTGAAGGGCGTCGTCTCCACGGTCAAGGCAATCTACCCCAAAAAGCGCCGGCCAATTCCGAGTCGCTAGCACTTCATTGCCGTTTGCTGTCTGCTGTTTACTTTACTTTAGAATCCGATTGCGGGATCGTGTCGTATATTAAGTCAGGGGGAACACAAATCATGTATAGGTACATTTTGCTAAGCTCAGTCATTTTTCTTATTGGCGCCACGATAACCGCTTGCAGTTCAGCCACTGCATCAGCCAAGTCAATCCCGGATCCAGCTCTCGATGCGCCGCTTGCCGGCGCCAAAGGTGAGCAAACCGCTGTACTCGCGGGAGGCTGCTTTTGGGGCGTGGAAGCAGTCTTCGAACACGTTAAAGGCGTCATCGATGTAAGATCAGGATATTCCGGAGGGTCAACTGCGACTGCTGAGTATGCGAAAGTCGGCACGGGCGAGACCGGCCATGCCGAGTCTGTAAAAATAACTTACGACCCTGCACAGATCTCTTACGGCCAGCTGCTAAAGGTGTTCTTTTCCGTAGCCCATGATCCGACTGAACTCAACCGGCAGGGGCCAGATACGGGCACGCAGTATCGCTCTGCTATCTTTTATGCAAACGACGAGCAAAAGCGCATTGCGCAAGCCTATATCGATCAACTGAACCGAGCGAAAGTGTTTGAGCGTCCGATCGCTACCGACGTCGGCGCCCTCAAATCTTTTAGTGAGGCGGAGGCCTATCATCAGGACTACCTCGTCAATCATCCGGATCAGCCGTACATCGTTATCAACGATATGCCGAAGGTCGAGAATCTGAAGAAACAACTCCCCGGTTTATACAAAGAGAAATAAGCCTGGCGTCCGGATACGATCCACGGACTCACACTAAAAGGTTTTCGTGTTAGTTCGTGTCCTTTCGTGGATCAACCGCTGGCAGTGTGTCGATCTCGGGTGGGTTGACAAATACAGAACGGGGAGCAGTAGCGACCTGGTTCAACCTTCAGGTCAAACCAGGTTGGGTGATTGATTCAAGCGGTAGTGCCCACGCCGCGGGACCAGGTCGCTACTGCTCCCCGTTCTGTATTTGTCGACCCATGCCGCAAGCATTCTGCCGCGCTCATGCTTAGTTACGGCCCGACGTGCGGTTTACTGAAAACACTTAACACCGGGACCTGTTCCCACCTACTTTCTTACCTCGGAACACATTCCCTCCTGTGGGGTCTAACCGCGTGCAAGTTTCCGGCGCGCGTTACGTTCATCTGCCAGCGCTCAAAGCGGCAACACGCTGCGCCAACTAAAGTGGAGAGGTGGACCTGACCATGAGGAGCTCTTTCCTAATCGCGCTAATCACCACGATTTTCCTTTTGGCACTTGTTGTTTACGGGCAATGGCCAACCCCGAATATCCCGCCGATGCAACCAGTCCCGCTTCTGCCCGTAAAGAAGACGATGAAGTCTTTTCGCTCGGAGCAGGAACTTAAGAGCTACTTTCGCGAGCTTGCGAAGAAACAGGAGGAGGATCGGCGAGTACTCCAACAAGCTCAACCGACATCGGTCGCGGGAGTGGCGGCCAACAGCGCAGCTCCGAACGAAATGGTCGCTAAGGAGAAGGACGGTGAATCGATCACCAACACCCAGCAAGCCGGCGTTGACGAAGGCGGGATCGTCAAACTCCATGGCGACCACCTGGTAGTCCTGCGACGCGGCCGCCTGTTCACAGTGAAGGTTGGCGCCGGCGCGTTGCAACCCATTTCCACGGTTGATGCGTTTGGGCCGGAGATTAACCCGAGTTCCACCTGGTATGACGAGATGCTCGTTTCCGCTGACACGATCGCAGTCATCGGCTACAGCTACGAGCGCGGCGGCACGGAAGTCGGCCTGTTCCACATCGATGACGTCGGAAACCTGGCTTACCAGTCCACTTATCATCTGCGTTCAAACGACTACTACTCTTCACGCAACTACGCGAGCCGGCTTATCGGAAACAAACTTATTTTTTACACGCCGCTCTACATGTCGGTTGGCGCGAAGGATCCGTTTCAAAGTTTTCCCGCAGTGCGCAGGTGGCATAAGGGCGCGACCCCTGAGGAGTTTCAACGCATAGTTTCCGCGAGCCGTGTCTACCGACCGGAGCATGAGTTTAATGCTAACTACGGCACCGCGTTGCATACGGTGACCGTGTGCTATCTTGCCAACGGCGGTTTCGCTTGCACGGCAACGGCGGTACTTGGCCCGCCGGGACGCGTCTTCTACGTGTCGGAGAACTCAGTTTACTTTTGGGTGAGCGATTGGATGCGCCGCGGCCAGCAGATGCGCGCCGCCTCGATGCTGTACCGCATGCCACTTGACGGCTCTGAACCAAGTGCGCTTGGCGTTTCCGGTAGTCCAGTCGACCAGTTCTCGTTCCTGGAAAGCGAAGACGATCATCTCAACGTACTGGTTCGTTCCGATTCCACCGGCGATGGGATGTGGGGCGCGGAGGTGGCTGCCGGCGATGTCGCGCTGATGCGCGTGCCGCTCGCCAGCTTTTCGGATGGCAGTGAAGCGGTGGAGTCATCAAACTATCGCAAGCTGCCAAAACCTTCCGGTTACACTTTTCAAAACCGCTTTGTTGGCGATTACCTTTTGTACGGAACTGGCAGCGGGTGGGGACAACCCGAGAACACGAAGCAGGCAAATTTGTTTGCGGTCGGCTGGGCCGAGGGCGAAGTAAATGAGATTTCCCTGGTTCACGGAGTAGATCGAATTGAACAGATGGGCGCCAACGCGGTCGTAGTCGGAACTGACGGCAGAGACCTGCACTTCACTGCGATCAGACTGGACGACTCTCCATCGATCGCAGACAGCTACGTACGCAAGGAAGCTTCGCAGGGTGAACTGCGCAGCCACGGCTTCTTCTATAAACCCGATGGCCCGGAATCAGGGACGCTCGGTTTGCCAATCAGCGTGCCGGCGCGCGCCGGTTATCGGCACCTGTTCGAATCGTCTGCCGCAATCCTGTTTCTGCGAAACGATGATTTGCATTTTGAGGAAGCGGGTGAGCTGGCGGCACGATCTGATCGAGCGGTTGACGATGCGTGTCGTGCTTCCTGCGTAGACTGGTACGGCAATGCGCGGCCGCTCTTCGTTAGTGGTCGCGTCCTCGCACTGCTTGGTTATGAAATTGTGGAGGGTACAGTTGACGAAGGCCGGATGCGCGAGTTGCGCCGTGTAAGTTACGCACCACGTCGGTTAGAAATCACTCGCAATTGAGCCACTGCCAATCCCTCGCCATTTCCTTCCGAAGCGCGCGCTGGTTCTCTCCGGCGCGCGCTTCGTTAGGGCCCTAATTTGGAGTGCGGTGGCAAGCGCAGCGCGACACCGCTTTGGATTTGCGGGACGATAACCCCACTGGCGAAGCAATCCAAAAGCGCCGTCGCCGCTTCGCTCTGCCGGCGCACTCCAAATTAGGGCACTACTCGCCCGTCCGTTTGGTTGACATCTAAAAATACCTGTCGTAAAAAATCCCTGTCATCCGTTCTGCAAGATTTACACGTCAATCTTAGATCGTCCAACTCGCCGCCAGGGGAGGCATCATGATTCGAATACTCAAGCTGTGTTGGCTCAAGCAGACTGCGTTCCTGCTATTACTGGTCCTTTGTTTAGTTTCCAGCTTCTTTTCATTATCCGTTTGGGCGCAGAGTGGGCCTCCGAAAGCACCTGTTCATGAAGTTGCTGACACCTATTTCGGCCAGAAGATTGTTGACCCCTATCGTTGGATGGAGGATTCGAAGAACGCGGAAATGGTCGAATGGATGAAAGCTCAAAGCGTCTACTCGCGCGCTTTCCTTGACCGCTTGCCATTACGCGCCGATTTACTTAAGCGACTAAACGAGCTCAGCGGCGCAGGTGTGCGCGTTAACGGAATTCAGCGGGCCGGCAACCTCTATTTTTATTATCGGCGTGCTCCAGAGGAAAACGATCGGCGGCTTTATGTTCGCGAAGGCTTAACCGGCACGGAAAAACTGCTTATCGACCCGGACAAGCTTTCTAGTGACGGCAAACGGTATTCGATCAATTCCTACAACCCTTCTTTTGACGGCAAGTACGTTTCCTATGTGATATCTGTCGGCGGCTCAGAAAATGGCGAGATGCGGGTACTTGAAACGGCGACCGGCAAAGATATGGGCGAGCGCATCG
The DNA here is from genome assembly GCA_050747225.1 of Pyrinomonadaceae bacterium. Lineage (GTDB taxonomy): Bacteria > Acidobacteriota > Blastocatellia > Pyrinomonadales > Pyrinomonadaceae > PSRF01. The sequence goes on from JBOGOP010000017.1 coordinate 12,588, forward strand.
ATCGCGCGCGCTTCGGCGCCGGTGCCTGGCTGCCTGACGGAAAAACTTTTCTCTACAACCGGCTACAAAAACTTCCCGAAGGAGCGCCGGCAACTGATCTCTATCAGAAGAGTCGCGTCTACCTTCATGCATTAGGAACGAGTCCGGATAGCGACACGGCGGTGTTTGGTTATGAGGTCAATCCAAACATCAAGATGGAGACAACCCCGCTGCCGTTTGCGTTTGCCCCACTAGGATCAAAATATGTTTTTGCGACCGTGAACTCCGGAGTTTCACCTAATTCGGAGTTTTACGTGGCGCCGATTAGCGCGTTGAGTCAAAGTCCGATTCCCTGGCGGAAAATCGCTTCGCTTGACGACGAGGTCGCCAGCTACGATGTGCATGGCGACGACATTTACTTACTGACCTACAAGAACACGCCGCGCTACAAGGTTACTCGAATCAGCATGGCCGATCAGACGCTCGCCAAAGCTACGACTGTGTTCCCCGCGAGTGAAGCGGTTGTTCAATTCTTTGGGACGGCCAAAGACGCGATTTACGTGCAAACCCTGGACGGCGGTATGGGGCGCTTGTGGCGTGTCGACTACAAAGGCGGGCCACCGCAACCGATCAAAATGCCCTACGATGGAACGGCCTTCATCGGTTGGACAGATCAGGAGACCGAGGGTCTCTTGTTTGGTCTGGCATCCTGGAACAAACCGCTAGCGTATCTCGCCTACAATCCTAAGACTCAAAGTTCAACCGACACGAACCTCGTGCCACCGATCCCCGTCGACATGTCCACGATTGAGTTTGCAAATGTAAAGGCCAAAGCCGCCGACGGCACCATGATTCCGATGGCAATTGTTTTCAAACGCGGATTGAAGCGCGACGGAAGCAACCCAACGCTACTCGATGGTTACGGCGCTTATGGCATAACGAACACGGAGCCATTCTTTAATCCCAGTTTTCTTGCCTGGTTGGAGCGCGGTGGCGTTCTGGCATTTGCCGGCGTACGAGGCGGCGGCGAATACGGCGAAGAGTGGCACCTGGCAGGCAAGCAAGGAACTAAGGCCAACACCTGGAGAGACTTCATTGCCTGCGCCGAATATCTCATTAAGGAAAAGTACACGAGCCCCGAACGCCTGGCCGGTGAAGGAACGAGTGCGGGTGGCATTCTCATCAGCAACGCAGTAGCGGAGCGGCCCGACCTATTCGGTGCTGCGCTAATTCGCGTCGGCGTGAACAATGCCCTGCTTGCGGAGACCACTTCAAACGGTGTCCCCAATATACCGGAGTTTGGTTCATTCAAAACTGAAGAAGGGTTCAAAGCCCTCCTCGCGATGGACGGCTACAGCAAGGTGAAGGACGGTCAAAAATACCCGGCCATTATGTTGACTACGGGGATCAACGATCCGCGCGTGGAGCCCTGGATGTCCGCGAAAATGGCCGCCCGACTGCAGGCAGCAACTGCCAGTGGCAAGCCCGTGCTGTTGAGAGTGGATTACGATGCCGGTCACGGGATCGGATCAACAAAGAAGCAGCGCGATGAGGAACTCGCCGACAGCTATGCATTCTTGTTTCAACAACTCGGCGGCAAATAGGTTGACGGCTTACCGATTGGCGAATGCTCATGAACTGGGAACGCTTACCTACCCTCAACACCAGTCGTCTCTCGCTGCGTGCAATTTCCGCAGAAGATGTCGACGACTTCTACGCGGTCTACTCGAATCCTGAAGTGATGCGTTATTGGAGTACGCCCGCACTCGCAAATAAAGATGCGGCGAGTAAGCTAATTAGCGAAATCCGCGAAGGCGTTGAGCGCCACGATATGTTGAAGTGGGGCATCGCGCTCGGTTCAAACAATAAACTGATCGGCAGCGTCACGCTGTTTCATTTGGACTTTACTCACCACAGGGCGGAAATAGGCTATGCCCAGGGCCGGGCTTACTGGGGCAATGGCTACATGCAGGAAGCGCTCACGGCAATACTCAATTACGCTTTCGAAGTCCTCAAGCTTCATCGCATTGAAGCGGATGTGGATCCACGCAATGATGCGTCAGTCCGGACCTTGGAGCGCCTGGGCTTTCAACGTGAGGGATATCTGCGCGAGCGTTGGCAGGTGAACGGCGAGATCCAGGATGCGCTCTTTTATGGCTTACTTCGACCCGACTGGCAGAACACCAACTCCTCGACTCCACCATCGCGGCAGTAACCTCCCGGCGCGCGATCAGTCTACCGTGCGTTGGTAGTGTCTTAGTTTAGAAACAAAAGCAAAACATCCACGAAATCGCACTAAATAACACCAACGTTTTGTGTTCGTGAAAGTTCGTGTTATTTCGTGGACCGTAAACGCTTTTCATTCCCATCCTCAACAACGATCACCGGGCTAAAGCCGCGGTGCTAATGAAAACCCTTTAAGATTCAAACTGCATCAGTACTCGCGAATTGGATTAACTCTGCTTTGTCGTCGTCAGACTGCTACACTTACCGTCGTTACCAATTGAGCTTATTATTAGGTTCCTGTTTGCCTCGGCTTTTGAAATTGGCAACAATCTAGTTCGCTCAGGAACATCCAATAAGAAACCATGCCTGACCTACTGGTAAACCTTCTGAACTTGCCGCCGCTGGCACCTGCGATGCAGGAGATGGTTGCCGACGGGATCGTTATTCGTCGCGCACAGCCGTTCGAAATCACGCCGGTGCGTTCATTCGTCGAGAATAGTTTCTCAGTTGCCTGGGCGGATGAAGCGTCTGTAGGCTTCGCGAGCAAACCAGTCTCCGTTTTTATTGCCACGAGAGAAAGAGAAATCGTTGGCTTCGCAGCCTACGAGTGCACGCGTCGGAGCTTCTTCGGGCCGACCGGTGTTATTGAGAACGCGCAGGGTCGTGGCGTGGGTAAGGCCCTGCTGCTCGCTTGTCTCTGGGGATTACGCGAGATGGGTTATGTCTATGGAGTCATCGGCAGGGCCGGGCCGATTGAGTTTTATGAGAAAGCGGTGGGCGCAGTGGTTATTCCGGATAGCGATCCGGGAATTTATGCGGACTTGTTGAAGTAGATCCCTACATATTTCTTCTATCGAAGCGAGCTTACTGAAAGATGAATGAGGCGAAGGACATTGCCGCAAGTGTAAGCCTCAAGCCCAGCGGGTTGCGAGCGCCTGGTCCTAAGGGGAATCTGATTCTCGGCGTCATGCCGGAATTCAATCGCGATACGCTGGGCTTCATCGAGCGCGCCCGCGAATACGGCGACGTGGTACGAATGCGATTTTTCTACCTCACCGTCCACTTTCTCTATAACCCTGATCATATTGAATACGTTCTCTCGACTAACGCGAAAAATTTCATTAAGTCGCGTTCACTCCGCACACCGTTCTTTCGTCGACTGGTCGGCAATGGGCTCTTAACCAGTGAAGGAGAGGAATGGAAACGGCAGCGACGTTTGGCGCAGCCGGCGTTTCATCGACAGCGCATCAGCGCCTATGGCGACGTAATGGTCGAATATGCGGACCGTATGATCTCCGAGTGGAACCAGAACCAGGTCCGCGATATTAATCGAGACATGATGCGGCTGACTTTGGAAATTGTTGTTAAGACGCTTTTCAATGCTGATATTTCCGGTGAAGTCGACAAGGTCGGGCGCGTCCTCTCGACGATAGTGAAACCGTTTGCCTCGCAGGCCACGCTAAAATGGATTCTCGATAATCGATTGCCCACGCCAACTCACCGCCGGTTTAATGCCGCAGCCCGGGAGATCGACGACATCGTCTATCGGCTCATCGCTGAGCGACGTTCAAGTGGTTCTGACCAGGGCGATCTTCTCTCCATGCTGCTCGCTGCCCAGGATGAAGACGGCAGCCAGATGACCGACCGCCAGCTGCGCGACGAAGTGATGACGCTGTTCCTCGCCGGCCATGAGACGACTGCCTTAACACTTTCATGGGCCTGGTATCTGCTCGCGCAGAATCCTGAAGTTGAAAGGAACTTTCACGCTGAACTCGATTAAGTGCTGGATGGGAGACTACCTACCGTTGCTGATATGCCGCGTTTGAAATATACGGAGAAGATTGCCAGGGAGTCGATGCGGCTCTATCCGCCGGCCTACGGTGTGGGGCGCGAGGCAATTCAGGAATTCGAACTCGACGGCTACCGCATTCCGGCCAAGGCGCAGTTGTTCATGTTTCAGTGGGCAACGCAGCGTGACGCTCGCTTCTTTGCGGAGCCCAACCGGTTTTACCCGGAACGCTGGACGGAGGAATTCAGCAATAGCTTGCCGAAGTATGCCTACTTCCCTTTTGGCGGCGGCCCGCGCGCTTGCATCGGCAACTACTTTGCGATGATGGAAGTCGTTCTGTTGCTTGCGACCATTGGCCAACGACTTCGCTTCACGCTGCTGCCCGACCAGCAGGTGCGCTTGATGCCGGCCCTGTCACTCCGACCGACGGAGGGCGTTTTGGTTCGAGTAAGTAAACGTCAATCCACATAGACGAGCTTTTCACACGCAAATGACTCTCGCCTCCAACCAGCTTTCAGCGGCAGCACAACGACGCATTCGCCTCGTCAAAATCTGTGAATCGTTTCCCGAAGTAAACGTCGAAGTTGCCGGCGAGTCGCACCTGGCGTTTCGCATTCGCAAGCGGATATTTGCGTACTATCTTTTTGATCATCACGGCGACGGCATAATCGCGTTCACCTGCAAGTCGAGCCTGAGCGAACAGCGTCGCCTGGTGAAAGACGATCCGATTAGTTTCTTTGTGCCGGCTTATCTGGGATCAAAAGGCTGGATTGCGATTCGTTTGGACCTTGATGAAGTGGACTGGGATACAGTCTCGGACCTTGCGCGCCGGGCCTACCAGGAACTCGCGCCCAGAAAACTCGCGACGCTGGTGGAATAGAAAACTACGTCGCTCACAGACACCAAGCACTCGCGGCATCACCCATGGTCAGGTTGTGTAAGTAAATAGTTGCTCTTGCTCGGCTAATGTTGCTCGTTATACTCTGACAGCGTGATCCGGAGCTTCCGATGCGGCGATACCCAAGCGTTATTCGAGGCTGGAAAAGCAAAAAGATTTTCTGGCATTGCGAAAGTCGCGACCCGCAAACTGGCGCAACTTGATGCCGCACAGACGTTAGACTTTCTGCGCGCTCCACCCGCCAATCATCTGGAGGCGCTGAAGCGTGAGCGTAAAGGACAGCATAGCATTCGCGTGAATGATCAGTTTCGCGTTTGCTTTCGCTGGACAGATGAAGGGCCGGAAGACGTAGAGATTGTGGACTACCACTGAGGAGTCGAAGCGATGTTCAAGAATGGAATGAGGCCGGTACATCCCGGCGAAGTTCTTCGTGAAGAATATCTGATTCCGCTTGGCCTCACGGCTAACGCCCTGGCAAAAGCACTGAATGTTCCCGCACCACGCATCAGCGAGATTGTACGCGAAAAACGAGGCGTCACAGCGGATACGGCTATGAGATTGGCTCGCTACTTCGGTGGAGACGCCCGCTCGTGGTTGAACTTGCAAGCAGCCTATGACTTGCGCGTGGCGGAGATCCAAAACGAGAAGCGTATCAAGCGCGAAGTAGCTCCTGCCGCTGCGTGAAAGCGATAAAGGTGGAGGGAATAATGACTCCAGCGATACAGGGGAAGATGCGTCCACCAATATGGCAGCTTATCCGAAATGCTATTGAGCATTTCGGCCGCGATGTGAGCTACTCGGAGATCAAGCAGTCTGTTTGGGCTGAGTATCCAGACGTGAACTCCTCCACGTTGACCTGTCAGATCATCATCTGCTCAGTGAATCATCCCTCTCGTGTTCACTACCCTGAGAATAAGAAGCCTCGGCTGTGCAACGGCCAATATGACTTCCTCTACAACACCGCCCGAGGAAGAGCTGCTCCCTACGATCCTGAGCGTCATGGACTTTGGGAAATCGGAGAGTCCAACGATGGCTCTCTTGTAGTACGCATGAGTAAAGAGCCGACGGGTGAGACAGTAGGGCCGTCTGATAACCAGCAATCTGCCTTCGCGCTGGAGAGTCATCTGCGGGATTACCTCGCCAGGAACTTGGCGAGAATTGCAAATTTTGGTGTTCCGCTCAAGGTGTACACGAGTGAGGACGGAAGAGATGGTGTCGAGTTTCAGACAGACGTTGGGCCAATCGACATTCTCGCTACTTGCCCGAGCGGTGACTTCTACGTGCTTGAATTAAAGCTGGGCAGAGGCGCTGACGCGGCGCTGGGACAAATTCTACGTTACATGGGTTGGGTCGATCGACATTTATCCGCGAAGAAAAGAGTTTTTGGAGTCGTACTTGCGGCGGATATTTCTGAGAAGCTACGCTATGCGGCCACTCAAGTTCCCCAAGTGCGCCTTATGAAATATGAGTCTCCGATTCGCAGTCGAACCTGTCGAGCTAACGAGCGCATCGTAATTTATCTTTCAGAGGAAACTGTTACTCAAGCGCTCGCGCGAGCCTCGCCCACTCCTCAAGAGTTAGCGTCTCTGCACGTCGCTGCAAATCAACTTTAGCTTCACAAAGCACAATACTCGCGCCGCCGTGACTCTTTACAATCTCTTGTAACGGACTGGGCGCATTTCGCAGGTTGTTGAGTATCGTCTTTCGCCTTTGCGCAAAGCCTGCGCTGACAACTTGCCAGAGGAGCTTTTCATCGCGCACGGGCGCCGCGAGGTTTGATCGCAAGGTCAACCTGATGACGCTGCTCCACACCTTCGGCGCTGGACGAAAGGCGCTGGGAGCAACGTCAAACAGCTTTTCCGTCTCGCAATAGGCCTGGACAAAAACGGACAAGTAGCCACGTTCGGCGGTGCTCGGCAATGCGGTTATACGATCGACGACTTCCCGCTGTAACATCACGACCATTTCGGTCAAACAATGGCGCTGCTCAATTAATCGCTGCAGAATCGCGGTCGCTACGTTGTAAGGAAGATTGGCAACGATTCGAGCCTGAGTCGCCGGACCAATCACGTCGCAGAAATCTGTCACCAGAGCATCGCTCTGGATAAGTGTGAAATTCTCATTCGCGTTAAATTTCTCCCGTAGCAGCGGGATTAGATTTTGATCAAACTCGATTGCCACCAGCTTTCCCGCGCGTTCCAGAAGCGGCGCGGTGAGTGCACCTCTGCCGGGACCGATCTCGACAATTGTTTCGTCAGACTTCGGCTCCAGAGCTTCAACAATGCGTTGAATGATTCTTTTATCGGTGAGAAAGTTTTGACCGAGGCGTTTGGAAGGATGAAGGATGAAGGATGAAGGATGAAGCAGAGGCTTCTCAGGTTTGGCGCCTCGTTTCTTACCCCTATTCCGTATTTGACCACCCTTCATCCTTCATCCTTCCGCCTTCATCCTTCCGCCTTGCGCGTTGCGCTTCGGGTATCCGGTGAATTCAACGTCCTCGCCGCGCTGCGTCACCTTCACATCTTGCAGCTCGATGCCTTCGGCAAGCTTCTCAACACCTCGTCCACCTATCGCAGTTGGCGCATCAAGACCGCCAATGATTTTCGGCGCAATGAAGAACGAAACCTTGTTGACCAACCCAGCGTCGAGAAACTTGCCGGCCACATTCGCCCCACCTTCAACCAGCAGACTTTGAATCTCGCGTCTGCCAAGCTCGTCCAAAATCGTAGCGAGGTCTCGCCCGTTTGCTGAGTCCCGGACTACGTCGACATCGCGCGGCAGTGCCTCGCTAGCGGATGATGGAACAGAGTGGCCGGTGAAAATCAGAACTGGTGATTCGCTTGCGGTCTGAGCCAGATTAGACTCCGCAGAGATCTCAAGCCTCTCATCCAGCACTACGCGAACCAGTGGCTTCCTCCTCTTCTTTTGGGAGCGGTCAGTCAGTAGGGGATCGTCAGCACGGACAGTACCGGCGCCGATCAGTATCGCGTCATACACATGTCGCAATTCATGAACTTGCGCCCTTGACTCAGCGCCGGTAATCCAACGCGAATCGCCTGTCCGGGTTGCGATCTTGCCGTCCAACGAAGACGCGAGCTTCAAATGAACAAAGGGACGTCCGGTACGCATGAAGTGTAGATACTTTTCGTTGAGGCGTTCCGCTTCGCGACTGAGCAAGCCAACCGAGACTGCCAAACCAGCGGATCGTAAATGGGCAAAACCCTTTCCCGAGACTTTGGGATTCGGGTCCTCGATCGGCGCCACAACGCGAGTGATGCCGGCTTTGATCAAGGCATCGGTGCAGGGTGGCGTACGGCCATGGTGCGCATGTGGCTCCAGCGAAACGTAAGCGATTGCGCCTTTCGCCCGTTCACCCGACTGCTCGAGCGCGTAGGCTTCTGCGTGTTTTAGCTGCTCGTAAACGTAGAAGCCTTCGCCGAGAACCTCACCGTCGGGACTCGCGATCACGCATCCAACTAAGGGCCCCGGACTCACCAGGCCCTGTGCCTGATTAGCTAAGTGGAGCGCCCGCCGCATCATTTCTGAGTCAAACTCAGCCGAAGTGGCGTTCATCATCCGTGAAGCTTCCAACGACACTATTGTTTCTCTCTTTTGCTTACTCTCGGCCGTCTGATGATAACGATGATTCAACATCACTACTCGAACAAGCCGTTCACATACAGCTCTGGATCAAAAACGACAAGGTCGTCGACCTTCTCTCCGATCCCAGCATAACGAATTGGCAGACCGAGCTCGTTGGCAATCGCGACCGCGATTCCGCCCTTCGCGGTGCCATCGAGCTTGGTCAATACGATACCAGTAACCCCGGCAACCTTGAGAAACTGCCGTGCTTGCTCGAGCCCGTTTTGGCCCGTAACGGCATCGACAACCAACAATGTCTCGTGTGGCGCACCTTCTACTTCGCGGGCGGAAACCCTTTTCATTTTCTCAAGCTCAGCCATTAGATTGGACTTGTTATGTAGCCGGCCGGCTGTGTCGACGATTAGCACGTCTGAACCGCGCGCCTTCGAGGCCTTCAGTGCGTCGAACAGTACTGCGGCAGGATCAGTTCCCTGCTTCTGCTGAATCAACGGCACTCCGGTGCGCTCGGCCCAGATCGCCAACTGATCCGAAGCAGCCGCCCGAAATGTGTCGGCAGCGCAGATCAAAACGTCATTCCCCTCGGCTTTAATTCGTTGGGCCAACTTGCCGATGGTGGTGGTTTTCCCAACACCGTTTACTCCAACGATCATCATGACGTAAGGCGAAACGTTGGCGGCAACGCTGGTCTCAGAAGCGACGCCTTGCTGTTCCGACTGCCGCAGGATTTTCAGTAGTTCGCTTTTGATAGCGGCTTTTAGTGCGTCGAGATCGTTGATCTGCTTGCGCGCAACACCGCGCCGCACAGTCTCTAAAATGTGTTGGGTCGTCGCGACGCCAATGTCAGCCGCGATCAAAGCCTCCTCGAGTTCGTCCAGCAGGTTCTCGTCAATCTGTTTGAGACCCTGGAAAACGGTGTCGAGTCTCTCCGAGAGCGACTCGCGTGTCGCTGAAACGGCGCGGCGGAAGCGGTTCGAGAATTCCTGCTCGAGTGCAGCCTCCTGCGCCTGCAGTTCCTCCATGGACAGATTCAGGCCGAGGACGGAAGTCGCAAAGGGCGAGCGGGAAAGCTGAGAGCTAACGGGTCTTTGCTGCGGAACTTCCGCTCGCAACGCCTCAACACCGCGGGTTTGAGCTTCCGGCAGCCGTTCAACGGCTGGAGCTTTGGGTGCAGAAGCTTCACTCGGGATTGGAGTCGGACCCGCGCCAGTCGGGACCGGCTCGAGCGTAGGAGCGATCGCTGCCGGCGCAGACGAACTTGACGAAGTTGTCCCTGCCTTAGCGACCGGTCCTCGCGAGTCAGCCTGGGTCCCTTTGCTCTCCTCCGTCACTTCAGCAGTGACGGCAGTTTTCTCCGGCAGCGGTTCGTTTAGTCTAAGTGAAACAAACTGATCGCCGCTCTTACGTTTCCAGAAAAGCCCCATAGAATTGATCCATCAAGTATTAGTGCCAAAACGGAAATGCTGATTATATGCGCAACAGCCGTGTCCTAACAAAAAGGACACGGCTGCGCGATTCTCCATGCTTTCAGATGTCTGAGCTTAGGTCATTAAGAAACCGCGATCGACTCACGTTCGCTCGCGTCCATAGACGGCGTTGGCGTTTGCGCTCCAGGCGACTTACGACTCTTGAGCTTGACCGACCCTGGACGGATTTGCCCGTCTTCGCAGGCCGACACAAAGGCATCAACAACACCTGCGTCATAACGGATGCCGACGTAGGATTGGATTCGCTCTACCGCATCTTCAAATTTCATTGCCAACTGATATGGACGATCAGTCGTCATAGCGTCAAAAGTGTCGGCTACTGCCACCACTTTCGCCATCAAGGGAATCTCGTCGCCCTTCAGACCCTGCGGGTATCCCTGACCATTCACCATTTCGTGGTGCATATACATCCCAGGCAAGAATTCTTTCATCGCCCGTATCTGTGACATGATCTTGTAGCCCTTTTGCGGGTGCTGCTTCATGATCTCGAACTCATCATCTGTTAAGGCGGAGGGCTTCTTCAAAATGTTGTCATCGATGGCAATCTTGCCCACATCGTGGAGCAGTGCACTAATTCTAATCTTTTCACATTCGTCGTCAGGGACTCCCAGGCGCTGCGCTATGGCCACGGAAATTCTCGATACGCGCTCCGAATGGCCGCGAGTGTACGGGTCCTTGCCGTCGATTGCCGCAGCCAGGCCCTTAACGGTACCCAGAAATAACTCACGATTTTCGTCAGCCGAGCGCTGCAGGTCTTTGATGTAGCTTTCAAGGCGGTCTGTCATTAGGTTGAACGAATCACCGAGATCACCTAGTTCAGTGCGACTGCGCACGTCTATGCGCTGTGAAAAATCTCCAGCCGCGATGCGATGGGCGCCCACGGCCAACTCCTGAACCGGCTGCGTCAATTTTTTCGCAAAGAAAAAACCTATGAGGAGAGTCAGCATCGCAGCGACCATACTGATCCAAATCGTCTGCCGTCGCATATCGCTTATCGAAGCAAGTGCTGCGGACTCATCCTGAATGGCGATTACTCCCAGACGCGAATTCTTATCTAACTCCGCAGTAGCATACGACCCCAGCATTACAACGTTGCGTCCGTCGCGTGCGAGAGTGAATGGCTCCAGGGCTGACTGCACTTGCTTCCCCGACTCCTGCCAATCGCGTACCACTTTGAGGTCGGTCATCGGCTTTTCTGAGAACGCAACGCTCGCTTCCGGATGTGCAACAGCCCGGCCGTTTTGGTCGACCACAAAAACTACGGGGAGCCCCGCCTCCAGTAACTCCTGCTCGCTTTGCGAAGTTGATTGATGCACGGCCTTGAAAACTTCCTGAAACGAAACTATCGCCACAACGGCAGCCACCACGTCGTGTCCGGTCTCGCCGCCCATGACCGGCGCCGCCACCGTCATTGCCATTTCCTGGCCCGAGCGAATGATCTGCGGCCGGCTTACCACCATGCCACGACCGCTCATTTTCGCGAGCACTTCACTGACGCGCTGGTCAACTTCGGCTTTCTGAATGTAGTCCGGCTGGAATGCTCTGTGTAGTTCGCCGCTAACTGGCCAGATAGCCAGTGCGATCAGGTTAGGATCCTCTTCCAGTGTTTTCTGCAGGCGCGAATCATAGCCAGGGTCGTTGAGGGGAGTAATTCCACCAGCGATCTCAAACGCTCGCGCCAGTCCGTTTACAACATCCCGGTAGCGCTGACCGTAGAGTTCGATTTGCCTTGCCTTGTCCTGCACCAGCTGGGCCTGATAACGTCCCTCCACCGACCGCAGTTCCTCGGCGCTGCGTCCGGAAAGAAGGGTGCCGGCGAACGCCAGAGGCAGGAGGCCGACCACCAGCAAGACGGCCAGGACTATGTATAACAGGCGAATTCGCCCAATCTTTTCCAGCATTAGATCGAAGAAGGGTGCGGGTCAGTCTGAGAAGTGAATTTCCTCGGAAGGCTTACGAAAGAACGGCCGGATTGGCCGCTAGTTCATTATGGTCTAGTAAACTTACGCGTGTCAACGCGTTTGTTAAACCACGTTGGCACGACGCTTACTCCTCCAACGACTCAAGACTTGAGGTCTTGCCATCAACCGATGAGTATTGACCCTTTTTTATAGACTTAACTGCCGGGAATGACGTCTAAATTGGTGGGCGCCACGCTTTAATGGCAAGCTACAGATATCGGGAGCACCAGCTGCTGGGCTTTGCAAATCACAGAGGATGGGAACGGCTACGAGCGACGAGCAGATCGTAGAGCGTGCTTTGACGGGCGACGCAGAAGCTTTCGGCGAGATTGTCCAACGCTGGGAGCGACGCATCTTCGTGCTTTCCTTTGGCATGCTTGGCCGCGAAGAAGATGCCCGCGACGCTACGCAGGAGACGTTTCTGGCAGCGTTTCGGAATCTACGCGCCTTCCGCGGCGAGGCAAAAGTCTCCTCATGGTTGCATCGAATAGCTGTCAATCAGTGCATTACGCGGCAACGTCGAGCAAAGGTGCGAAGCGAGAGCGCGCTCGATACGGAAGAGGAAAAAGATGCGTCGAGTTTTGCAGCGCCGATTCGATATTCGCCGGCGCGCGTGGCTGAAGGGCGCGAGACGAGCGCTGCGGTAAGACTCGCGGTTAATAGTTTGCCGGTAGAACTGCGGCAGGTTGTGGTGATGAAGGAATTCGAAGAACTAACTTTTAAGGAAATAGCGGATGCGTTGGAACTGCCACTTAGCACAGTCAAGAGCCGGCTATATACCGCACTGAAACAGTTACAAATGCGGCTGGAAAAATTCAGTCAGCACCAAGCGTAAGAACGTGGGAGTAATTGAAATGAGAATGGATGTCTTAATTTGCGGACGAGAAAACGACCTGGTCAGCTTTCTCTACGGTGAGTTGAACGAGGTCGAAGTAATTGCTTTCGAGCGTCACCGCCAGCAGTGTGCCGCCTGTAACACCGAACTCGCCGCCTTTGGTCCTGTCCGTGAATCGGTAGTGGCGTGGCGCAACGAATCGCTTGGCAGGATTGGGCTCCCAAGCCAACCAGGAGATTCCTCCCCCACCGCGGCGGCGCGGGCAAGGCCATCAGCTGTGGCGGCCTTACGAGAGTTTTTCAATCTGTCGCCGCTATGGATGAAGGGTGCAGTAGCCTTCGCCGCTGTTTTGTTTTGCGTGTTTGCCGGACTGGCTCTGGCGCATTTACGAGATAAGGCGCCTTCTGTTGTAGTGGTAACCCCAATCGCAAACCCAATTTCTTCACAAGAATTCAACGCGCAAGTTGACAAGCGTGTGCAGGAGGAATTGAACCAAATCAAAAAGTCGAGCGAGCAGTTGGTGAGTTCGCCAGTAGCCAGCAAAGATTCCGCGCAAAAAAATCCTGGTAAGCGCATTCCCAGCAGCACTGAAGTTGCGCTCAAGCGGCGTCCGCTTTCGAAAACGGAACGCGAGCAGCTGGCGGCTGATTTGAGGTTAGTCACTGCAAATGACAGCGACCTGGACCTACTCGATGATAGAATTAACCAGTAGGCACTGTTTGCACAGGGCTTTGAGCGAATTCGAAGACTAATGAGGCTTGATATGAAACAGAACGGAAAATTTAATGGCCGAATCCTAACGCTGCTTGCGTTGCTTGCGGTGATAGGCTTCCCAGCTACAGTCGGTTCTGTTTCCGGACAAACCGCTCAGCAACCCGCGACAGCGCCAGAGCCTCAACAGGGTGGGGACCTTATTCGCCAACTAAACCTGACACCCGAACAGCGCGAACAAATTCGTTCAATTCGCGTGAACAACAGTAGCGAACGGGCGGCAATTAAAGAGCATCTTGACGAAGCCAATCGGGCCCTCGAAGAAGCCCTCAATTCCGAGACCCCTGACGAAGCCCTTGTAGAGCAGCGCCTGCGCGACGTTGCGTCTGCCCAGGCAGCTGGGATGCGCATGAGGATCCTGACCGAAATCAGAATCCGAAGGGTATTGACTTCGGAACAGAGAAAGGTCCTGCGTTCATTGCAACAGGAAGCTCAACAACTCCGGCGAGAACGTAGGTTGGACAATACCGTGCAGAGACAAGAACGGCGAGACGCCCGACAACGCGGTGTAAATCAGCGTAATGGACTGGCGCCAATCGTTCCTCGACGCGAAAATCAACGACCTCGATTTTAGTTAAGGCAGCACCGCCAGACACCCGACAATTCGAGCCGGCCCGGCACCGCCCTGGCTGGCTTTTTGTTATCCAACAGGTGCACCCACTGTCCCGTAAGGATCTTCAAGCTTGACGCATTGTGCAAATTTTGCGCATGATAAGCCGCTCTTTTCAAATGTGACCAACTTCCAGCGAGTCTCAAGGTTCTTTGAGAGTCCGGCAGTGGCCACTGCTCTCAGTCGTCGCAATAGCAGTCCGGAAGGGTCCACCAGCAACAGGCAGGACTTCTAACAGCTAACTTCCCTATTAGCCCTAAATGAACTTCGTAACGCGCTCCATCTTCGAGCTGCAGGAAACCACATTGATGACCGCGCGCGCGGTTGGTGGTCTTTTCAGAGGGCCGCGCTATATCTCCGAAACAATCACGCAGATGGACGTGATTGGCGTCGGGTCGCTGACGATAATTCTCCTAACCGGGTTTTTCACAGGCGGCGTGATGACGCTGCAAACTTTTCCGACGTTGGCGTTTTATGGTCAGGGAGCGCAAACGGGGAAACTCGTCGCTATCTCCTTGATTCGCGAGCTTGGCCCGGTGTTATGCGCCCTGATGGTCTGCGGTCGCGTCGGCTCAGCCATAGCAGCGGAGCTGGGCTCGATGACTGCCTCGCAACAGATCGACGCCATGCGAGCCCTGGGCACCGATCCGATCAAGAAGCTGGTCGCCCCCCGCCTAATCGCACTGGTAGTCACTTTGCCACTGCTTACCGTCGTCGCTGACGTAGTCGGCATCGGTGGTGGCGGCATTGCGGCGACAAGCCTTTACGGACTTTCGATCAATGCATTTGTGAGTTCAGTTCGAGATGGAATTACGGCAGATGATATTATTGGCGGCGTAATTAAGCCGGTCTGTTTTGCGGTCATCATCGCCTCGGTTGCGTGTTACAAAGGTCTAACAACTGAAGGCGGCACGGTAGGCGTAGGCAGATCAACCACACGGGCAGTGGTGACCGCGTCGATAGTTGTCATCGTGGCTGACTTCTTCCTCGCCAGGGCCCTTCAATATCTTCTCGGGATGCCGGCGAGCTAGCTGGTAGATTGGTATGTCGATTACACCTACACAATCCGAGTTGTACCCTAACGCCGGAGAGATCAGTCGAAATGCGGCGGGCTCAACCTTCGCCGAAGTCGATGATAGCCATCGTATCGTTCCTGCGATTGAGTTTCGCGATGTGGTGCTGGCTTTCGACGAACGCATAATCCTGAACAGGCTGGGCTTTAAAGTCCTGAAGGGTGAGACCAAAATAATTCTCGGCGGTTCCGGCGGCGGCAAGTCTACAATCATCAAACTGGTGCTGGGCCTGCTAAAACCCGACGAGGGAAGAATCCTGGTTGATGGCGAAGATATTACTGACTACAACGAAGTGCAGATGATGACGGTGCGCAAAAAGATTGGCATGGTGTTTCAGGAAGGCGCACTCTTCGACTCGCTATCGGTTTACGATAATGTTGCCTACCGCCTGCACGAACAGGGCCGGCCGGAGGAAGAAGTCGAACCCGAAGTGCGGCGCATGCTTCGCTTCGTGAATCTGGAAGACGCGATCGACAAAATGCCTGCCGAACTGTCTGGTGGTATGCGCCGGCGCGTCGGTATTGCTCGGGCGCTCATCGGAGATCCGAAAATCGTCCTCTTCGACGAACCTACGGCGGGGCTCGATCCGCCAACCGCGCGCACTATCTGCGAACTCGCCATGAAACTGCGAGACCTTGAAGACGTATCATCCATATTCGTCACTCACGAAATGAACAACCTGGAATACCTTTGTTCCGAATACGCCGTTGTAAACGAAGAGGGTCAGGTCGTGTTTGAGCGCGAGGGCGAACGGCTTTGTCTAACCAACAGCAAGGTAATGATGATGAGGGACGGCAAGATAATTTTTAGCGGTACCGATGAAACTCTGCGAAAGGCTGGGGATCCCTACATTCAGAAGTTTCTTCGCGGACATTGATAGAAAGGATGAAGGCGGAAGGATGAAGGATGAATAAGGAGAACAACGAAGCGCCCGCGTAACAGCGCCGCTTCGGTTTCATCCTTCATCTTTCATCCTTCATCCCTTATTTAGCGCTATGCCAAGATCAACAAAGCAGGTAAGCCTAAACCAATTACGCGTCGGCATATTTGTGCTGGTTTCAATAGTGATCTTGATTTTTCTCATATTGAATGCCTCCGGCGACATTAATCCGTTTAAGAAGAGGCTTCATTTGAAGGCGCGCTTTGCTGATGCCAATGGCCTGCGCGACGGTTCAGAAGTCCGACTCTCCGGCGTTCGAGTGGGAAAGATCGACAAGATAACTTTGCTGCCACCATCCACAGAGCCAAATCCTCAGCGCGTCGAAGCCCTGATGACAATCGACGCGGTGATTGACGGCCGACCGGCCACCGAGCGTATACGCCAGGATTCAACTGCTCAACAAGGATCACCCAGCTTGCTGGGAAACGAGATGCTAATCAATATCAGTCCGGGCACGGCCTTGGCTCCGCAAGTAAAAGATTACGACATCCTGCGCTCATCCAGTTCGAATACGGTTAACGACTTCGCCACTTCCGGAACCGACGTCGCCCAACGTCTCAGCAAGCTCTCGGATCAACTTAGTACCATCGTGAAGGAAGTGCAGGAGGGCAAGGGCACGGTTGGCCGGCTCTTTAGCGATGAAGCGCTCTATAACAACCTCAACGCTACAGTGCGCGAAACTGAAGAAGTGATGCGCCTGATTAAGGCCGGCAACGGATCGGCAGGACGGTTTGTAAACGATCCGGCGCTCTACAACAACGCTAACGACCTCGCCGTGCAACTGCGAACGCTGGCTGAAGATTTACGCGCTGGCAAAGGCACGGCCGGAAAGCTCCTGACTAACGACGAACTCTACAATCGCGTCAATCGAACTGCCGACCGGCTCGATCGTTCAGTGGATCAGATCAACTCCATGATTGCCGACATCAATGCGGGTCACGGTACGCTCGGAAAACTCATCAAAGACGAGCAGATGTACAATGACGCCCGCGCCGCCATTGCCCGTTTCAATATGACTGCCGGGCGAATTGACAACATGGTGGCAGCAGCTCAACGCGGCGAAGGCACAGTCGGCAAACTCCTGACGGACGACGCGCTATATTCCAACGTAAATCAACTGTCTTCGGAAGGCGTGAAGATGATCTACGACTTCCGCCAGAATCCGAAGAAGTACTTAACTATCAAGTTCCAATTGTTCTAACCGTATGCCAGTCCTTAAAACGGACTTTCATCGGCTGACGGACCGTAAATTGACGGCACAGGTATGTCGTTCAATCGCAGGTAGACGCCCAGTTGTGCGCGGTGATGAATCAGGTGGTTCATCACGAAATTTCGCAGCACGGCGATCTTCGGCATAGTCAGAATGGTGTTGCCGTTGGACTGTAAGCTCCAGGGCTTGAAGAATTCTGCATCACTGGCGCCGGCGATCGCTGCGCGCGCTTTCGCTACATTGGCGTCGAAGGCTGCGAGAAGCGCTTCCTTTGAGGTCAAGAGCTCCGCTTGAGGCAGCGGCTTTCCCTCGGGCGCGAGATCCAACGAGTCCTGATCAATTGTGTAAACGGCCCACGTAGGAATGTTACTCAAATGCGTGGCCAGTCCACCGATGGCCATCGACTTTTCGTGTGGCTTCCAATCTGGCCTGTCATGTGGAACGCGTTCCAGTGTCTTGCGCGTGTTTTTCATCTCGTTATCGAACTCCGGCAGCAACGATTCGCTTAGTCCCATTTTGCTTCTCCTCTAGTTAGTTTTCAGATTCTTCTGAGATTAGACGAAAATCAAACCGCCCCGATCCTCGCCACGAATTCACGCTTGACCCTCATGATCTCGCCACGATACCGAAGGCCCGAACCGGGAAAGTGCCCATGCCCTTCACCTTCACCGGCACTGCAAAAAACTTGAAACCGTCATCAGGCAGCTCACCCAATCCGCAGAGATGTTCGACGATTGGAATTCCCTGCCGCAACAGAATTGAATGTGCCGGACGGTCGCCCTCTTTGGTATCGTCGATGTTGTACGAGTCGATGCCCACCAGCGCGGCTCCTGACTCCGCCAAGTATTCCGCCGCTTCAGCAGTCAGGAATGGATGGTTGCCGTCGGAGTATGCTTCCGTTCTCCAGCGCCTGTCCCATCCGGTTTGAAAGAGCACTGCCTTCGCCTTCACGTCCAAACCCTCGATTGCGTCCACAGAAATGCCGCGCACGGGTGGATCAACTCTTCGCACGACGAGTCCGTCGAGGTTCGCTAACGAATGGATGTCGAGACCGGCCAGGTCTGTGCCGTCTGCGTAGCGATGAAACGGACTGTCAAGATATGTTCCGGTGTTAGCGACCATTTCAATTTTGCCGATCTGAAACGCGGTCCCGGGCGCGTACATTCGTGTTGAAGCTTCGCGGGTAAGATGGTCCGTGATCACCGGGGCCGGCAAACCTTTGTAAGTGATCATGCCGTCTTCAACAGTGTGGCAAACATCGATTATTTCGTAGTCTCGCTTCATGTTTTTAGGTAGGACAGGCATTCCTGCCTGTCCGCAGTTAACTTGTGCGGCTCGCTAGCAACCTAATGCAAAAGAAAGCGATTTTCCATTTGGCAGTTGACATTTGTCATTTGTCATTTGGCAGAGCGACGGACGACGGTGGACCGTCGACCGCAGGTTAACATGGTCGTTCTTCGGTCGTCCGTCGCCGGTCGTCGGTCGTTTGTTTCAATGACATATGGAAAATCTTTGTTTTGCTTTTGTGATTCGGTAACTGAAACAACCCAAAACAGACAGGACAGACAGGAATGTCTGTCCTACTCCTTCTTCTGCACCAGTACTTGAAAGCTCGCTGCCATCCCGTCTGGCAGGATCATCTCACGCGCCGCGCTGCTGAGCTGCAGACGTTCACCTTCATCTTTTGCCTGGCGCGATTCAAGTTCCAACTGCTCGAGGAACCCATTCGCCAGCAGGAACTGGTCCTGGCGACTAAGCTCTACAAACTCGAGCCCTGCGCGCGTCCCAACGCTTTTCACAAAACTCCAATTCACCGTCGTCGTCAAATCGTGTTCGCCCGGTTGCGCAAGCAAATCGTCAACGAACTGGTGCCGTCGAAATCCCCGCAAGGTTCCTTCACTGTCAGCCCTCGGTGAATACAAATCCTCGGCGACGGCTCCGTAATCAACCGTAACGACATAGCCGCTACGCATGCTGTTAGCGACTCTTCGCAACCAGTTCTCTATCTCCAGGCCGACCTCAATAACCTGCCCCTGCTCAGGCTGAATGCCGATTTCTTCGAAATATTCCTGCAGCCGAAGTGACAGGGCTGGGCTTAGCGAATCAATCAGCCATTCAAACTTTCCGTCCTCGCTCACCGTCACATAGAACTCCCTAAACTCGTCGCTCTGCAAAACAATCCGGTGAACCGGAAATGCATCCAGTAACTCATTTGAAAAAACCATGCCGGGATTTAGAACGACCTCATCAAGGCTCTTGAAGTGAATCCGGTCTGCAAAGGGTCGCAAACGCTCGCGTGCGCGCGCGTTCGACGACGGACTGAGTTCGTCGATGACATACGATGTCACCGCGAAAACATTTGGGAAAGATTTCTGAAGGTTTTGCAGGAGGGCCGCGGCGAAATGTCCATCGCCGGCGCCGGCCTCAAAAATTGTCCAGGCCGCGGGACCGCCAAGTTGTTCATGAAGTGCGGCAAAATATCGTGCGAAGACACTCGCAAATAGCGGCGTACGCTCCGGGCTGGTGCGGTAGTCGCCATCCCTCCCCCAACGGCTGCGATCGGCGCGGCAATAATAACCGTCGTTCGAATCGTAAAGCGTTGCCTGCATCCAGTCACGAAAAGTGAGGGGGCCCTCGCGTTTGATGCGCTGACGCAGTCGCGTAGCGAGCGACGAAGTGTTTGCAAGAGTTTCGATCATCTCGGCGAAGCGAAGATGCTGATAACAAGTTTCGCTAACTGGATTATCTGCAGAGCGATTATCGCAGGGAGCAGGCGTGCGGGCAAAGACAGCAAACTAGAGGCGGTGTCCTAAATTGATTTTCATTTTGTCAGGCAAAGAAAAACGATCCACGAACAACACGAAATTGCACGAAAAGAGTTAGTGTGACTTAGCGTGTTTAGTGGATCGTTAGCTTTTGTTTCTAAACCAGGACACTACTAACTCCACTCGAACAGTTGAGTCCAGCATCCAGCGCTACCGCGCTCGGGTCTGTACTCTCCTTTGATTAAGAAGCTGACCCACTAAGAGACTAGCCGTTCTTCTTATCATCCTTGTCCAGAAGGCGGGTGGTGTTTTCTGTGACGCTGGGGGGTTGATATATCTCGGCGGTGTTGGCCGTCGCCACGCTGCGGTGTTGTTAACAGACGCTGGTGGCAATGCAGTGTGCTCCATGGGCCGAACAAATTGAGGCGGGGTTGCGTGTGAATATCCACTCATCGATTCCGAATTCATCGGGGCCACCGGCTCTTCCATCAACAGGGCATAGAATATTCGCAGCAACCCGCCTAAGAGACAGGTAACGGCAGTGATACCGACAATCACTCCGTGGAGGTCCAATATTGCAACGCCGATGATCGCTACCAGAGGCACCATCAGCAGCGTGCTCAGCATCAATAACGCACCTTGTCTGATGCCCTTGCTTCGTGGGGAAAGTTTTTGATAGCCGGGTTGAACGTATTGCGTCGGGAGCGTTCCGCCCCTTGCTACCACTGCCGTGACGCCGTCAAGCGGGAAACCACACCTCGAGCAATACCTAATCACATCTGAGACTTGCTGCTGTCCACACTGAGGACAATACATTCGAGAGACCTCGCTGGCTATTTCTTATCCGACACTGGTTAGACTAAATGACTCGGGCTAGATAATAAACCCAGGCGGACTGATCCCGGAAAGAATCTTCAACACGATCTGCGCCTGCGCCTGAAAAGCAGCGGCGTTGAGAAGAGTTTCCAGGAGCAAGTCAATCAGCGGTCGCGTCTCCCCTGAGGGCACGGCAACGCGTTTCAACAGGCAGTCATCGACAGCAAAGCTAATGAACGCGCGCTTCCTGGTCGCTTCAACTTCGCCGAGATGGGCCCTTACTTTTGCCGGAGTCGAAAGATATTCCGGCAGCGTCCACTCAAACGGGTCGTCCCAGAGGTTTGCCGTTATACCGCCAAACGTCTGCTCGATTGCTGCCGCGCCTCTGAGCACGCTTTCGCCGATTGGAGGGAGTTGGCGCGAGACTGAAGACTCTATTTGCTCCGGGAAGGCGTACAAGACGTCAATCGACGTCGCCGCGATCAGCGCGCACGACTGCTGATGTAAACGCGAAAACTCTCGGTCAAGACAGGCTACAATATCCCGCTTGCCGAGAGTTTGCGCGTTTGTTTTGTCGACCATACGCTGACCGAAGTCAGAGACTCGAACCGATCAGACTAGTTATCTTTTGAGCGTCGATCAGTTTCTTCCAACACCGTGCCATAGTTTCGGCCACCAAAGTTGAAGCCGGTGTAGACATGCCCCTTGGCTCCTACTCGCGCGCCGCGCGAAGGAACACCACGCTTAGTCACAACCCAAAGCCTGCCGGTACCGTCATCAATCTCGTAAGCGCCCTGACCCAAAGCTCCGTAGCTGTCTCTTACCGTCCCGACGATCGCAACTTCCTTATTGCGATAGCGGGCCGGGTCGGCGTTTATTTTGGAAATTGTGGTCTGACTGGGACAGGCCGTTAGCAGCAGCACCGCCACAAATACGAACGATGCGGCCCCGATTTTCTTTAGCAAATGCATACGCGTCTCCTTTTCCATTCTAACGTGCTAAGAGGGAGAGCGCCGCATCAACACTTCTTAATGGGAAACACTGCGGCACTTAACAGATGCCGAAAACATCAAAACCGTTTTCCGCCTTACACTCACGAGATGGTGTTAGTTCCACAATCTTCAGCTGCATTAGCGAAGTCAAAGCGATGCTATACTGAGCGGGCTCTAAAATCCAGTTGACGGTGGAGATAACCTTGAAAAAGTATCTGATCATCGTAGAAGAAACCGAAACCGGCTACTCGGCATTCTCGCCTGACGTGCCTGGTTGCGGTTCGACGGGAAAAACTAAGGAAGAAGTCGAGCGAAACATCCAGGAAGCGATTGAGTTCCATATTGAAGGTCTACAGGACGCAGGCTATGACATACCGAAGCGGAGAATTACTTACAAGAGGTGAAGAACTCATGATCCGCCACCAGAAGCACTATCTCGAGTTTATTCAGCAAGAAGGCGTGGGCGAACACGATGTGGTTGCAGATTCTCGCAAATCTTATGTTTCATATTTGAACAGTGTATCGGATAAACTTGAAATCGAAATCGGTCCAGGTACCGCTGGCAAACAGGCGGATGTCGAGCACCTTGTAAGAATGCTCCAAGATCGAGGCGTAGCGAAGAAGACGATAAGCAACTATAAGTCGGCCTTACGGCAATACGTTAAAAT
This sequence comes from Pyrinomonadaceae bacterium, assembly GCA_050747225.1. Lineage (GTDB taxonomy): Bacteria > Acidobacteriota > Blastocatellia > Pyrinomonadales > Pyrinomonadaceae > PSRF01. Next base: position 35,208 of record JBOGOP010000017.1, read on the forward strand.
GATCGAGTCTCTTGGTCTCAAGTGAGAGAAACCTGTGGATTGCGCATGCTATACTCCGATTCATGAATATCCAGTTCACCAGCCAGATTTTCCACGAAGGCAAGATGTACGTTGCGTACAGTCCGGAGCTTGACCTATCTTCCTGCGCCACGACCGAGGCGAAAGCCCAAAGGAATCTGCTTGACGCTGTCCGCTTGTTTTTGGAGGAAGCAGAAAAGAAAGGCTCGCTGGATCAGATTCTTAAGGAGGCGGGATTCGTCCGTCGCAAACAGACTCTGGTGGGGCCAAGGCCAGTGACCTCGCGACGGGTTACCGTCCCACTCTCTATTCATGCCTAGGATTGCGCCGGTTTCTTATAGGATTCTCGTTTGTATCTTTGAACTCGCCGGCTTCAAGTGTGTCCGAGAGGAAGGCGATCACATGATCTTCACGAGAATAGGCGTATTGCGGCCGATTGTTATCCCAAAGTACAGGAGCATTCCAGTTTTCATTATTAAGAACAATCTGCGCACTTCTGGAATGACACGCGATCGCTACTTCGAACTCTTCAAGAAGTGTAGCTGACTCTGATCGTTTACTTGCCAAACCAGCCAATCGGCTTGCCTGACAAGTCAACCCACACGCTCTTCACATTGGTATACATCTCGAGCGCATGCTTACCCATCTCCCGGCCGTAGCCTGACTGCTTGTAACCGCCGAAGGGCGAAGCGGCGTTGAACATGTTGTAGGTATTGATCCAGATCACGCCCGCCTTTATTTCTTTCGCGAAGCGATGCGCGCGGGTGATGTTGTTCGTCCAGATGCCGGCGGAAAGGCCGTAGATAGTTTCGTTGGCCTGCTTGATCAAATCGTCTTCGTTCTCAAACGAAATCACGGAGACTACCGGCCCGAAGACTTCTTCCTGCGCAATACGCATCTGGTTCTTGACGTTTGTGAAGATCGTAGGTTGATAGAAGTAGCCGTTTTGGAAAGCGCCTTCGAGAGTCGGGCATTCACCGCCCGCGACCACAGTCGCGCCTTCTGCTTTCGCAATGTCGCTGTAGCCCTTGATGCGGTCGAGTTGTTCCCTGGAGACCTGCGGACCCATGTGCGTGCCCTGGTCCATCGGATCGCCAACGACAATCTTTGCTGACTTCTCTTTTAGCCGATCGAGAAACTGATCTTTCACCGCTTCCTGCACAAAGAGACGTGAGCCCGCGCAACACACCTGGCCCTGGTTAAAGAAGATGCCCATCATCGCGCCGTTAACTGCCTGCTCAATGTCAGCGTCGGCAAACACGATGTTCGGGGCTTTGCCGCCAAGTTCGAGCGAAACCTTCGTTAGATTTTCAGAAGCGGCTTTTGCAATCAACTTGCCGACCTCGGTCGAACCAGTGAAGGCAACTTTGTCGATGCCCGGATGCGATGCCAGCGCGGCGCCTGCAGTTTCGCCGTAGCCAGGCACTATGTTGACTACACCGTCTGGAAAGCCGGCTTCCTGAATGAGTTTGCCTAACTCCATGGCATTGACCGGAGTTTGTTCGGCCGGCTTGAGGACTACTGTATTGCCCGCAGCGAGCGCGGGTGCCAGCTTCCACGCAGCCATCAGCAGTGGAAAGTTCCAGGGAATTATTTGTCCACAAACACCAACCGGTTCTCGCAAGGTGTAGTTGAACATCTGACCGGGAACCGGAATCGTTTCGCCTTCGATCTTCGTAGCCCAACCTGCGAAGTATTCAAAATTTTCCGCGACCTGCGGCAGGTCAACGTACGTCGACTCCTTGATGGGTTTGCCGTTATCAGCCGTCTCAAGTGCGGCTAACTCCTGGCTGTGCTCTTCAATCAGCTGCGACAGTTTGTAGAGCATTCGCCCGCGATCGCGCGCGCTTACCTTCGACCACTTGCCTTCAAACGCTTTGCGAGCCGCTGCCACAGCCTTGTCGATGTCTTCTTTGTCGGCTTCAGCTATTTCAGCGAGCGTCTCGCCAGTGGCCGGATTTGGTGTGGTAAACGTCTTGCCGGAGGCGGCATCGACCCACTGTCCGTCGATTAGAAGTTGGTATTTACGGCTGCTGTTTTCTTCGACTGGTTGTAC
>JBOGOP010000018.1:0-37201 GCA_050747225.1 Pyrinomonadaceae bacterium
CGCCTGAGACCAGGAACGCCTTGACCATTTCCGCGCGTTCGAAGTTCCCTTCAAACTCGTTCAGCTTGTTCAGCCAGAAATGGAACCCGGCATCATCCGGTTCGCGTCGCAAGTATCCGAAGTATTGCATCATCACAAACGCTTCGTTCCGCTTCGCAGCCATGAAACGCCCGTCCTCCGCGATTTGCCTCAACGCGTCAGCGCGCGTTAACGTGCTGCCGTTCAACGCGTCTACCAGCGCATTTCGCTCACCCTGGCTGAAGTCAACTCCCGTGTGGCTTAGCAGCGCATCCACATAGCCGGCGTTGCTCATTCCGCCATAAGCGGTCTGGAACTCCGCACGCTGCACCCAGGCAGCGACAAACGCTTGTTTGTTCGCCTCCAGCTGCTGTGCCCAGTCTGCCCGTCCCACAATGACGTTGCGCGCCACCGTGGCCGTATCGGGCATAAACTCCACATACGTTGGACGACGGCCGTAGCTCGCCCGATAAAGTCCATCAACCAATCCACCGGTTTCCTGGAACTCGATCGACAGGAAGTAGGCTGCGCTCACGTTAATAGTTCGTCGTTCAGCGCAGGCAGCGTCGGCACCGCAAGACAGAATCTGATCGCTCCAGAAGTTGAACCCGCTTTCGTCAGGCTCGCGTCCCAGAAAATCCAGATAGTGTTGCCGCACGAAATACTCAGCCCTGTCAATCCGGTTGCTGCCAATGATGGAATCGCGCGTGGCCGTGAAGGCCGCCTCAGTAGCGTTCCCGAGCAGCGAGAATGAACGGCTCTCGGGACTGAAATGATAGTTCGCCATTGAAGGTGTCACTGAATAGAAACCGTTCGTCTCGACATCTTCAAAACGGTAGTTCCCATTCGCATCGGTAATGAACTTGCGATTCTGCGTTCCACTTAGTTGAATCACCACGCCGTCCACCGGAACCCCATTCGGATCCGTGATCCTGCCGTTGATGGTGCCGTTTGCGGCGGTGGGCGTAATGCAGGCTGTGACATTGACGTCGTCAATCGCCAGTCCGGCGAGTTGCACGGTGGTGTCGCTGTCCACGTGGAACACGAGCTCGATGTTTAGTCCAGCCAGCGCACTGATGTCGCCTGAGTAGTTTCCCCAGCCGGCGGACTCATTGATCGTGACGGCAGGACTGCCGACCGTGCTGGTCATCGTCGCATCCCGCCACTCAAACACCCGCACCAGATTTGTCGGATTACCGACCTCGCGGGCATCGACAAACAAATGATCGAAAGTGGCCGATTCTATTTGATACCTCATCGCCCAGTTCAATCGTATCGGCGCAGAAAACTCCGTCAGATTGATGTTGGGCGAGATCAGATCCTGGCTGCTGCTGGCGTTGTAGGTATTGTCGAGATCGGTCTTCCAGCAATTGGTGCCGCTATTGCAAGTGGTGATCGCCGCGAAAGTGGGTAAACCAAGCTCCCATTCGTCCGCTGTCCCGCTGTGAGTGAAGCCGGCTGCCCCGGATTCAAAGTCGGTGCTGAATATGGTGGGCTGCACAGCGCCTGCGCCGCACGTGGGCGCTGCGGGCGGTTCGCAGACCGTGATGCTCCACGAGTTGAGCGTGCCGCCGTCGCCGGTCGCATCGTCGCGTATCGCCAGTGTCCAGACGCCGCCTGCGTTCTCGCCATCAAACCAGCTAAGGCGGTAAGCCAACTCCGGCTGGATAACAAAGGGTGCAGAAAGCGCAAAGGCGGGGGGCAGCGCGGCCTCGTCGTCGAGGCGGAGGTTCATCGAGGTTTGCAAGCCTCCGACTGTAACCGCTCCAATGTCGGTGAACAACCCGTTGTCATTGCCCGCCGGAGAAACGAGATGAACATCGAGGTCGGCCATGAACGTGTGATCCAGATTGATCGAAACGTCCAGGTCACCGATGCGCGGACTCCCGGGAACGGTAATAGTCGAACTCACCGAGCCAGGGCCGGTTGGGATAACCTTAGGCACGTCGGTGCTCGTGTAAGTCGTGCAGGTGCCGGTCGGGGTAGGTGCGTTACTCACGGCGACGCTCAAGTTATAAGTGGCGTTTGCGCCCAATCCCGTGGCCACGATGGAGTCAACATAGACAAAGTAAGTACCCGCGTCCTTCACCGTAAAGAAGAAGGCCTCCGAGTTTGGATCGGTGGGCGCGGCGCCGGCATTGGCATCGTTCGCCAACAGAATCTGATTGGCAGGCGCATTGCCAAACAGCCCGAAACCAAGACGGCCGTTCCAGACGTTGGCGTCGCGTTCGGGGTTCATGTCCAGACTTAGATAGACGCTGTCGCCGGCGGCAAGTGTGAAGCTGAAGAAATCGGCTTCGGGCGCCAACCCGCTTATGGTGCCACTCACCCATAGCGAACCTGGCAACGGCGTTGCCGTAACGTTGGTGTCGTTGGGCTCAACCTCAGGGACCGGCGCGCCGGTCAACCGATTGAAGTGCAGGTCGTAAGGGCGAATCGTTCCGGTCCCGACGTTGTGACGCACACGCAGAAAGAATGTCCCGTTGCTGGGGATCAAAAACCCCGCGATAGACGAAGAACTGCCGTTGAACGTGCCGTCATTGAGATCTGTCTCGAGCACTGTCGTGCCGTCGGTACTGATCAAGTCAAGGATGGTGTCGCCGCTCCCCGAAGCGTCGAAGAGCGTCTGCACAGCGGCGTATACCCGGTCGCCTGTGCTAGCGGTGAAGGAGTAGAAGTCAACATCGGCGGCGGGGTAAACGCTACCCCTGAGCCTGACGCTCGAAGTGGCAAGCGCCGTCGCCGTGGCGGACGTGCCATTTGGTTCGACCTCGTTCTGGTACGTCTGAACCGTCACGCCCCCTGGACTGCTGGGTTTCACGGGCCCGGCAGGCGCAGCAAGGGCTTTGTCACCGGCTGGAATTTCAATCACACTCAATTCTGAGTTGTCGGAAACTTCGCTCTTAGGTTGTTGGCCTTGAGCTCGCGTGCGCGACTGACTAAAAGGCAGCGCGACTAATACCAGAGAGATTGCCAGGCAACAGAACGTCAACACCAACCGCGATCGGCGCCATGAATTCTTAATCATGTTTCTCATACACTCCTCCAGGCATTTCGTTTTCTACCATCCAGATTTTGAGAACACTCGAGCCTTGATGTCCGCCCTGGGTTCGTCAGGGTGTGTCTAAATAATGAGTAACAGATCCGGTGGTGATTATTTCGAGTTGCGAAGAAATTATAGAAACTGCGTAACTAAGTCAACACTTTCGCCGTCAGACTTTCGCCGTCAGAGGTTGCACAGAGAAACTAGACACAAGGCACCTGGCAGTTCATTTAACGGAACCGATCTCGGTACTCACCCGAGACCAGGAACGCCTTGACCATTTCTGCCTGCTCAAAGTTGCCGCCAAACTCATTCAGCTTGTGCAGCCAGAATGCGTAGCCGCTGGCGTCCGGATCGCGCCGCAAGTATCCGAAGTATTCCATCATCACAAACATCTCGTTGCGCTTTGCGCTTCCGAAACGTTCATCCTCCGCAATACTTCGCAGCACCTCGGCTCGCGTGGCGCCGTTACTCAAATTAGTTACCAGCGCGTCGCGCTCACCCGGCGAGAAGTCCACTCCCGTATGACTGATCAAAGCATCGACGTATTGACTGCTGCTCAATCCATCATAGGCGGCCCGGAAGTCTGGCCGTTGCACCCAGGCGGCAACGAACGCCTGCTTGTTGGCCGCCAGACGTGACGCCCAGTCTTGCGTGCCCACGATCACACCTTGCCCCACCGTCTGCGCGTCTGGGCTGAACTCCGCATACATTGGCCGCCGCCCATAACTCGCGCGATAGAGGCTGTCGACCAACCCGCCAGTCTGTTGAAATTCAATCGACAGGAAGTATGCCACCGACACGTTAATGGTGCGCCGCTCGATGCACTCAGCGTCCGCCCCGCACGACAGTATCTGATCGCTCCAGAAGTTGAACCCGCTCTCTTCCGGTTCGCGGTTCAGGAAGTCGAGATAATGCTGCCGCACGAAATACTCCGGCGTGGCTATTGGATTAACAAACCCGCTGGCCAGATTACCGGTAAACGCCGCTTCGGTGCTGTTGCCAAGCTGGCTGAAGGATCGTTCCGCGGGACTGAAAGAATAGTTAGCGCGTGAAGGCCTGACCGTGTAGAAACCGCCGGTCTCAACATTGTCGAAGTGGTAGTTGCCGTTGGCGTCGGTGATGCCCTTGCGATTCTGCGTACCGCTCAGATTCACCACCGCGCCGGCTACCGGAACGCCATTGGGGTCAGTGATGCGCCCGCTAACAACACTGCCGGATGCGGTTGGTGCAAGCGTAAGGTTGAAGTAGGCGACGGGTTGATCGTGATCGGAAATGCGCAGCTCGTTGGTGCTCTCGTAATTCTTGACTGCGAAATCAGAGTCGTTGCGTGCATACGCAAAGCGAGTCAAGAAGACGAGCGCTTTATGATTCAAGATGATGTGATCGAGAACCTGCGCGTTGCCGTCAAAATTATAAGAGTATTGCTGGGCAGCGGGCAGGAGATCAATCAGATTAGTCAAATCCGGATTGACCAGATCGCTGCTCGCCAGTGTTACCTGGCTGGCTGGCGCCGGCGTACCTTTGATGGTTCCGATCGAATCGACGTATCCATCATTTACGCTGAAGGCATTCATGTCGCCGACGGTAATAATGAGTTCGGTCGGGTCGCCGGTCTGGCGGGTTTGGATCAAGTTGGCGAGAAACTCGGCCTGGGCGCGCCGTTTGAAGCGGACGCGATCACCCTCGGTGGCAAAACCATTTGACCCCGGACCCGTGTCGTCCACTCCATTGAGCGAGCGCAGGTGGTTGACGATTACGGTAAAAGGCAACGTGCCGCCCAGCGGTCGCGGACAGGTAGCCCGCAGAACCAACGGTGGGCGGTCATTTAGAATCGAAGTCGAACTGTCGGGATTCGTAAACGTCGTAGCCATACCAAACTGGGTCACGTCAACGACGCTGATTCGTGACTGCTTGACCAGGAAGCCGACGTCAATGCCGCCAACGTCATTACCCTCGCTCAGGTAGGGGGTGTAGTTTGGATTAGGAAGCGCGTCAATACTCACCGCGTCGGCGTTGATTTGATCGGCCACGGCCTGCAAGGTGCTGAGGTTTTCCATTTCCTCGACGCCGATCACATCCGGATAACGCTCAATGGTGCGGACGATCAACGAGGCCTTTGCGAGCCTGCGATTGAAGGCAGCTGCCGTCAATACTGGTTCGCCGATGCCGGGATCGTTAACCGTGTCGAAGAAGCGCTCCATGTTGAACGACACGACGGTAAATTCGTCGGCGGTTGGAACCGGCACTGCTGTCGATCCTGGCTGCACGCCGACCACCGGCGGTGTAGCCGCGTCGGGATCAATTGTGTAACAGCGGAAGCCATAGTCGAGTGGGCCGGTTATGTTGGTGATGACCGTGCCGGCGGCAACGTCAATCGCGGTGGTTCCAGGCTGCGCATCGCTGTCAACGCGAATCCTCTCCGGATTTTCGTCGAAGCGCGGGATCGTAACGGGAGCACCAGCCGGCAACGGATCGCTGATCGCAATCCCCTGCTCGCGGAAGGGACGCGCGACGCTGGTGACAACGCCGATAAAAACGCCATTGGAAAAGACTGTAGCCGACGGTTCAGTAATCGAACCCTGCGTCGCGCCGCTTACCGTCAGTGACGCTACCGTGACCCGCATACCTTCATACTCTTCGAGCGAGTCAAGCGGGTTCGCTGTCTCGGAAGCTTGCGTGGTCTCCGCCGCCGTAATCAGGATCGGAACGGGAAGCGGATTGCCGGACGAAAGTTGGATCACCGATGGCGTGATGAGCTCCGTCATTGCCGGACTAGGCGGATCCGCAGACGGGATAAACTCCTGAATCGTGCCAGTCACCTGTACCAAATTACCCAACGCTGCCGGAGCCGGCGGCGCCGATGAGGTGAAGACAAAGATACCTTCAGAAGTTTCCGGGTTAGCGTCAGCTGAAGCATCAGGCTCCTGGATAAAGAAGCCATTAGATTTCAAGCCGGTGACGATGCCGGTGGTGCTGACGGAGCCTGCGAGTGGTGAAGTGCTGCCGCTGCCTTGAATGTCGTGAATCGGAGTGAGCACCACGTCGTCGTTATTGATCGTGCCCTGGCCCTGCGTGTCACCCGCCGTGGCGCCCGTGATGTTCGTAACATTTACAAAGAAAGTTTCGTTTGGTTCAGGCGTAGTGTCGCCGTTGACCGTGACAGCAAACGTCGCACTCGAGTTCCCCGTTGTGATAGTCCTGCCAGTTTCTGACTTGGCAACGTAATCGGTATCTTCGCTCCCAGGGTTTCCGTCCTGCGCAGTGCCATCCGCAGTAGCGATATCGAACGTAACGCCGCTGATGCCCGCCGGTGCAGTAAGGCCGCCGGCTCCCGCCGGTGCAGTAAGGCTTACAGTAAACGTAAAAGTCGTGGTGCCGGCATTGGTCTCAGCTTGCGACACATCATTGATATTGAGCGTCGGCGTTACCGGACCCACTTGTGGCGTTATCGAGAAGTCGTCAACCGACAGCCCGTCATCTGCGCCCGAAGCATCCAAATCACTCCAGCGAATAAAAAACGAGGCTCCGTTGGGTATGTTCAAGGACGAAATTGTGGCTGAGATCGACGTACGATCACCGGCTGAGTTGCCGTTCTTAGCGCCAATCGTAACGGTGTCAGGCGTGGTGAAATCAAGCGTGTCTACGTCAGTATATGTTCCGGTCGAGAGGTCGGTGGCATTGGTGCTGATTTGAAAATCAATTCTATCCGTTCGTGCAGCAGTACCGAGGCGCCACTCCTCACCTGTATAGGCTACATCCAGCGAGGTTACGGTCACCCCGGTGTTGTTCGTGAACTGCGCTCCATAGAGGGGAATCAGCGTTCCGCTACGCAGCGCTCCAAGAGCTCGATCAGTTGCGGCGGCAGCGCCGTAACTATAGATGTCACCAGTACCGCTTGCACCCGTGTCAACCGCGTACTGCTCATTGTCCCTGGCGCCACCGCCCGTTTCGGTGATGTACCAACCTGTGGGAAGCGTCGTATTTGTGGTCGAACCTGCCGTATTTGAGAGCGTGTCAAAATTCTCAGTTGCCGGTGAGCCGATAGTGGTCAAACTTATGCTGCCTGTGCCGGTATCAGCGAGCGCCGTTCTCTCGACTAAGCGGCCGAGAAAACTGCTGGACGGAAGTACCAACGACATAACGACGATAAGCACAAATACCATCGCAACCCTGGTGCGAACTGAGACAAGTTGGTTCTTTAGTGACATGAAAATTGAGACCTCTCCTAATTTTTTTGGATTGCGATGGAGCGATAGATCTACAAAGGCGGTGCAACCGCCGTCCTGACCGGTGGAACTTCAGCTGATCGGAAAAACACAAAGGGACGGAATCAGATCTCTACCGAATCTTGAGCGACGGGTCGCCAAAGAATATCCAGGTGCGTTTCACGTCGATGTCGAAAGTTGAACCCTTCGCGATCTTGATCGCGTCGCCGAGCGCCATTGGCGAACCTGAATAAAGCTGCGTGTACAACTCCTCACCCATTTGATGTTGCCCCTGGGCGATGGTCAAGCCCGAAGAGGCAAAGGTCGCTACCGCTCCACCGTTAGGCGCTTTTATCATAGCTTCGGCCAGCGACAGCAGATTCGGATCCTGGAAGTAGGCGTTGAGACAGTCCATCACCACCACGAACGTAAGTTTGTTGGTTCCGTTAGTCAAAGCCGTTGCGTCCGCAGATGTAAACAACGCGGCGCCGGTCCAGACGTCTACATTTCCATGGCCTGAGTAACTTACCAGGGCGGGCCCCGAATTGAAGCCGTTAACAATATCAGCCTTTACCAACGGTTGAGCAGGAACTCCCGGCGGCTGCGGTTCGCGGTTAAGTCGCTGGACGCTCATAGTGGGAGGTAACAAACTTTGAAAGGTATCGTTCGTCGCAGCGAAACCAAAAATATTAAACGGATCTTCATCGGCAACAAGCATAGCGCTCTGCGCCTGCTGCGGCACATAATTAACTATCTTGGAAACGACCAGATCGGCGGCGGCCGCGGTTCCAACCGGCAAACGGCCTACCGGAATGTCAGAGATGCCGTCAGGAGCGTCATTAGGACCACCGTGGAAGTCGGCCGTCCAATCATCGGTCGCGGTTTCGTTGTAGGTTGCATCCACCAGCTTGGTGGGCACGAAATCGAACTCGCCAAGCCCCTGGTAGTTTCGTGGGTCAAGCGTGGCATCTCCAACAAACATTAGGTAAAGCGGCTTGGTTACCCAGTTTGGCGAAGTCAACGTGTAATCGAGGAAATCCTTGATGGCCTGCGGCCCGTGCACGCCATAACTGAATTCGTCGTAAATGTCGTCAACGTCAATGACTGCCGCAATCTTGCCTTCGCTTTGTCTCTTATTCACCAGCGGCGTCATGCTGGCAATGAAGTTTTTGTGGGCGATGATCAGGAAATTAGCGCCGCTCGTGATCGTGGGCGACAGATCTCCCTGATTAAGATTCGAAGGCTGACTTACGGAGAGCGCAGCCGGCTGATCAAACTGTCCCTGTGGAAACGCATACAACAAGCGCTGGGTTTTAGAGCGCGATTCGCCCGTCGGCACTGTGATCGCATACCCCAGGGCAGTACTTTCGAAAACCGGCTTCCTAATGCTGACGTTAAAAGGATCCGTGTAGTCAATCAGTCGCGTCGACGACGTTGAAAAGCCGTCCACCTTTGACGTTTGAGTGCCACGCAGATTGAATTTCAAAGAGTTGGAGTCAGCCTTAAAGGTATGCGGGTAAGTAAACCGAACATAGTCGACGATGCAAACCTCACCCGTCGATGTTTTGGTAAACGTCAGGCTGTTACTACCGTTTTGAAGAAGCGCGACAGGAACCGAGAAAGTCCGCACTGCATGTTCGAACGATTGGAAGTGAAGCGACCCAATGGTGAGGCCATTGAACGACACGGTGACGTCATGATCACTAGCCGACGAATTCGCCACTCCTTGCAAGGCAAATTGGACCGATGCTGCTCCAGCAGCGGCCAAGTCGGGATTTGAAAGGACCAGCGTCTGCGTAACCGGGGTGGTGGAGATCACACGTCCAAAGAAGTTATCGTCGTCGCCGTTCAAGAGGCTTGAGTAATAGACAAACCTCTCCTTGATCTGAATTGTGTAATCGAAATTTGGCAGCGATGCGGCCGCTGCGATCAAGGCATGATTGTATTCCTGTTTTGGCCGGCGCTTGACGGTGCGCCTGCTCTGCCTGAAAGCACGCGAGCGTTTGCGCTGTTTAGCACTTGCTTTGAAAGTCGACCGCGGCGACGGCGTCGCGAGCTTTGGCGCGGTAACGACAACTGAAGGAGCTGTACCAGTCAACCCCGTTGAGTCATTGGTGCTGATGCCGCCTTCGTTTGTCGTTGGCTGCTGCCGATGTTCGGCTGCCGGCGATTCACTGGCGGCAACTGGCCCCACTTCGGAGGGCCTTGAATAGTCAGGCGAATAATCAGGACTGGCATTGCGGGCGCTTACATTGGTAGGCGACGAGCTTGAGGAATCTCGCTCTTTGGCCTCCCGCTTTTCTGGCGCATTGCGCGGTTCGAGTGAACCGATCAAATAACTGATGTCGTGCTGGACCCAACTATAGAAGATTGGATCGCGCAGCACCGGGCGCGCGGTCGAATTTAACGTCAGGTCCGTAACCGGAGTCGGCGAAGGCACAGGGATTGGCGGAGTTGACGTTGGTGGCGGCGGTGGTGGCGGCGGATCGCCGTCGAGTTGGATTCCACCAACGACGCGCTTACCAGGAATTGTTCCGGCGATCAGGTAATAGATGTGCCTGTCTGTCGTCGGTGTGTCCAGACCGCTGCCGTAAAACTCAATGTAGTCGCCGCTGCCAAATTGTCCGGTAAGCTGGCTGGTATTGATCGCCACTTCACTCGCGTCCACAAACAGGCGGAGGTTTCTGATGTCAACGGTGGGATTGAACCCGGCAGCAACCATCTGCGGCTGCGTGACTCGATACCAGCCTGCTTTATTGATGGCGATCTTCAGAGCCGTCTGTGACGCAATCTCCCACTGAGTCTCAATTGGGCTACCTCCAGAATTCGGCAGCTGCGCTTCCTCGGTTGGGTAACGTTTCTCAAACGTGTCACTGCTATCGGTTGAGCCGGCGCCTGCCGTCTCAGGGGTTTGCTCAAACTCAGAAACACCTTTGCCAATCACCGGAATCATCCCGTTATGCATGGTGGCCGCGCCGGCAACAGTCACCGACTCGATGAAGTAGGTTGAAGCCGCTGAGCCGCCGCGATCAAACCAGGCATACGAATAGCCGGCCCGCATCAACGCCGGTGTGCCCGGTCCGAATATCGCACCCGGAATGATCTCTTTGTTGGCTCGCGAGCGCTGGCCGTCGTTCAGTCGGTAGACGTTGAAACCAAGATTGTCCGGAACTGAGTTGGTAGTCCAGCGCAACATTACGCCCGCCTTGGTCGCGGTTGCACTTGACGAGGTCAATGTCAGTTCACTGTTTTGGGTATTAGCCGGGTGTGCGTTTAGTTCACCGGAGTTTGGCGATGGTTTGGCCGGAGATGCGATCACGAAGGCATAGCTGGAAACGATTACCGCAAAGGAGACGGATAAAGCCAGCAGGCGTCGAGCCAGGCCCACACGTTGGGAACAAAACTTCATTGCGCGCTGAGTTGAAAAAGAGACGATTAGACAGTGTCTATCTATTGCCAATTACTATCGGGATCGGGCTACGCGTTCTTATACCACATTCTTAGCAGCAGGGAGTAGGCAGAAGTCAGTAAGCAGAAAAATGACACGGCAAAGGGCGCTACGAAGTTTCAACTTCGTAGCGCCCTTCTTTCCTGCCGACTGCTCCTGCCTCCTGCCCCTGTTTTTACCGCGGGAAGCGGTCGCGGTATTCACCGGAGACGATGAACGCCTTGACCATTTCCGCTTGTTCAAAGTTGCCGTTGAACTCATTCAGCTTGTTCAGCCAGAAGGCATAGCCGCTGGCGTCATAGTCGCGTCTGAGATAGCCGTAGTATTCCATCATCACGAACGTCTCGTTGAACTTCGCACTCACGAAACTTCCGTTCTCCGCAATACTTCCAAGCGCCTGAGCCCGCGTCATAGTTTGGTTGTTCAAGCCGTTAACCAGCGCATCACGCTCGGCTGCAGTGAACGCAACCCCAGTGTGACTAATCAGCGTATCCACGAACTGGCTGTTACCCATGCTGCCATAAACGGCCACAAATTCCGGCCGGTTGACGAAGGCATTTACAAAGGCTTCCTTGTTTGCCTGCAGCTGCGCCTCCCAGCCTTCCATGCCCACCTGCACGCCCTGACCAACAATTCGAGCATCGGGCATGAACTGAGCGAAAGCAGGTTGAGTTCCGAAACTGGCGCGATAGACTTTATCAACCAGGCCACCGGTCTGCTGGAACTCGATAGACAGGAAGTACGCTGCCGAAACATTTTCTCTTCGGCGCTCGCTGCAGTTTGTGTCGGCGCCACACTCGTTTATCTGATCGCTCCAGAAATTGAAGCCGGCTTCATCCGGTTCACGACCGAGGAAATCGACATAGTGTTGACGCACGTAAAATTCAGGCGTATCCAGGGGATTAACAAACCCGCCACTCACCATTGTCGCCCCAAACGCCGCTTCTGTGCTTTGTCCCACTTGACTGAAGGAACGCGTCGCCGGGTTGAAGCTGTAGTTGGCGCGCGAAGGCGTCACCGTGTAGAAGCCATTGGTTTCTACATTGTCGAAGCGATAGACACCATTCGCGTCGGTGATGAACTTGCGGTTCTGCGTGCCGCTTAATTTCACCACTGCGCCCGCAACCGCATTGCCCTGCTCGTCGACGATGCGTCCGGTAACAACTCCGGGTGCTGCCGTCGGCGCCACAGTGGAGTTAAGCGTCCAGGGTGAGAACGCCGTGACACCGCTGCGCTCTACCCAAAATTGCGAGTTGTTGGTCGTGCAACCCGCGGCACAATCGCGCGCGGTCGCGGGATTTGGCCGCCAGGCAGTTATGCCTGAATCGAAACGCCAGAGATTCAGCAAGGTCGGATCGTTGCCGTTCAATTCCGTGGGCAGATAGTGCAAGCGTACCGTACCGGTAAAGCCCGCCGCACTCGGTGTGATTGTGTAAGTGCGCTGCACCGCGGTGGGAAATCCCTGGCCACCGGTCGGCACTGAACGCGCCAGATCTACCACGATGTTCGCCGGCGCCACGCCTGCCGTCACTTGAATCGTATTGAAGGGATTGCCGAAGCTCAGCGCCAGACCGCCAGTGGTAAACCCGGTGCGTTGCACGCGGCCATTAACATCGGAGGTGCCCGTTGAAGTACCTGCGACCGGCTGCGTCAATGTCCTCGTCGCCGCCACCGTGATGTCGGTGCTGTTTAGGGCCAGCACGCCATTGACCGTGTTGTCGTTGTTCATCGCCAAGCCGCTGGCATTGCTGTTAGTGAGATTATTGAAGGTAGTCGCGGTCGAGCCAGTGATGGACTGACCTGCTCCGCCGTCAAACGTCACTGTTCCCGCTCCCGGTGTAAACGAGCCGCCGTTGTTGGTCCAATTGCCGGCCACGGTGATGGCGGCGGCCGTGCCTGCGGTGAAATTGCCCAGGGTCAAAGTCACATTACCGTTGATATCCAGCGTATTGGTGCTGGCCGCCACGCTCAATACTGAACCACCGCTCTTATTGACGGTGAAGTTGTCGAAGTTCTGAGTGGCCGAGGTGCCGCTGATGCTTTGAGCGCCGGCGCCATTAAAGTTAACGGTGTTGCCGCTGGGAGTGAACGTACCGCTGTTGTTCGTCCAGTTTCCTGAGACGTTCATCGTTGTCGCGTTGGTGCCTTGCAACGTCGTGCCGCTATCAATTTGGACATTGTTGAAGGTGCTGGCGCTAATGAACGTGCCACCCTGCACGAGCATCAGTCCGGTTGCGGCCAGCGTGCTGCCGACGGCCGTGACGTTTCCGGTGCCCGTGTGATTGATGGTCAGGTTGTTGAACGTCGTGCTTCCCGCGAGCGTCTGAGTGTTGTTGTTACCATTGAAGACAACTGTTCCCGTACTTGGCGTAAAGGTTCCGTTGTTGGTCCAGTTGCCGCTCACGTTGATCGTGCTGGCGGCAGTGGCAACCATCGTCGCGCCCACGTCAATTTGTACGTTGTTGTAATTACTGCTGCTGGTGAATGTTCCAGCCTGCACGCGCAGCAATCCCTGCACGGTTAGGCCGGCAAAGCCCGCGACGGATGTCGGATTATTCAGCGTCAGGTTGTTGTAGGTAATGAAGGTCGCCGGCATCGTTTGCGCCGCGGCGCCGTTGTACTCAATCGTGCTGCCGGTGATTGTGTAGATGTCAGTTCCCGGCGTGAACACCCCGGCGATCCTGATCGTGTTGACCGGGTCGAGAACGCGAGAGGCAGTGGGGCCGCTGCTGGTCAGATTGTTGTAATTGAATCCCGGAATGTTCTGTGCACCCGTGCCGTTGAAATTAATGGTGCTGCCGGTAATCGTATGGCCGACACCGGTACCCGGCGTGAATGTGCCCGCTATGAAGATGGTGCCAGTGCTTGCCAGCGTCTTGCTGAAATTGCTGAAGGTGAGGTTGCCGTACGTCCCAGCCAGCACCGTTGCCTGTCCAGGCGAGCCCTGGCTGTAAATGACCGTGCCGGTCGGGCTGCTGGTCAACGTGCCGGCGCCGAATGAAGCGGCGCCATTCAAGGTCAGCGTGTTTGTGCCAACTCCCAATTGGCCGGCTGCCAACAAGAGGGCCGCATTCACAGTAACATTACCCGACAAGTTCGCTCCACCAACAGCATTAGTCAGCGTAAGTCCGCCAAAAGTGAACGCCGGAATGGTCTGCAACGCAGACCCGTTAAAGTTCACCGTGTTGCCAGTAGTCACGTAAGTGTTATTCGTCGCAGTGGGCGAAAACACCGCGGCCACTCCGATGGTGCCGGCCTGTAAAGTGATGGCGCCGCCGCCGCGGTTACCGCTGATGGTCAGATTGTTGTAGTTGAATGGAGCGCCAATCGTTTGAGCGCCCGCGCCGTTAAATTCGAACGTGTTGTTCGTGACGATGTAGTTGCCGCTTGTGAACGTGGCCGTGGGGCTGAAGGTGCCGGCCACACGAATCGTGCCGCCATTAACAAGCGTAACGCTGTTAGTCGTATGAGCGCCGCTAATCGTCAGATTATTGAAGTCAAAGGCCGGAACAGTTTGCGCGCCAACCCCATTGAAGTTGAACGTATTGCCGACAATGGTGTGGCCTGTTGCAACTGGGCTGGTGAACGTTCCCGCTACTCCAACCGTGCCGGCCGGTAGCAGCTTGGTAAATGCACTGAACGTTAGGTTGCCGTAAAGCGCGGCAATGACTGCCTGACCAGCGCTACCCTGATAATTAACTAATCCCGTCGCGCCGCTGGTGATACTGCCGGCGCCGACTGACGATCCATTGTTAATTATCAGAGTGGTGGTTCCTACGCCGAGAGCCCCTGCCGTTAACGTCAAGGTGCCGTTCACGGTGGTCGTGCCGGCAGCTAAGTTAACACCGCTCGCATTGTTGATCTTAAGGGAACCATAAGTGATCGCGCTGCCGGTTTGGACTCCAGCGCCGATGTACTCCACCGTCAGATTAGTAAGCGTCTTATTCGTGATCGAGTACTGAGGGCTGAAGCCAGCGAGCGACCTAACGCGCGCTGTTCCCGTGCCCGTCAGTGTTCCGGTGCCGCTGATAACCGCGGCGGCCACCGGATCGAAAATCGCATTCGCGCCATTGATGTTTAAGGTGCCGTTTACGGCGAAGCTGTTGTTAAGCGTCAGCGGGTTGGTCGTGTTGGAATCTGTCAGGTTAAAGAAGGTAATGGGACTGCTGTTACTGATGCTTTGCGCAGTCGTGCCGTTGAAATTAAACAAACTGGTGCCGGCAGTGAAAGTCCCCGATCCAAAAGTAAAGTTGCCACCAACATTGGTGGTGCTGTTGTTGCCTGTAAAACTGGCAGTTCCGGTCATGATGAAGTTGGTCGGAGACATAGTGCTGCCGGCTAGGTTGGTCCAGACACCGTTAGTTGTTATCTCAAGGTCTCCACCAATGGTGGTATTGGTGCCGGAAAGATTCACAGAGCTCGCGGCAGAAATACTGCTCCCGGCAGTGGTCGCCGTGTTACCGCTAAACGTGATGCTGGGCGTCGTTCCGTTTAAATTCGTAGTGCCGCCTCCGACGTAAATGCCGCCGCCGCGGTTCCCAGCCGAATTAGAGGTAAACGACGTGGTACTAATATTGAGCTGGGTAAAACTCTGGTTAATAATTCCGCCGCCGCTCGCCGTCCCCGTCGCCGCGTTACTCGTAAAAGCTGAAGAGCTTAGGTTAGCCGTGCCTACCGACACATTAAATTCATACACATTAAGTCCCCCACCACCGGCGGAAACTGATGAAGAAGTATTATGCGTAAACGTTGTGCCCGTAACGGTCAGCGTCCCAGTTGCGCCGTTCGTGCCCAATGGGTCACCGGGTGAATAGTCAAGACCTCCGCCACTTTGAGTGTTCGCCGCATTTCCCAGCGTCAGGTCGTTCTTATTGGCCCCCGGAAGATTCGCCGCGCCAAAGGTGCAGGTGGTGACGTTCATGTCGCCGCCTGTCACTGCCACGCCGCCTCCGCCCGACGTGGCGGGGCCGGTGGTTTGATTGTTGGCAAAAGTTACATTCGTTAGATTCAGGGTTGAACCCTTCGCTCCGCCGATAATGCCGCCGCCACCGACGTTGCTGCCGACATCGCGTCCACCGGTAATGGTGAGACCGGAAAAGCTATAGGTACGTCCCGCGGCAAGCGGGACGTCCAAACAAAACACCCGATCATTAACAGCGGAGCCCTGGCGAATTATGCTATTCGCTGCGCCAGTGCCCATGATTGTCGTAGTGGCATTGACCTCGAGGTCGCCGATTCGATTACCGGTCACGGAATTTTCATTGAGACAGCCGTTAGTACCGCTGGTGGCCAGCACGTAGGTCGCCGTCGATAAACTGATCACGGTGCCGGAGTTAGCGTTCGCAAACTCAACGGCGCCGCGCAAACTGCAATCGCCGGCCGCTCCGGTGCACGCCGCAAAGCCGACTCCAGATCCTGTGATGGCAGGATCGGTGGTGGTGTCAACGTCAATCGTCGCCGTAGGTGCGAGCGGCACGACGGTGGGCGTCACGCTGTCCGCCTGCATCACCACCAGATCACGCCAGCCATTCAACTTCAGCGGCAAAGCGAGGCTCGCCGGCGCATCGGTCGACTGAAGGCTCGTAACAGCGAAGTCGCTTGCAATTAAGTTCGCACCGGCAAGGGCGCTTTTGGTAGTGTCAACTTGATTGATGATGTCGAGCTTACTGCCGCCGCCCAATACCACTAAGTCGTCAGTGTCATTGAAAGAGATGTCCGCGCCTTGCAGCAAGTTACTGGTGGTCGCGTCAGCTCCAAAGAACTTACCGGTTACCAGCTCGCGTGCCTTGATCCACGAATCACCCTTGGCTGCCTGCCAACCGGAAAGAGTTTCAACATCAATTTTCGTCGTGTCTTTTGGTTGCAGACGAAGTCGCGCGCGCGCGGTCATTTCCTGGTCAGTCAACGGCTCAGTGTTCAATGCTCCACGCCCAAAAATGCGGATGGTCCCATCGTCGCCCAACGCGGCAAGTTGCTTGCTGCCTTCGCGACTCCACATGAAGAAGCCGGAAGCCAGTCCACGAACATTCGTGCCGGTGTCGATTCTCTCGACACGAGATTCCAGTTGCGGTGATTGTTTTCGTCCCCAACCATGGACGACATTGATTTCACTTCCCGTGGCTATGGCCAGACCCATGAACGGGCTGTCATCCATCTCGCCAAATTCCAGCGCTGTGGCAGGACCGGCTAACGCCAGGCGCATCGGCTCGCCCATCACTCCATCAACGCCATCGTAAATGAGCACCTGGGGCCCGGACGGTCCATCGACGCCCACGGCCAAATCCATCCTGCCGTCTGGGGCTCGGAACTGGCCCGCTGCAACTGCCGTCACCACTCCGGATAACGAAATCTGGACAGGTTCAT
Source organism: Pyrinomonadaceae bacterium (assembly GCA_050747225.1). GTDB lineage: Bacteria > Acidobacteriota > Blastocatellia > Pyrinomonadales > Pyrinomonadaceae > PSRF01. The sequence goes on from JBOGOP010000018.1 coordinate 17,081, forward strand.
CCAGGTTCCCCTGACCATCGCCTGCGAGCAGAAAGAGATCACGACCCTGCGCACCGACCACTACGTCTATTCGACTGTCGTTATTGAAGTCACCCGCTTGCAGAAAATCCACCGGCTCGGGAATCTGATACGTTTCCGCGGTCGGCAGCAGAGAATTTGGGTTGTAGCCTTCATGCATGCGCAGATAAACCGATTCGTCTTTCGGCGCGAACGCTTCAGGGTTGCCGCGTTGAATCGTCACGATGCCCACACCGCCATAGGTATAGCCAGCCAACAAATCTGGAGCCGCATCGCCGTCCAGATCCGCCGAAGCCAATGTGCGTGCTTTAGCCTGGCCTGATTGCATGGCTTGAATCACATTTTGGTCGCCGCGATAATCCGCGTTCAGCTGGCGTCCGCTTTGCAAATTAAGGTACGGACCGCCCTGCCCTGCCGCTTGTACCGCGATCGCCGATTTCGAATCCTTGGAATCGACACGAACGTATAGCGCAAGTGGAACAGAGGCTGTCACCAAACAAACTACGAGCAGCTTAATTGCTGCCCATGCTGTTGGAGAAAGGGTTGTGGGATGCGTTTCACGGGCAGGATTGTTAACGGGGTACATCGAGGGCGTCTCCTTGTTGTCTAACGGTAGTTATTTAAATCAGAGCGAACGATCGTGCGGTCGGAGGACTCGCGGGTGTGGATGTCCTAAAAAAGCTCCTGGATCAGTTCGCCACATACTTTACGTTGGGGTTGGCATCGCGGTCAATAGTCTTCAAGCCACTTTGGCGCCTGGCGGGCAATAGGCGCGAACCAATATTGCGGTCGCCGCTAATTGGTTTCTTTAGGAAAGCCGGCGGTCGAAAACCAAAAATGGAGCGCAGATCTTTCTGCGCTCCACAACTAGCACAAACCCCTTGGACCAAAACCCCTGGTCATACTACAAATTTAGTTGCCACAGTCTGGCACTGAGTCGTTAGTGATATTCCACGTCACGTTATCGTTGCAAACAACTACCTGATAAAGGAAGCAGCCATTCTGATCTTCCGCAATGACCTTTACACCTGCCCCGGAACAAGACACGTTGTCCAGAGTAAACGAGCCGCCGCTAGGAGGGATCGGGCCGTTTAGCTGATCAGCTCCCCAGTTATCCTGGTTAGTAGCTGAAAGATAAACGTGGCGAATCGCTAGACTGGAGTTGTTTGCGATCGTGATTCTCGTAGCAGCTGCATGCGCGCTCGAAAGTAGCGGCACGCATGCAAGCATACCGAAAAGAATCATAACAATCGGGAGACCTTTTGACTTAGCCATTTGAGTCCTCATCTCAGCTACCTTTCTCAGAAAAATCGACCTCGGTTCGAATCAAATACCTTAAGGACAGGCGCTTGTAACCGTGTATCCGGGGCCAGGACCATCTATTGCTGAACCATTGCCCTGGCTAATCGGCACAGAGACTGTCGCCGTTGCCGTCGTGGTATTACCGCCCGAGTCAGTAACCTTGAACGTAATCGTGTAAACACGCCCATTCAGATCAGCATCGCGCTCCCTGCGGAGTTGCACCGACTTACAGTCAGCAGCAATGACAATATCGTTCAAAGTAGCGCCGTCCGCGCCAGTAAGATTGTCTTCCGGCTCATCGCTGGTGACACTGGCAATCACGATACTGCTCGTAAGATTGCCGTCGCAGCCAGACGCGGTCGCGCCAAAGTCTGACGCGGTGAACGTCTGATAGGCGTGGTTCGGTGGCCACACGTTTATGTCGGGGATGCTCAGTGTGATTACCGGAGGTGAGCCCACCGTCAGTATGGCGCTCTGCGAGGCGCTGCCGCACGAGCCGGTTGTAGTTACGGCAACTGTATGTGGCCCAGAACTAAGCGACCCGGTCGGCACGCTGATGTTCGGGCTGTTGCCATTGAAGGGCAGGCCGTCTAGGGTCCATGCATAACTGAACGGACCAGTGCCGGAAGCCGTGGTTGAGAAGTTGGCAGTCGCGCCCTTGCAAACTGTCTGGTCCGCCGGATCGGTTGTGGCTGTAGGCGCTTGCACCGTCAGCGTCGCGCTCTGTGAAGCAGTGCCGCAGGCGCCGGTGGTGGTGACTGACACGGTGTGATTGCCAACGCTCAGTGAGCCAGTTGGCACGTTGATGCTCGCGCTGTCGCCGTTGAAGGGCACGCCGTCCAAAGTCCACGCGTAGCTGAACGGACCCGTGCCGCCCGCGGTGGTGGAGAAGTTAGCTGTCGCACCCTGACAGACGGCGACGTCAGCGGGATCGCTGGTAGTCGTGGTCGGTTGCACCGTCAGCGTTGCGCTCTGCGAAGCACTGCCACAGCCGCCGGTGGTGGTGACCGCCACGGTGTGATTGCCAACGCTCAGTGAGCCTGTCGGCACGTTGATGCTCGCGCTGTCGCCGTTAAATGGCGAGCCGTCCAAAGTCCAGGCATAGCTGAAGGGACCGGTGCCGCCAGCCGTTGTCGAGAAGTTAGCTGTCGCACCCTGGCAGACTGTGGCATCAGCCGGGTCACTGGTTGTTGTCGGTGCTTGCACCGTCAACGTCGCGGTCTGCGATGCGCTGCCGCAGGCGCCCGTTGTTGTGACTACGACCGTGTGGTTGCCAATGCTCAGTGCACCCGTCGGCACGTTGATGCTCGCGCTGTCGCCGTTGAAAGGCGAACCATCCAAAGTCCACGCATAGCTAAAGGGACCGGTGCCGCCCGCAGTCGTCGAGAACCCGGCGCTGGCGCCCTGGCAAACGGTAGCGTCCGCCGGATCGGTTGTCGTGGTCGGTGGGTTTATGCTCAGTGTCGCCGTCTGCGTGGCAGTACTGCAATCGCCCGTGGCCTCGACCGTATAAGTGTCAGCATCGCTCGCCTGAACGTTGCTGATGCTCAGCGTGCTGGTGTTACTGAAGCTGGTAATCGTCACGCGTCCACCAAGATCGCCGTTATTCAAAACAGTAGCGCCCTTCTTCCAAACGTAGGAGAAATTACCCGGGCCGGAAGAATTGGTAGTGAAAGTCGCTGTAGCACCTTCGCAAACATTCTGGTCTGCCGGGTCAGTCGTTGAGTCCTCCTGGACAATTATGGAGGCGGTAACTGTTTGATTGTCGGCGATGACGTCGATATTCGCGGTGCCCGTGGTAGTGCCGGTGAAGGTCGCGGTTGCTTCTCCGTTTACAAAATTAGCACTCACCGCGGAGAGACTGCCCACCGCCGGCGTAGTGTTAGTAAACGTAGCTGGGAATGGCGGCAAACCGTTGAGCTCGGTCGTCAAAGGCGCGCCGGCGCTTCTCTGCTTGATGTCGGCCACGATACTCGAGGTGTCGCCGACGCAAATCGTGTTGGGAGTCCCGACGGCGCGGAGCTGCAGATACGTCAGGGGCATGATATCGCCGACGGGGCTGGAAAAATCGCCGGGAGCTGGGCCCGTATTGATTCCCCACCAGTCATCGTCTGCGGTAAGTAGGCCTGAACTACGGAAGATGTCGCGCCCAGTCGGAGCGGTGTTTCCCACCAGTCGAGAGTAAGTAACGGTGGCTGACGTGCCACTGGAGAAAATCGCACCGCCGGAACTGACGGCAAAATTAGTAGTGAAGGAGCTGGTCGTAACGGTGAGGGGTCCACCGCTTTCAACTATGATCGCACCGCCGCTGCGGTTCGGCGCTGAATTGTTGGAAAAGCTCGAGGTGTTAACGTTGTAAACGCCCGCCGAGACGTTGAAATCATATAAATCCAACGCGCCGCCGCCCGCCGCCGCGGAATTGGCTGTATTGCCGGTGAAGGTGGAGCCGGAAACGGTCAAGGTCCCGGTTGCACCATTACTGCCCGCCGGGTCACCTGCTGAATAACTTACGCCGCCACCGCTGGCGCTGGTCGAATTATTACTAAAGGTGGTCCCGGTGATCGTTAGATTGCCGCCAGTATGACAAATACCGCCGCCGCCAAAGCTGCCGGCACCCGTTGCTGAGTTACCGGATATAACAGAGTTGGAAACCGTCAGATTATTATTGAGCGAGCCAGAGAGGATACCGCCACCGCCGACACCAGTCGTCTCGGTTCCGCCTGAGATCGTGACACCCGAAATACTGGTAGTTAGGTTTGCGACTATAAACGGATTAACTTCAATTACACGACTGCCGGCGGTGGTTTGCGTAATGATAGTGACAGCCGCACCCGCGCCGACGATGCTGGTGTTATTGCCAGTGATGTCCAGATCACCGATTGAGTTGTTGCCGCTAAAGCCTTCACCAGCTCCGGAGATAGTGAGGTTATAACTTCCGGCCGGGACGCTAACAGTCGTTCCGGGAAACAGATTGGCGAAAGTAATCGCGCCACGCAGGCTGCAATCATTCGGCGCCGCGGTGCACATCTGAGCAGTTGGGTCGTCGTCAGTCCTGTCCACGGTTATCGTCGCCAACAGCGGAGCTGCAAGTGCCAGCGCCTCGGGCGCTCTCCGAGCCACGATTGCGTTTCTCCGAGAATGAACTCGATCTGTCGCACCATTTGCTTCCGTTCGGTCCAATACCGATCTGGATTCAACAGCGCTAGATACCCCGGCAACCAACGCAAGGCCGGCTACTGCCAGCAAAGCCGAAATAAATAAGAATCTTGAGAGCGTTGCGGTGGCTGTCCGTTTATTGGTTCGTTGTGTCCAGGAGTAACGCATGTGAGCTCCTTCTTTTCTTAAGTGGCTGTGGAAATTCCCGAGGCTTGTATTTAGCAGCACTAACCGAGATAAATATTTACGTTCTAACCAGAAACGCGGAAAGGAGCGGAACCGTTACCGAAGTTTTCGATTCCGCGCCTTTGCGAACTCATGTTAATGCCTGGCTAGCTGGCAAGACCTTTTTAGGTACGAGGCGGAAAGACGCCCTGCAACGCTATGCAGAAATTGAGCGTCAGGTAGGGCTGCATGTTGTTATGCGGCTGGCTACCTCCCGCCGGCTGAATCACATCGGATTTCATCGCCCCAGTTGGGGGCCCAGGATTATAACTGTTCACTGCCGCGCGTACGCTTCCTGCCTGCGCCCAAATACTATTCACTGGCGTCGCCGAATCGCCTGAGGCGTCCAACGCGCGGCCCACGGTATGTGTATGAAGAGGGATTTCCGACAGCAACAGCGTAACGTTCTCGCTGCCGCCAATCTCCCCAAGGTCATGTAGAGACAACCCTGGTCCCTGGCCAGGATGCATCGGCGCGCTACCCTGTAAATTGGGCAGGGCAAAATTAGACTTGCCATCGCCACCATAGGTCGTGCCGAGAAGTGAAAACAGTGCTGTGTTCTGGCTAAGTGGCAGGAGCTGGCCGTCGCAAAAAGCCCAGCCTGTCGGTGGAAAGTTGAATGGAAAGATTCGGATCTCGGCAACAAAGGGATCGGCCATGGTTTTCTCTCTTTCTCGTTAGTTTTGCGAAGGGAAGATTCCCTGGAGCGCTATGCAGAAATTCAACGCCAAAAACGGCTGCATGTTCTGGTGGGCCTGGCTGCCACCCACCGTACCTACTGCCTGAGGTGACATGGCACCGAGACTTACTCCACCAGTACTGTAGGCCGTGCTTCCGTTATTAGCCCAGTAGTTGCTCGTGGGCGGAGATACTGTGGCGTTTGCGGTTGCGCTTACGACTGCTGTGTTTTGCGAAAAATCGTGGTTGTGCGTCGGCAGCTGGCTTATGGTCAATGTGGTCGCCTGCTGGCCGGCCTTTTCTCCCAGCGTATGGCCGCTGCCCTCATGAAGCGGCACGCAGCCCCGCAAGTCCGGCAACGCAAAGGTGGTTTGGCCGTTGCCCCCGTAGGTGGTGCCGAGCAGTGAAAAGAGGGCTTGATTCTGATTGATGGGCAGCAACTGGCCATTGCACATCGCCCAGCCCCTGGGTGCGTAACCAAAGCTCATGATTTTAATCTCGGATAAGAATGGCTGTGACACGATTTTTTGCTCCTTATCGTTTCAAGTTCAGATCGGTTCCAGGATAGTCCTCAATTGCTTCTGCCAACCGTCGCTCTGTTAGGTTGGACTTGGGAAAACCCCAAAGAGCGAGATGATAAAGTCAATACACAGATAAGGCATGAAGTTGGTATGGGGCTGCGAGCCTCCGCTCGCGCCGGCGGTAATGTTTGGGTTTCCCATTTGCACTGTGCCAGCCACCGTACTGTATTGCAGTTTATCGCTCGGACCCCAATATCCGCCCGCTGGGTTGCTATTGGGAGTCCCGCCGCTGGCAGCGCAAAGCAATGGATGTGTGTGGGCTGGTATTTGATTCGTCGTAAGTGTGACCTCTTCACTTCCACCCGTTTCTGCGAGTATGAAGCCGTTACCCATATGCATCGGCAATCGGCCGCGCAGATCCGGCAGCGCAAACGTTGACTGACCATCCCCGCCATAGGTTGTGCCGATCAAATTAAACAAAGTTTCGTTTTCGGATATGGGCAATAACTGTCCCTCACAAAACATCCATCCGGCAGGAGCGAAGTTGCCTGCAAACATCCGGATTTCGCCAACAAATGGTTCGCCCATGTTTAGTTCTCCTTTTGGAAAAATTACAAATTGATTAAGTGGCAATTAAACGATACGAGTGTCGTGAGTTACCCGTCATTCGATCGTTTACATTGTGTGGAAGCTTTTGCTCCCTGCCCTCGTGCGAGTCCGAGAGTAAAAGAGCGCCCTAAACCGAAGCAATCCTCGATGCGCCGCGGACTATATCTTGAACCGGAACAGAAATACAAGAGATTTTTTATCTTGATAACAAAAAAGAATATTTTTTTGTTGCAACTTCGAGAAAGAAGAAATAGACTGCACGCCCTTCACGGAATAACAACTCTCATTTTAACTTGATTTTTTGAGTCTTTGAGGAGGACGAGTAATGGGTACTTCGCGTCGTGATTTTCTGAAGAAGGGCTCGCTGGTAGCGCTGATTGCTGGAGTTCCTGCCGGCTTGGCTGCCAGGGTTGCCGCCAGTGAAGCCGCTGCACCTTCAGTTGCGCTCGGGCTGACCAAAGCCGCATTTCTTGCGCAACTAAACACCAATTTCTTAATCAACGAAGGATCAACAAAAGTAAAAGTCAAACTGGTTGAGGTCACCGATTTGCCTCGACGCGGAGCTGGCAGCCAAAAAGAAGCGTTCTCGTTAATGTTCCGCGGCGCTGAGGCGACCGCTCTCAAACAGAACACCTATCTGATCGAACACGAAAAGCTGGGACTATTTTCATTCCTGGTCGTGCCGGTCATGCGCAGGAAGAATGGCGTCGCTAATTACGAAGCAATCATTAATCGCCTGCATCCGTAGTTTCAATCGTTCGCAAAACCACTTTCATTCTTATCCAAAAAACTGCCTGCTGAAAAGCAGACAGATCAAAATACCCTGTTAAGTATTAGCGCCTTTGTTAGCTGGCTGGTGACCACTCCAGCAGCAGGTGCGCTCCGTGCTCTTCGACCTGCCGGAAGCCCAGACGCTCGAAGAGACGCAGTGAAGGGTTATAGGTCTCGACGTAGATCGTAACAACCGTGCCGGCGCCCTTCGCCTCGTCCAATAATTCCCTAAGCGAAAAAGTTCCAATTCCGCGGTTTCTTTCAGAAGCCATCACGGTGATATCGACAACGCGAATCTCCCGTTCCAGGCGAGCGACATAACGGTGTCCGACCGGGCTGCCGTTCGACAGAATAATTTCATGGCTTGCCGTCGGAAATTTCTCGCGGTAGTGCGCTTGCTGCGCTGTATATTGCATTTTGACAAACGCCTGCTGCTGTTCCTCGGTCCAGGGCACCAGCGCCATCTCATCTGCGCGCGTGCCGGCATAGAGGTCGAGAAGAAAAACTCCGTCGTCAGCTCCAACTGGGCGGTAGGCCACTGACGAAGCCGGTTGAGATTGATCGATTGTCTGGCTTTCCATCTTGAATTAATCCTGATCGAACTCCGGGCAAAATTCCGGTGTCGCAGAGTGGGTTGTCTACTCAAGAAACCGATTAAATACTGCTTCGTAGTAATACCCCTTCTCATCCTGGCGAATCGGAACCAGGAACAATTCAAATTTTCCCATCTGATCGTGCTCGAAGGGACGAAGGCCCTGCCCCAGAAACAGTTCCTTTGCGCCACAGAAAAGAATCGCAAACTCCTCGTGGTCAGGAAACTTTTTATGCTCCGAAATTTCCGCGAGCTCCAGTTCAACCCTGTGGCTCTCGTCAAGTGGCACCTGAAATTTCGTGTTTAGATTTTGGGAAAATGCCTCGTACGTCAATTCAGCCTCCATGTAAATATGTCCTCTCGATACCGCACAAACAATTTCGTGATGCGGAAGTTTTGTTTGGTAATGCTTATCAGATCGGCTTGTTCAATATCAACACCATAAACTGGTCTATCCGGGGACCGAAGTGATAGCCCCAACCAACCGGCGAAAATGAAAATCCGGTTAACTCTATCTGCTCGATGATTCCTTGAAATTGTTTCTTGAATTCTGACTTTGAAACCACGGCGTAGGGAAGCGACATCCCGTGTTTCCGAAAAATATGATTCAAACACAGAATATGTTCCTCACGCCCATTGAGCGCCGGCACGCTTGGATCCAGCGTCAGAAATTCTGCCAGGGTCAGCAGTCTGCATTTAAACCCGACCTTGGCGCCGCAGGCCGCCAGATGGCCGAAGTGAATTGAAAACTCCTCATGGTTTAAATGAAACGACTGGACCGGAAATATATGCGCCGCTCCATATTCGGATAATATCAGCGTCCCGCCGGGGGAAAGGTGTTCCCAGCAGCGCTCGATAAACTGAAACGTCCCGGCGTTAAGCAGAAAACTATCCGGTGCGCCTGCGGTTGGAAGATTGTATTTCTCAAGGTAGTCAGTGCCGTCGCCTTGCCATTTCTGACCGTTATCGCCTGGCTCGCCAGTTGAACGGCGCTCGACCGAGGCCATCGGAAAATCCGCCACCACTTCGTTGGAAACGATCAAATCAAACTTTTGGCCGGGAATATCGAATTTCGTAGCGTCCTGCTCGAAATGCCGGCTGGGCGGCAGGAGCTGAGACAGAAGCTGCCTTTGATTCTGAATCAACGTCGGAGACAAATCCAAAATGTGATAGTTCAATTGCCGCCCCTTCAACGCGGTCGCGTTCAAAGTCGCGGCCTGCTGGATGAATGAACGGGCAAACGTTCCGGTGCCGCCGCCTACTTCTAACACTTCGAGCCGATCTGAAAGAAGCAGCGCCGGAACAATTTCAGGACGCAACGTCGAAACGCAAAATCGCGATCCATAATCCAGCCCCCCAAGCGATTCGCTGGGGAAACGGAACGAATGGTTTACCGTGGGTTCGATCAGATCAAATTCCCACCAGGCATCTTCAATTCCGCTCTGGTGAAAATCGATTATGCTTTCGGAACTGCCATTAGACGATTCTCCCTGCCACTTGGAAGAGTGGTAAAGATCTCGTGGCACGATATTCACCGGACTGTAAGGGTCGTCTAAATCATCTGCTCGCGAGGTGAATTTGATCAGTTGCCGTTCCAGACTGGTCAGGAACTCCAGCGACTCCCTGAATTCGGAGTCGTCGGTAATTCGTCCAGCTCTTCCCAGCAGGGTGAATACTTCCTGTAGTGTCCTGGAGCCATCAGCCAGCGTGAAGACGTTCGCCGCCAAAGGGGAAATTTTTTCTTCGATAATCTCCGGCAGTTCTCCTGCTCGAGGCGAGAAGACGTGTTGGGCCATTGACGTTTGCACCAACCAAACCTCGCCATCCTCCGATTTATGCGTCAGCGCAGGATTCTGAATCGGCCGAGCCACCTGCTGATCCGCAAACGGCGTCAAAGGGTCGTAACCATCCGGAATCAAAACTTCTTTCTCGATGAGCTGTCTTAGTTGAACTGCGTCGGCGTCAAGGCTATTCAGAATTTCCTCGCCGAGCGAAATACGATTGCCCGTTTGCAGATCGAGCAGCAAAGCACGCACGGTCTCACCTGGTTCAAGCACTTCTCCAGTGAACCGATGAAAGACTCCGTGTTGGACAACACCGGGAAATAACCGGTTGTCGATGAAGCTGATGTAAGGACTGAGCCGGTAAGGAATCATTTAATTCGTTATTGATCGACAAGCATTTGAGCAGAAGCTTTTTACGTTGCAATCCGGGTTGGGAGTTCAGGATTGAGAAACGGGAGGAACCCACAACATTTCAAAATACGCTGTATCCAGACCGATTCGAGAAAATCCCAGACGTTCGTATAACCGCCTTGCGGCGCTGGCAGCGAACACATGGAGTCTGACCGGTTTTCCGACGGCCGCGGCCGCCCTTAGTAGATCTTGAATCAAGTTAGTGCCAATGCCGGCGTTTCGATGTTCCGGTAGCACGGCGATGTCTACCAGCAATATCGCCGCTTCGGTTCTGGCTACCATCATTCTGCCAATAGGCGCCTCGTTGAAAAGAATGATGCTGTTGTCCGCGTTCGGATAGGTCATAGCATACTGCTGGCTTTGCGCCTTAAACTGCATTGAGATAAACGTCTGCTTTTGATCCTCACCCCAGGGCATCAGGGCTAACTCATCCGCGCGCGTGGTAGCGAACAACTGCCGCAGAAACTCTTCGTCCGCTGACGTAGCGGGACGCAAGCTAACAGCACAAATATCCTCTTCTTCAAGATCGTGTTTTTGCATCGCGCAAAATGATTTATGATTTATCAGAAGTGGTAAAAGAAAGGGCGCCACCGCCTTATTGACCGGCACCGCCCTTCCAAGGGTGAACGTGGTAAGAGTCTTATACACTGAAACCGCCATCCAAAGCTATACTCCATACAAGAATTCTTTTGTAATAGCCAGCGTCCGCAAACTGACTGACCAGTAGCCACACCAAAGTGAACAAGACTATCGCACCCTTTCCAAACCTAAGCAGCGCCGGAGCTGAACTTGCCGCGGCACTTCCGCGAGCAAGTATCAGTAACGACGTGATTGTGCTGGGAATTGTAGCCGCCGGCATACCCGCAGCGGTCGAGGTCGCGAAACATCTTGCAGCGCCGCTTGACGTGGTTATTATTCGCCGTTTGCTGACCCCACAAGGCCCAGTCACGCAGGCTGTGGCGGTGAATGCGGCAGGAAGTCTTGTAGTAGACGAGGAGATCGGAACGCAGCCACCAACGCCCCAAACTCCGTTTGAATACTTCATCGAGGATGCGCTCAAGGGACTGGCGCTAAGGACACAGATTTGCCGCGGAGAGCGGCCTCTCACCAATCTCAATGGAAAACCCGTTCTAATCGTCGACTGCGGAATTCGCACGGGTCTGACCATGACCGCAGCAATCCGCGCTGTGCGCACACTTAATCCCTCAAGGATTACCGCCGCGGTTCCAGTCACATCTCATGACGGCCGCGGGATAGCCGAAGCGCTCGCGGATGAGTTTATCTACCTGGCAGCTCCCGAGCCTTTTGGTAACGCAGGTGTTTGGTATAAAGATTTCCGCCGCCAGACAGACGACTCGATTAGCGAACTTCTAAGGCCCGGTGTCAAAGTCACAAAACAGAGCGGCGGAATGGCGTGAGCGAAACTCAGCTGAGAATCCTGGTTTTGATTCGAAGACCCTGAGGGTTCCACGCGGGAAAAACTACTTTTTCACTTGGTCTTTCAGGTTCAGGTTGCGGATCAGCCGGTGCAGGTAGTTGGGATGTACGCCCAGAAGTTTTGCGGCTTCGGTATAACTACCCTTCGCCTGCTGCATCGCGCTGAGAATAATCTGCCTCTTGGTATCGGCAACGGCTTCATGATATTTCGTTCCCGGCGCAGCAACCGGGCGCGCGGATTCCAAAACAGATTCGGGCAAGTCTTCCAATAAGATCCGATCGGTAGCTCCTAACACCACCGCCCGCTCGATCGCGTTTTCCAGTTCGCGTACATTGCCCGGCCAATCATAACCAACCAAACGGGCCTGCGCCTCCGCCGCGATTCCAATTATTCGTCGATTGCATCTCTCGGCATACTTCGCGGCGAAATAATTTGCCAGCAGCGGAATGTCTTCAGGCCGTTCTCGCAGCGCCGGCATTTCGAGGTTCACCACGTTTAGCCGGTAGTAAAGGTCCTGGCGAAACGTGCCTTTGCTAATGCAGTCTTCCAAATTCTTGTTGGTGGCTGTGATGAGACGGATGTCGACTTTGAGGGCGCGCGTACCGCCGACGCGTTCAAACTCGCGTTCCTGCAGAACGCGCAACAGTTTCACCTGGAGCGCAAGCGAGAGTTCGCCGATCTCGTCAAGAAAGACTGTGCCGCCGTCGGCGATTTCCAGTCGCCCTTTCTTTTGCATCAGCGCGCCGGTAAACGATCCCTTCTCGTGACCAAATAGTTCGCTCTCCAGCAGAGACTCAGCCAGCGCCGCGCAGTTGACCGCCATAAAAGTCTTATCTGCTCGCTTGCTGTTGAGGTGAATCGCCCTGGCCGCCAGCTCCTTGCCGGTGCCACTCTCGCCGGACAGCAACACGGTGGAGTCTGTGGGCGCAACCTTGGAAATGAATTGCAGCACTTCGCGAATGGGCGGACTCTCGCCCACCAGATTGTGTTCAATATTGAAGTCAGCGATCAGCCGTTGGTTTTCACTTACCAGCCATTCGAAGTGGCGCGCGTTTTCAATGGCGACCGCGCTGATTGCGGAGATGGCGGACACAAGTTGCAAATGATCCTGATCGAAGGGTGTGTCGAGTTTCGTAGTGTCGAGATAAATGACGCCAAGCGAACGATCCAGCATGATCAGCGGCACGCACATCACCGACGCGGGCTGGTCTGCAACCAGGCTATCCGACGACCCAAAGTTGTCAGCCTCCGCCTGATTTGTGATCAGAATTGACTCCCGATGCTTGAGTACCCCCCTGGTAACCTTGCTGCTGACCCTAATCGACGCATCCTGGCCGCGCTCCCGGTCCAGTCCAAAAACAGAAGCAAAGACCGCTACGTCCTCTTCAGGGCCGCCGTCCGTCAGCAGGATTACGCCACGCTCGGCGGGCACCACTTCAAAGAGCAAATCCAGCAGGGTCTTCTGCAGTTTCTCCAAACCGCGAATAGCGTTAATGGTGGTACTAATTTTCATGAGCGCGCTTAAGTCGCGAGCCATCACGTAAAGCGCGTCGTTAAACCTGAACTGCATAGTCGAGCCGCTAATAACCTGCCCTTCTTCAAAGTGAACCTCGCTCGACGAATTCATGTCCGCATCGTGTTGCAGAAAAATAAACTGCGAATCGCCGATGCGAACTCTATCCCCGTGTTGCAGGGTGCGGCGTTTCACCGGCACGTCGTTGACAAACGTACCGTTGAGACTCTCAAGGTCTTCAATAACGAAGTGTTCCGCTTCTCTTTCGATTTGGGAGTGGCGCCGGGAGACTGAAGCGTCGGCAACGCAAAGCGTAGCCGAAGTTTCGCGGCCGATGACGACGGGCAGGTCTTCGATAGTAAAGACGCTGCCCTTAAGTCTTCCAGAAATGGCTGTGAGTCGCGGGTTCATTCGAGTCGAGTCGGCTCGTAGTTGGAGCGCCCAAAGTGTACGCGCACCTCCGACCGCCGGGCAACTTGTAACGCAAACTCAGTTTTCCTATCTAAACAGATATGAACCCTATCCCAAAGGATAGGACTTCAATGCCTCCTTATTTCTCCTTGCCAGTAATTTTTCAAGCAGTGACTCGATTTTAGCGGCACTACGAAGCGCTAACCAGCTGCTGATCGGAAGCGATCAGTCGCGGCACGAGAATAGCTATTAACCGAATCGGCTCTCAATAAGGTTATTTGAAAATGATTGAGCTGCTGCTGGTGAGAAGAGAATCCAACCGGACGCCTTGCTCACCAGCAAAGTGCGGTCGACAGGATTCGACCAATGCCGAAAGGCAAGAGGAGAAGTCATGAAAAGGGAATTTCTTAAGCGGTTCACGATGTTGGCGCTGATAGTTACGGTTGCGCTCGCAATGGCGGTCGTCTCAGCGAATGCCCAGCCGACTGCCGCCAAGGTCGTCGCAAACGTTCCTTTTGAATTCAGCGTGGGCTACAAAACGCTGCCGGCCGGAGAATACTCAGTGCAGTCAATCGCCAGCGCCGGTAACGGATTGCTGATCCAAAGTAGTAACGGAAAAATCTCGGCACTTCGCCTGAGCGAAGCAACTCGACGAATCAAGGATAAGCCGAAGGCACGCCTGGTGTTTCACCGCTACGGCGAGCGCTACTTTCTCGCGGAAGTCTGGAACGGCGTCGACAACAGCGGCCGTCAGTTGCTGAAGTCCCAGGAGGAAAGCGGTATCGCAAGTGAACTTATGCTCGCTTCCTCAAGAGACAATGCTCACGCGCCAGGCGCCATTTACGAAACTGTCGAAGTATTAGCCGTACTTCGCTAAACAATGTCCTCCCCGCGCAACGGCTGGCGAGCTCCCGCTCTCCTGCCGGTTGTTAAAAACCAAAACGGCAACCCAACGCCCCCGGGTTGCCGTTTTGGTTTTGTAGCCTGACTTCTAAAACCGCCAGCCCACTCCCGCGAAGAATTGAAAATTGTGCCGCGTATCCGGGCGGGTCGTGAAAGGAAACAGAATGGGCGAATTTGTCGATGGATCAAAAGTCAGGAAATTACTCTGGCGACTGCCGTAGTGAATCAGCGTGTCGCCCGCTTCAAACCGGGTCACGATCCGCTTTGACGGGTAAAATTCCAGCACAGCCCCCAGGTCAGTCGCGAAGTTTGAGACTCCTCTCCGCTGGACCGCAACCACGGCAGAAGGGCCTGTCCCATTGATAGTGTAAATGGTATTGCCCTGGCCGAAATTGACAACCCCGGGCCGCGCCTTTGCGAATATTCCCCACTTCTCGAAACGCTTGCCGGCTTTTACTCCAAAGAGACCCTGCTTGATGATGCCACTGTTGTCGCCCAGATTGCCGCCACAGAAGCTACACGAATGCGGGAAAAGATTTCCCACGGCTTCCAGCGCGACACTGCGATTGAGGTTGAAAGTAAACCGGGCGCCTAATCCTGGCTCCGTCGAACTCCCGTTGATTTCGGGCTTGGTTATTGTAGTGAAGTGGATGCCCACCTCAACCTTTGGGACTTCGTCAGACTGTGCGCTCGCATTAATTGTGCAGCACACCAGGAACAACAAACTAGTCAGACCAACAAGAAAATTGCTTCTATTCATGTCTCATCTCCTATAGTTGTTTTGTTCCAACTCGACCGGCCTGCCTCGTTCGGGCACAGGTCTGCCCTGTCCCGGAAGCCTTCATTTGGCCGGCTCCGGCAACGCACCCTGTTTGATTGGGGAAACTTGTTAGCTTTGAATCAGTGTCGAGTCGCGATCTATTTCGGCCAGAGATTTTCCATGCGATCCGCCGCGCCTACCATCACACGAAAGCGTTTCGCGGATGATGGATCGTCGCCATCCTTTTGAGCCTCAGATTGTTTGCGATAGGCACTCGGCATTGGGTCGCCGATTCTTGCCGCCTTTTCCCTGGCGGCTTTAACTGAGTCGTCTAACTTCTCTAGACGGTTCTTTTCCCGTTTGCTAACTTCTTGTGTGCCAAAAGGTACGTAGGTTGGATCGTGCAGCATCCAGAGGTTCCATGATCCGCCGCTGGGAAGGATTGGTTCGCTGGAAAGCCACTCGTAGCGTTTCCCCTTCAACGTAAACTCAATCCTGTTGTCCTCAATAATTCCGACTTTCCGAAACTGGTAGCCTTCACGCGGGACCAGCGAGAAAATGAAGCGGCCTTGTCCTTCGACGTAACACCAGATCAGCGCGCCAGAGAAATTCGTTCCCGGCTTGCCTGCCGCTACGAGGTTGCCATCAACGAGTAAACGGAAATCGATTATCCGCAACGGAACTGCGTCCAGAGTGAAGTCTCGCGGCAAGTCCCTGGGGTTGTCATCCCAAAGTTTGGAACGATCGAACGAAACTTTGACGAGGTCAACAATCTTTACGCCTGTCTTTTGGTTAACGAGAAGATCGAGCGCAAATGAATCGCCGTCATCCAGGATTTGCGGCTCCGCAGCTTGCGGCAGAGTCGCAATACTTGCGGGTTGCACCCTGGAACGGTCTGCCAGCAGTTTGTTTTCGACCTGCGAATCCAGCGGAGCGACGGCGATGGTGAACGTTCTTGAAACCGGTACGGCCTCGATCAACAGGTCGTAGCCGAAAACATACTTCCCCGCCGCATCCGCGAGCACCCGGTGGATCACACCGTTGCCTTCCACGAAGGCCTCGGCCCGAAATTCTCCCTGAGGAATCTGACCGGCCGCTGAAGCGCTTGCTCTTGTGCCGGCTGCGGCGGTCGCGCCCGTAGTTCCGGTCGTTCCGCTCCACGCAGTTTCGCTTTTGAAAGCGACGAAACCACCGTCAGCAAGCGACACAACCACGTTACGTCGGGTACCCTCCTGCGCCGCCGCGAGCGACGCAAGCAAGAGCAGCAGAACGGCGATCAGCAAAGCTCTACTTGTCATCGCTTTTGATCCTTCGCACTCCCCTTGATGACCGTTAATTTGACCTCATCGGTAGGTTTGAAACCTGCCAAACTCAGCGCTGTTCTGTTCGAAGCATTCGATCGACCGGCAACGCTATTGTCTCCACCAGGAGTTGCTGACTGGTTCTCACCGTTCCGTGATCTACGGCTTTTCTTCTCGACGTAAACCACTCGAGTGATCACTTTTTCCTGGATGACGGGAACCTCTAAAGTTTTTGTTTCTGCGAGTGCCACCGGAGTCACCGCAGGAGCGTTTGCCTGCCCGCGAGTACGCATAACTAAGAAGAACGCTCCGAATATCAACAATACCGCCAACGCCGCAGGGAGTGGCACGCGGATAGAGGTGGTCGCCAGGGTTCTTAATGCCAACCACACTTTTGAGTTGAGAGACGCTGGCGAGGCCAAGGCGGACGGGGAAAAGTGCTCCGCGGTGTTTCTGCTCTGCGCCGGACCGGCAAGGAGCTTGGAATGCAGCCTGGTGCGATAACCGGGCCAGAACTCTTCGCCCGGCAGCGCCGATCGCAACGCCTGATTGGAAACGTGCAGCGTACTTCTTAGCGCCTGATACTCCGTCCGGCAGGCTGGGCAGTTGTTCAACTCTGCCAGCAGTTGCTTCGATTTCGCCGGCTGCACTTCATCGAGCGCAAGGTCGATGAAACTACTTCTGGTCAATTTACAGTTGTGCATTTTGATTTCTCTTAACTCAAGATCCCTGTGGCGGCACAGGACATGTAATTTTCGGGTTCCTCGTTAACTCCTAACTTCTCGCGAAGTTTCGCGATCGTACGCGACACAGACTTCTTAACGGTTCCCGGTGAACAACCAAGCTCTTTGGAAATCTCTTCGTAAGTCATACCTTCCTGATGCTTCAGCAGGAAGATCAATCTTTGTTGTGGCGTTACACCCGCCAATGCCTGCATCACTCTTTCGACGACCAACTGGTTTTGCAAAGTAGTTTCCAGGCCGCGCGCCGACGAGCCCGCATCATCCTGCGCGGCGTAATTCTCGGCGGAGGCGCTGTCGACGATTTGACTATGCCAGCGAACGGACTTCGCTCGTCGATGATTCAGAAAGCAGTTAATTGTGATCTGCCGCAGCCAGGTATAGAAGTTCGATTCGTATCTGAACGTCGATATCGCGGCGTAAGCTTTCAGCCAGACTTCCTGAGACAGATCCTCGGCGTCCTGGCGTTCGCGGGAATAGTGGAACGCCAGCGAATAGATTCTTCGCTCGTAAGCCTGGGCGAGCAGACAGAAAGCGTCAGTATCGCCGGCCTGGGCCTGCCTGATTAATTCAGCTTCACTGCTCAATCCGGATTTACCTCGAGGAGCGAAAACCAGTTCTAACGGTTCAATAGACACTGACCGCGGTTATTTGGTTGGCATACGTGTCCATAGTCCAAAGTCCAAAGTCCGCTTCGCCAAACAAACTTTGGATATTGGACGTGGGATTCATCACTCTTCATCAGGTAGACGGACTTTGGACATTGGACTTTGGACTGAGTAGGGGACGATTCGCCAGTTGTTCGTCGGCTCGGTGGGAATTGTTTGGTGTCGTTCAACCCAGTCAATGATCAACTCACGAATCTCCACGCTCGAGCGATAGACTACCGGCGCTCCTTTATACATCGTGTAGCCTCCGCCGCCGTTCACGCGGTAGTTGTTGGTGGCCAGCCTCAGCTTCTGAGTCGGCGCCAACGGCTTTCCCTGAAATTCCAAACTCTCGATCCGCTGGCCAAACGGTTTGGCGATGTTCAGCGTATAGGCCACGCCTTCCGCGATGTCAAAGTTGTAGGCAGGAATTTTTTCGTCGACAAGTTCGGTCGGACTTTTTCCTGGTTCATACGGGCGAAAATATTTTGCCGAATGTTCCAAAGCGTCTTTCAACTGCTGACCGGTCACCTCCAAAACTACGAGGGTATTTTCATAAACATAGAGTCCGGCGATGTCGCGAACGGTCACGGGTCCCCTGGCGATGCGCGCATCAGGATTGAAGACCGCGGCCATCGAGACGTCGGCTTTGCCCGCCTCCAGTTGCACTCGCTGAATCAAATCTAAAATGGCGGTGTCACGGAAGCGCGCTTCGGTGGCCGTTAGTTCCGCACCAGACTCGCCGATTGCGCGCGACAGCCAGGTCTGTGTTTCGCGGTCATAAGGCTCGCCCAGTTTCAAGATCTCCGGATCCGGCACGACTCGATCATCAACGGCAATCGTGCGGGCCGCGCGCGCAAAAACGCGCCAGCCACGTCCCGCATTTTCCAAATAAAGATCCACGCGCGCCAGGTGTTTGCCCCAATAGTTTGCCTGAATTAGTTGTACTCCGTTGACAATGACTGACGGCACGTCGCGATGGGTGTGTCCCATGAAAATGAGATCGACGCCAGGAACTCCTTTGGCAATCGCGACCGCTCGATTTTCATTCGCGACTTGCCCGGGGTTGATCTCGCCGGTGCGCAAGTCCTGCTCGATACCCATGTGCATAGCGATTACGACCACATCCGCGCGCTCTTTCCGGCGCAGAATCGGAACCCACTTCCTCGCCTCGCTCAAGGGTTCGCGAAACTCAAGCCCGGCGTAGTTTGGCGCGTTCTCCCAGTTGGGAATCCCGGGAGTGGTGAGTCCGAGTACCGCAATGCGCACTCCGTCAATTTCCTTGACGATGTATGGCGTGTAGTGAGTTTGATTTGTTCCTTTGTGGTAGGTGTTGGCCGACAACCAGGGAAACTTCGCTTCGCTGCGAGCTTTCTCCAGCACCGCCAAACCAAAGTTGTATTCGTGATTGCCAACGGCCATCGCGTCGTAACCGAGGGCGTTCATCGCGAGCATCATCGGATCGGTTGGCGCGTTGTTTTTCTTGTTGTGGTAATACTCGAGCGGGGTGCCCTGAATCGTATCGCCTGAGTCGATCAGGACGACGTTTTTGTTCTCCTTGCGAACCTGCCGGATCAAGGTTGCGATTTTTGCCAGGCCGCGGTTGTCAGCATTGTCAGTGTAGTAATCGATCGGAAAGAGATTGCCGTGTTGATCCGTGGTACCAAGAACTACGATGTGAACGCGTTTTGAAAGATGTGATTGACTACGACCCGAAATGGGAAGAATCGTTAATAACAGCGCCGCGATGACGACAAGGGTTGCAACGAAAGATTTTCTCGTGGGCTTCATAGATTTCACAGTTTCGAGTTTCGAGTTCCAGGTTTCGGGTTCAGAACTTGAAACTCGAAACTCGAAACTAGTCTTTAGGTTGATTCACAAACATCTCAGCGGCCGGCATTCCATTAACCGACACTTCGTGGATCTTCTTAAAGTTCCCGCGGATGAACGCCAGCTTGTCCTGATTTTCGAAATACGTACGGCCTCGCTGAATAATGAAATAAGCCGAGCCCGATATTTTTGTGACGTCGAACTCCGGAGCCGATATCGCTTTTGAAACAAGGTCAGGGCGTCGAAACTGCTCCAGATAATACTTCGTGGCAGCAGGCGTCTCGTGGGCAATGATGGCGCCCGGCGGCGCGGTATCGCAAACAAACTTGATCGCTTCACGCAAGCCGTCGTCATAAATCTCGTCATGCGGAAAAAAGTAGCCAACCTTGTTTGCGGCCAGCGCGTTGGTGTACAGCGCATAATGCGGGCCTGCGGAATAAGCGATCCAGGCGGGCGCTCCGATAAAGATCGCCACCGCCAACACCGCCGCCAGCGCCCCGATCCGTAACGT
>JBOGOP010000019.1:0-37173 GCA_050747225.1 Pyrinomonadaceae bacterium
TTGTTGATCAGCGCCTATCTCGGATCCCAGTGATACCTCGTTGCTCGCCGTGCTGTGAGCGACATTATCGCTTGTTAATGCATTAGTCGCTTGCGGTCGACTATAAACTCCGGCAGCGACCAAAATAAGTAAAGCCATAGCCACCAGTCCAACTGCCAGCAGGCGAGACGCCACACTTATCCTGCGTTTCGTGTTCCCAGTAGACATAATATTTTCGATCCTCCTTTGCAGATTAGAACCACTGGCAGCGCCGGTCACTCCCGCCATTCGCCAGCCGAAACAGAAGCGCACCACTTTAAGAATGCTCGAGGCGTAAGCGTCAGGCACTCGACAAACTTCCATTACCCGTTCATCGCAGACTTGTTCGCGTTCATCGAACAATTTGCGACTGATGAACCAGACGAGTGGGTGAAACCACAACAACGCACACAGCGCCAACTGCAGATTTCCGATCAGATTGTCACGTCGTTGAATGTGAACCAGCTCGTGAAGCATGATGGCTTCCAACTCATCGTCGTTGAGGTGGGCGGCGATGGTTTCCGGCAACACCACCGTCGGCTGCCACACGCGCCACACCGCTGGTTCGAGCTTCAGCGGTAAAATTATCAGGCCGACCTCACCTTTCCATTGCAGGGATATTCTGGCGCGCTCGAGTGCTTGCCACTCGCGGCCGTCCCGGTTGGTTTGTCGCGTTTGCCCAAGGCGCAACGAACGCAGGAAGCTGCGTCGGCAAAGTCCCCAAAGCAGCAGCATCGTTAGAATGCCAGTCAGCCAAATTGCAGTTAGCGCCAGGTAAAACTCGGGGCGCGGGTTGTCATTGGTCGCAACGATCGTCACCCTATATGTCGACGCGAGTGTCGCCACCGGGCCGGTGATTCCCGATAACAACAAAGCGTTTTGTTCTGTCTGTTGAAACCAGCGTAGAAACGAAAGAGACTGGACACCAGTTTGCTGGGCCGGGAAGACGAAAAGCGCGGCGGGAAGGATGAATTTTGCAGAGGCAACCAGGCAAAAGGTGTGACGCCAGCGGGCCGGCCCGCGTCTGAGCACAAACGCTGCGACCAGGATGACTAACGCAAAAACAGTCGTCTGCCAAAGATGATCTGCAAACCGTGGCCACCACCAAACGGAAGCTGCCCCTAACCATTCGTAGACAGCTCTCATTTCGCGTTCCCTCCCGCGCGTTTGTTCTTAATGACACGTCCGGACTCCTTCGCTGGAGAGCCGACAGGCTTGTTTGCTTCCACTTGTCCTACCGTCTTTTCCAAATCTCTGATGTCCTGCAGGGTCAGTTGTCCGGTTTCAACCAGTTGCGCCATCAGCGAGCGTGGGGAACCGCCGAAGATATGAAGCAACTCGTCAAGCAAACGGTTGTGTGCTGCCTTGCGAGTGACCACCGCTTCAAAGATGTGCGCGTTGCCGATTTTCTTGACGCGCCGAACTGCCCCCTTTTCCTCCAGACGGTAGATGATCGTCTGCACAGTCGTGTAAGCCGGGCGTTTCTGTTCCGGGAGCTGTTCCTGAATCTCACGCACCGAGGCGCTTCCCAGCGCCCACACCGCGCCCATGACCTCCAACTCCAGACGCGTCAGCCTAACCTGCTTTTCTTTGGCCATCCCCGCTCCTTTACTACGAATGAGGTTGAAGCTACTACAACTGTGGTTGGGATGTCAAACCGAAAAAACAGCGGACGGGGAAGATGGGAAAGGGTCAAGGGGAAAGGGGAAAAGCCGCAGCTGGAAAAGGGAAAGGGGAAAGGAAAGACTAACCGTCTTTCACTTTACCCCCTTCCCCTTTTACCCGGTTTCTCTATTCCCCTTTTTGAGAGGCCTTACGTTTCAGCAGTGCCCAGCCGGTCGGCAGAACTGCGGCGGCCAACAGTATCTTGATTATGTCGCCGGGAATGTACTTCAAATTAATTAGGAAGGCCACAAGTGGAGAGGTGTGCGTTAGCACCGAGAACCAGGCCATGCCCGCAAGCAGGATAATGATTGAACCCGCAGCCATCGCCACGACCGCCGTCCAGAAGCGTTTGTCCCATCCGTTTTCTGCAAACGCGCCGGCGACAAAGGCGCCCGCTGGAAAGGCCACCAGATAGCCACCATTTTGTCCAAGAAGAACGCCGATGCCTCCCTGGCCGGCGCTAAAGAAGGGCAAGCCAATAGCGCCTTCCGCCAGGTACATAATGATGGCCATCGCGCCGAGGCGTGATCCAAGCAGCGCTCCAGTAAGCAAGACGACAAACGTCTGGCCTGTGACTGGTGGACCTAGCCCAACTGGAATTACGATCTGAGCAGCGAGCGCAGTCAACAAACTAAAGACGACGGCCAGCGATACAGATCGCGTCCAGTCGAGCGGCGCCAGTGCCGCACCAATCAGGGTGTCAGGTGCGGCATGATCAAAGGATGTGCTCATTTGCGGCTACCCCTTTTTAGTTTCGAGTTCCAGGCTTCAAGTTTACACAACTGGAATTCTAAACTTGAAACTTGAAACTTGAAACCTGAAACTGGTCTAGTCCTTCTGCGACTCGTTCCCGCCGGCCGACGCCAACGTGCCGATCCGCATCTTGTGGAACGAGCGCCAGACAAATACGAGCGACGCCAGGAAGAAAACAGCTGCCAGAATGTGGCTGATCAGCGGACCATTATCGCCAAACTGTCCCCGGGTGTCGGCAATTGACACCGCCAGCTCCACAGCCAGCAAGCCAAACAACGTAGTGAACTTGATTACCGGATTCAGCGCAACTGAAGACGTATCCTTGAAGGGATCACCAACCGTGTCGCCGACGACAGTTGCGTCATGCAGCGCTGTGCCTTTTTGTTTCAGATCCACTTCGACCACTTTCTTCGCGTTGTCCCAGGCGCCGCCGGCGTTAGCCATGAAGATCGCCTGATAGAGCCCGAAGATCGCAATCGAAATCAAATAGCCAATAAAGAAAAACGGTTCGACAAACGCAAACGCCAGCGTTGAGAAAAATATCGTCAGGAAGATATTGAACATGCCCTTCTGCGCATACTGGGTGCAGATCTGAACGACCTTCTTGCTATCTTCAACCGACGCTTTTTCCACGCCTTCGAGGCGAATGTTTGCCTTGATGAACTCGACCGCGCGGTAAGCCCCCGTGGTTACCGCCTGAATCGAAGCGCCGGTGAACCAGTAGATCACTGCGCCACCTGAGATCAGGCCCAGCACGAACGGAGCATGCAGGAGCGACAGGCTTTCGGTGTCAGTAGTCAGTCCATTTGTCAGATTCATCATTATTGAAAAGATCATGGTAGTAGCGCCGACCACGGCCGTGCCGATCAACACCGGTTTTGCAGTCGCCTTGAAGGTGTTGCCAGCGCCGTCGTTTTCTTCTAACAGATGTTTAGCGCGCTCAAAGTTGACGTCGATATTGAAGTCGCGTTTAACTTCGGTGTGGACATCCGGTACTTGTTCGATCAGCGACAGCTCGTAGACAGATTGAGCGTTGTCAGTCACTGGACCATAGGAATCGACGGCGATCGTAACCGGGCCCATGCCGAGAAAGCCAAAGGCCACGAGTCCAAAAGCGAAAACCGGCGCCGCCACCATCAGCGCATCTAGGCCCATGGTGCTGAAGAAGTAAGCAATCGACATCAGGAAGACGATGCTGATTCCCAGCCAGTAAGCCGAAAAGTTTCCGGCCACCAGACCGGAAAGGATGTTGAGGGATGCGCCGCCTTCGCGCGAAGATGTAACCACTTCGCTTACGTGGTGGGAGCCGGTCGAGGTAAACACCTTGACCAGTTCAGGAATGATTGCGCCTGCGAGAGTGCCGCAGGAGATGATTGCCGCAAGTTTCCACCAAAGGGTTGTGTCGCCGCCGAGCGCGGGAATTGTCAATCGGGAAATAACGAACGTGACGACTACAGAAAGAATCGACGTGATCCAAACCAGCGACGTGAGCGGAGACTCGAAGTTCATCTTATCCGCGTTGCGATAGCGAGCTTTAGCAATCGCGTCGTTGATGAAGTAGGACGCCGCGCTGGCGATGATCATCATGATGCGCATCACGAAGATCCAAACCAACAGCTGCACTTGCACGGTATCGCCACGCACGCCCAGCAAGATGAAGGTGATTAACGCCACGCCGGTAACGCCGTAAGTTTCAAAACCGTCAGCGCTGGGTCCGACTGAATCGCCGGCGTTGTCGCCGGTGCAGTCAGCAATCACGCCCGGATTGCGGGCGTCGTCTTCCTTAATCTTAAAGACGATCTTCATCAGATCAGCGCCGATGTCCGCAATCTTAGTGAAAATGCCGCCGGCAATACGCAGTGCTGATGCGCCGAGTGATTCGCCAATCGCGAAACCGATGAAACAGGGACCCGCGTAATCACCAGGAATGAAAAGCAGAATGCACAGCATGATAAAAAGCTCGACGCTTATCAGCATCATGCCGATGCTCATGCCGGCTTTCAGTGGAATTGCGTACAAAGGAAACGGTTTGCCTTCGAGACTTGCGAATGCGGTGCGTGAATTCGCGAAGGTATTAACGCGTATGCCAAACCATGCGACGCCGTAGCTGCCGGCGATCCCCACCAGGCTGAAGGCCACGATGATCGGTAAGGTTACCGCGAGCGGCTTATTAGGCACGGGCCTGAGCACACCGTAGTAAAGAATGATGATGGTGCCGATGAAGATTTCCAGAATCAGAATGAACTTGCCTTGCGTGATCAGGTAGGTCTTGCAAGTTTCGTAAATCAGCTCCGAGATTTCCCGCATGGCGCGATGCACCGGCAGCTTCTTCAGGTTCATGTAGATGCCGAGACCAAAAAGAAGACCCAGCATGCAGACGACTAGTCCGACTAACAAAAGGTTGTGACCGTTAATGCCGCCAAAAAAAGTGACATCGTTGAGATCGGGCAGAATCAAACTCGCTTCGCCGCCGCCATGCGACTGAGCAAACGCCGTTGACGCAGAAACTGTCAGGCCTGCCAGAGCGGCGACAGCGCTGAAACCGATGCGGCGAACACGACGCGCATGCGTGGCGACTAGAGAAAGAGCCCCGTTCCTGACGTTGTTGAGAGGTTTCTTTTTGACAAGCAATGCTGCTAAGCAAACTGTTAGCAGGCTGATAATTGAGATCAGCGATAGTTCCACGATTGTGTGATTCCTTTCGGTCGTTTAAGTAGCGAGATGCGCGCCCGCGAGCCTTGCTCGGGTCCACAATTCAACACCAAAACTGGTTGCCAGCACTTACGGTGTTGACGGGATCGCCTTGCAAGAACCGCGTATTATTGCCGATTTTCGGGCGGACTGTCCAACGGGGGGCTGAAAGGACGTTCGCGCGTCTGCGGCTCTGCCGCCCTCCGTGCGGAAAGCCTGCGGCTTTCCGAGTGGCTCTTAATTGCATAGAGGCTATGCCTCTAACGCGAGGCGCAGCCTCATCGATAAATAACGAATTTCGGAAAGGCGCAGCCTTTCCGCACGGAAGGCGGCAAGCCGCAGGCAAACACTAGCCAGAAGCTTCAGCTTCGGCGAATTCTGCGAGACTCTGCGGACGTTTACCAATTCCCAGCCAGCGACGAATCGAGTCGATCAGAATAATTACTGCAGCAAACATTATGATCGCGGTGAGGGAAACGTTAACGTAGCCCAGCGTCGCAGTCTCAGGCTTTTGTGAGAGCGGCCAGAAGATGTCTGTGATCGATTCCCAGCCCGCCACGAGGGTAGTAGTAGAGACAAAGCTCAGCGGCAGTAGTGTTACCCAACTGTATTTCGCCTTACCGGAGTTGATGATGATGGTGGTGGCGACGCAAAGCGCTACCGCGGCAAGCAATTGATTGGCGATGCCAAACATCGGCCAGATGGTTGAGATCGATCCAGACCAGATGAACGCCGCCCAGGCGGTCACCACCAAGGCAGAAGTAATGACTGACCCCGGCAGCCAGTTAGGTTCTTCGAGTTTGCGATAAACCCTTCCGCCAAACTCACCAACAAGGAAGCGGGCTACCCGCGTGCCGGTATCGATCGTGGTGAGTATGAAGAGCGCTTCAAACATGATCGCGAAGTGATACCAGTATTTCATGAGCCCGCGGAGGCCGGGGATGCCATCAAAGATCTTGGCGATGCCCAGTGCCAGAGTCACCGCGCCGCCGGTTCTACCGCGCAGGTTTTTTTCGCCTGACTCCTGCTCGAGGCGATCAATCTCATGAGGCTGGAGGTTGAAACCCTGCGCGCTGTTTTCGTAGACCATCGCCGCGTAAGCAGCTTTTTGTGTATCAGTCTTCTGAGCAGTGTTGATGGCAAAGTAGTCGCCGGGAAAAAGTGAGCTCGCGGCGATTAGAGCCACCACACCAACCACGCCTTCCATCAGCATCGAGCCGTAGCCAATCATGCGCGCGTCAGTTTCCTTCGCGACCATCTTCGGCGTCGTGCCCGAAGAAACCAGCGCGTGAAAACCGGAAATCGCACCACAGGCAATCGTGATAAAGACGAAGGGATAGAGCTTGCCAGGAATCACCGGTCCGCCCCCCGCGGTGAAAGGCGTGAGCGCCGGCATGTTCAGGTTTGGGTGAACCAGAATGACACCGATGATCAGGAAAGCTATCGTTCCGATCTTCAAATATGACGACAGATAGTCGCGCGGGCAAAGCAACATCCAAACGGGCAGGACGGAGGCGATGAAGCCGTAGCAAGCCATCAGGATGATCAGTGCGTTGCGCGAAAGTGTGAAAGTGTTGGCCAGGGATGAATCAGCAATGCGTCCCCCGAGGTAAACTGCAGCCAACAAACCCAGCACTCCGATTATGCTCGCCTCAGCAATCCTGCCTTTGCGGAAGCGATACATATAAAGACCCATGAAGAGGGCCAGTGGAATTGTGAACCCAACGGTGAACGTACCCCAGGGTGATTCAGCGAGCGCATTGACAACGACCAGGCCCAGTCCCGCCAGCGCAATCACCACAATAAACAGAATCGCAATTCCGGCTACCAAGCCCGACAGCGGGCTTATCTCGGTCCGTGCCATCTCTGCCAGTGACTTACCTTTGCGACGTATGCTGCCGGCGAGAATCATGAAGTCGTGCACGGCGCCGCCGAGGCAGACCCCAATAACCAGCCATAGCAATCCGGGGAGAAAACCAAACTGCGCCGCCAACACCGGACCGATCAAAGGACCGGCGCCTGAGATAGCTGCAAAGTGATGGCCGAAGAGCACCCACTTGTTTGTCGGATAGTAGTTGTGGCCGTCATACATTGTTTGCGAAGGCACTGGTCGCGAATCATCGAGCGCGAGCACTTTGGCGGCGATGAAGGCGGAGTAGTAGCGATAGGCGATGGCGATTACGCACAACGAGCCGACGATGATGGGAAGGGCGTTCATGACAAATCTTAGTAAAGCCGTTTGCCGCCGCGCCGGGCAGTATTATTTGCCGCTAGAATTTGATTGATCCATTGAGTAGTAAATACTCGCAGAATTGCCGCGTCGGCTTTGGATTCATACCGGCGATACGTATAAACGTAAACCAGGCGCTGTTTTACTCTGATGTAAGACAGTCCTCCAAGTATTGGCACAGTTGTCTCACGATCACCGGTCGTGGTTTTGATGTTCAGCAACAGCATGACGCTGTACACGTTTGGACGCGTATCGAACTCCCCGAGATTAACCGGCTGACTCAAATCAACCTGGGTTTCTTGTTCATTGAGCTTAGTGAGACTCTTGTCCAGGCGTTCCGTAGCGGCTTTCATTACCGGACCGTTAACGTCAAGTATTTGGGAACCGCTTTGACGAAACACGGCGACAAGTTCCGCGAATCGTTCAGCTGTATAGTCTTCCTCGCGTACGCTTTTGCGGATGGACACCTTCGTATAAAAATTGAACGGGCCAAACTCACCCGCCCGTAATTTCTCGCAATCGGCATGCGGCATATGAACGGCCAGCATGTCGTTATCAGGGGCCTCTGTAATGGTGAAGCGTTCCTTGATCTTTTCAAATTGCGAAGCCGCCTCTTCAAAGTCAGCCGGTGCAGGAATAGTTAGCACTTGAGCGCCTAGCTGAAAAGTAGCCGCTTTTGCTTTGGGAGTTTGGGCTAGCGCAGAGGCAGTCACGCCCAGGAGAATAGAAACGGCAAAGGCCAGGTATCTTATCGTTGGAAAAATTTTCATCTGCTAAGGATGCCTCCGGAGTGATTTGCCAGGCGCGCGTAACCGGCCGCCAGCGGCGTCGATCGAAACGATGCCGGCACGGATGATTTGGGAAATGTAGGCAGCACACCGCGGCGTTTGGATGGGGCGCTACCCTGGACCCGCCACTAAACCGCCAACCTAATCGGAGCACGTGCATTGGAGATGTCTAAGCACCGCCTTGCGGACTCGCCTTGCTGCCCAGGACGACACCCAGGACGATCATCAGCAGCCCGATACCAGTTAAAGTGTATGCAGTTGCAGTTGGGCTTTGGAATCCGATGATGAAGAGCCCGATTGCCAAAACCAGGAAGCCAAGCCCTGCCACTTTCAATCCGAGCGGGGTGGGAAACGGTCGTCCCAACGTTCGACCGATGGTGCTTCGTGAATAGCCGTAGGCGAAGTAAACCGACAGGCCCAGCGCCAGCCAGGCCACGAAGCGCCACCAGGACGTCGGCGGCAAGTAATACATCAGGAACAAACACGAGGCCGCTCCGAGCATCGGCAACAACCACGCGCCGAAGGGAACTTTGAAGGGCCGGGGACGGGACGGATCTTTGTAACGCAGAATCGTGATGCCCACGCATACCAGCATAAATGCGAAGAGCGTTCCGATGTTTGTGAGGTCGACCATTTCGTCGATGCTCATCACCGCTGCGAAGACCCCGACAACGACTCCCGTCAGGATCGTCGTCACGTGCGGAGTCTGAAACTTCGGATGGATCTTGGCAAAGATTGGCGGGAGCATGCCGTCGCGAGCCATCGAAAAGAAGATACGGGGCTGACCCAATTGAAATACGAGCAGCACAGCGGTGTGCGCGACAACCGATCCGAACGCCACGATCGCGCTGGCCCAACGCGCGTCTGGCGCCACGTGGTTAAGCGCCATGGTGAGTGGTTCGGCTTGTTCATTAGCCAGCCTTCGAACCAGTTCACTGTAAGGCATCATTCCCGTAAAAACAGCGGCAACCAACACGTAAAAGATCGTGCAGATCACCAACGACGCGATGATTCCGATAGGCAGATCTCGGGACGGATTCTTCGTTTCTTCGGCCACCGTCGATACCGCATCGAATCCAATGTAAGCAAAGAAGACCACGGCCGCTCCAGCCAGAGTGCCGCCCCAGCCAGTTGGTTGAAAGGGGTGCCAGTTCGAAACCATTTTTGAGGGCGAAACGAAATAGAACGCCAGGCCGACAAAGAAGAGCAGCACCACGATCTTGATGCCGACCATTACGGCGTTGAATCCGGCCGACTCACGAATTCCCCACACCAGGACTATCGTTATCAGCGCCACAATCAGAAACGCGAGCAAATTGAAAACTATGGGGAAGCCGAAAATGTGCGGCGCATTTTCGAGTAATCCGGGAATCTTTCGTGCTGTACGAAAGTCAGTGGCCAGCCATTGCGGTACGTTGATGCCAAATGCGTCATCCAGAAAGGATCTAAAATAATTGGCCCAACTAATGGCCACGGCGACGTTGCCCACGGCGTATTCAATGATCAAGTCCCAACCAATGATCCAGGCCACGAGTTCTCCAAGCGTGGCGTAGGAGTAGGTATATGCCGATCCCGAGATCGGAACCATTGAAGCCATCTCGGCATAACAGAGCGCGGTAAATGCGCAAACAATTGCCGTGATGACGAACGACAACATCAGCGAGGGACCAGCGCCGGGCCGATGCGCATCTCCAGCTGCTGCCGTGCCGACAGTTGCGAAGATACCCGCGCCTATGATCGCGCCGATGCCCAATAGAGTTACATTAAACGCACCGAGCGTCCGCTTCAGCGAGTGCGTTTGGGCATCTAATGCGGCGAGAATGTCGTCGAGGTTCTTGGTGCGAAAGATTCCTTTAAGCAAAACGGTCGCCTCCGAAACGGGATTTAGTTGGAAATTGCTTTGCTGTCGCCCAGACTGAAGGAATGCTGGCGGAGTTTGGCACGGAACGCGGAAGAAAATCCAGAAAAAACGGCAGAGAGAACTAGAGGGAAGAGAAAAGGTCAAAGGCCTAAAGGTAAACTCGGATCCAATGGATCGCGAAGTGGCTTTACTCATCCCCTTTTCCTTTCCCCTCTTCCCCTGTTTCCTTTTTTCTTGCTAGACTTTGAAAAATCCGAAAAATCGCAATCCGAAATTTGCCCATGTATCCCTTTAGGAACATTCTCTTCCCGACCGATTTTACGCCACACGCCCGGGCGGCATTGAAATATGCGGCGGCATTTGCGAGCAGCGGTGGCGGACGCGCGGTGCTGTTCAGCGTACAGAGCGCAAGAGTACCGGAAAATCTGCTGACCTTGCCGGAGCGGATTTTTGCAGAACAGGACAACCGCTGGTTACTGCAACTGAGGACCGAGGTAAGAACCCTGTTGGCGGACCCGCTATTCAATGGGCTTGAAGTCGAGCCGGTCATTGTTGAAGGCGAGCCCGCGTCAGAAATTGCCAAAGCCGTTCGCGACTACGATATCGATCTGGTAACGGTTGTGACGCATGGCCGCAAGGGACTATCACGGGCGCTGTGGGGTTCGACGGCGGAAGAAATAATCGCTGAGGCGCCCTGTCCGGTGCTGACCATTCGTCCGCCGCAGCATGATTTTGTAGAGCACAAAGGTGACCGCAGCGAAATTCGTCTAAACCGAATTCTGCTGGCGACGAACTTTCGACCTTCTGCCGCGGCGGCAACTCAAGTGGCGACGCGACTCGCAAATCAAACCGGAGCAGAACTTCACGCGGTTTCTGTGATCGGAGACTACCTGGAACAGATCTCGGTGATGTTCCCCGAAGGCGGGCTGAACGCGTTGACCCGTTTGCGTAGTTACGTGCAGGAACTCATGACTCAACTTGCTCGCGGTGATGGAGCTCGGGCTGTGCGCCACGTCGTCGAAGGCCGACCTTATGCGGAAATTGTGCGCCTGGCCGCAGAGACAGATGCTGACTTGATCGTCATCGGCACCAGCGTTCACGCTTCTCTTTTTGGTGGCACTCCAGTGCTCGGTTCCGAGATAGAACGTGTGGTGAGGAATTCACCGTGTCCGGTGCTGTGCGTGCCGGCCGCGCGAGTGGTGACGCCCCTGCCCGCCTTAATCAGCCAACCGGTGATTTGAATACTTTGGAGTGCGCCGGCAGAGCGAAGCGTCGACGGCGCTTTAGTTTATCTACCAGAGAACCAAAGCGGTGTCGCGCCTCGCTTGCCACCGCACTCCAAAATAAACAAAAAAGCGAGGCGGAAATTATCCGCCTCGCTTTTTAGTTTCCGCTGGTTGAGAGTTATTTACTGCGTAATCAACTGCAGCCGTCCATCAGGGAGCCTCACTGCAAACACACTGCGTTCATACATTGTGAGCGGCGCCGATTCCTTAAGCTGATTGGCGGCTACCTGCTCACGCGTGTAGTTGTTGGCGTTGCGGTAGGCCAGCGGGTCGCGAATAAGATCGTAGCGGCGGCTAATTCTGCGCACGTATTCCTGCGTCTCACTGTAAGGCGGAATGCGAAACCCGTATTTCATGACGGCGCCTTCGCCGGCATTGTAGCCGGCCAGCGCCAGTTGCACGTTCCCGTCAAACTTGTCCAGCAGAAAACGCATATAGCGTGTGCCACCTTCAATGTTTTGTTTCGGATCCCAAATGCTGGTGACTCCGAAACGCACAGCGGTTCCCGGCATCAACTGCATCAGACCGCGCGCGCCTTTGTTAGACATCGCGCGAGCCTTGAACGTCGACTCCTGATGCATGATTGCGTATAGCAACAGCGGATCGACTGAGTTGCGGCGACCGGAATCGACTATGTAACTATCGACAGTTGCGTTGCCGGTGGTGAAGCCACTGAGCGAGCCCTCCCCGTTCAGGTTCGTTGGATGGCTAATGAACGACAATGACTGATCGAGATTGGTTGACGAGGTTAGCACTCGTCCGCGACGAAGTTTCTTTGTCGGAGGAGGTGGAGGCAGTTCAACGTGAACAGCGCTCAAGTCAAAGTTGTCCACACTGTAACTGGACTTGCTGTATTCGCTTTGGGCGAACACCGGCAAGGCGGAGATGAAAAAGAGGGCGGCAGCCAGGGGAAGTTTTTTCATGCGATTCAATTCTGGGGCGCTGCTATGAGTTCAAACTGCGGGGCCGAACGTGCGTGCTATCGAAGATGCGTTCAAGCGTGAAGTTTTTCGGGGAGCGGTCTCTTTGTCGTTCAAGCTAAGACCGGGTCAGATACTAACACAGGCGTTAAACGATTGCCAACACGGCCTAATTCTCCGTGCAAAAACGACGAAAATGTGTAATCCGCGGCGCGGTTCGGTTAGTGCTTTGAGCTTCCGTCCTGGTAACGGAGCCCCCTATATCTGTCGGCCTACTGTCCCGGGCGCTAATGGCCCGGCGTAGTTGCAGGCATCGCCATTCTCTTAGTCACAGCCGACTTGGGTTGTCGGTCGGGCAGTAGCCCGACAGTCATGATGGGGCTCCGCTAACAGCCCCTCCAAATCTGCGCTTTCAGTAACAGGTTTTTTGCAATGGCCACGGCTGCAAGATCACTTGCAAATTCCGGTTTAGGGGGTCTGAGCACGAGCTATTGAGTTCCGCAGTGAGGCCAATGATGATACCGGCGCTTTCCAAACAACTCAGTAGTGCCGCACGCATTTGCGCGTCTTCACTAAAAGAAGGGACCACATGAAAAAAATACTTTCGACCATTTTGTCGCTGCTGTTTGTCTTTTCAATAGCAGTGGCTGCTCAAAACTCAAACAGCTCGACCACCAGCAACTCAAACACGGCTGCGAAACCCAGGAAA
Organism: Pyrinomonadaceae bacterium; assembly: GCA_050747225.1. Lineage (GTDB taxonomy): Bacteria > Acidobacteriota > Blastocatellia > Pyrinomonadales > Pyrinomonadaceae > PSRF01. Next base: position 12,922 of record JBOGOP010000019.1, read on the forward strand.
CCAATCTTTCGCGCCAGTAAGGATCAGATTCAGCAAGCGCAAAAGATTCTCAAGGATCGCGGTTTCTACGCCGGCGAGCAGACAGGCAAGCTTGACGGTGACACGCGCGCCGGACTGAAGCAGTATCAAGCGGCGGAGAACATCAAGGTTACTGGCACGCTTAACAAGGTCACGCTTGAAAAGATGGCCATAGTGCTCACTGACAAACAGAGGGCAATGTAATGTCGGGCTAGTTTAAATCTTGCGGGGGAGGCTTGTTGAAAAAACAAGCCACAAAAAAGCGCGAGCGCGTCTTCATTCGAGGACGCCTCGCGCCTTTCTTCGTAGAGTTCAACTCCCTGGAGTGCGCTGACCTGTCAGCGCTTTGGCAGCTGCGACCTGTCGCTGCCATGGTTGCATTAGTCCATCGCAAAAAAAAAACGGCGTCAAGCCGCCGCAGGCCAAAGCGGCAACAGGTCGCCGCACTCCAGGGAGTTGAAACTAACCTAGCAGCTTTGCAACGACAGCGTAGCTCGCCTCGAGCGCTTCGCCGAGTTTTTCCGGCAGGGCGCCTCCGCCTTCGGCCATGTCGGCTTTGCCGCCACCCTTGCCGCCCACAATCGGCGCAAGTTCTTTAATGACTTTGCCGGCCGGGACTCGGCTGGTTAGATCATCTGAGGTGCGCACGATCAGCGCAACCTTGCCGTCACTGCTACGGCCCAGGACCACCACGCCAGACTTTATTCGCGCGAGCAGAGTGTCGGAAAGCTGACGCATGCCGGCGGAATCAAGACCGCTTGCTTCGCGCGCCAGGACTTTCACGCCGGCAATGTCGCGCGCGTCGTCGCCATTTGCCGAGGCACTGCCAACCGCACCCGACGCGATCTTCAGGCGCAGCTCGTCAGCTTCGCGGCGCGCTTTCTTCAGTTCGTCCTGCAACTTGCCGATGACGGCGGGCAGTTCCGCGCGCGAAGTTTTCAGCCCACCGGCAACTTGATCGATTAAGAGTTCGTCTTCGCGGAAACGTTCGAGGGCATCGAAACCGGTAATCGCCCGGATGCGGCGTACGCCGGAAGCGATCGACTCATCGCTGGTAATTTTGAATACGCCGATGTCGCCGGTAGCGCGCACGTGTGTGCCGCCGCAAAGCTCGCGGGAAAAAATATCTTCCGCGCCTTTTATGGAAAGCACGCGCACCTTCTCACCATACTTTTCGCCAAACAGCGCCATTGCGCCCGAGCGCATCGCGTCTTCAATCGCCATCTCGTCCGTTTGCACCGGCTCATTGCGCAGAATGTGATAGTTAACGAGATTCTCGATTTCTTCGATCTCGGTTCGCGTCAAAGGCTGATAGTGAGCGAAGTCGAAGCGCAAATAGTTTGGCGCCACCACTGAGCCGGCCTGCTTGACGTGCGTGCCCAGCACTTCACGCAACGCAGCGTGCATCAAGTGCGTAGCGGTGTGGTTGCGGCGTGTGGCATCGCGCTTCTCGACATCAACTTCCGCCGAAACCGTGTCGCCGACCTTCAGAGTTCCCTTTTCAACTTTGACCTTGTGGACGATCAAGCCCTGAGCCGGTGAATAAGTGTCAGTCACGCGAACTACAGCGGGGCCATCCACGCCTAAAAGAGCGGCAATTGGATTGAAAGTATCACTCTTTTTGTGCGGTTCTGCGCTTGTCAAAAGGCCAGTATCCCCTACCTGACCTCCTGATTCAGCATAGAATGGTGTCTGATCTAAGATTACCTCGCCTTCGAAATCCTTTCGTAACGAATCAACCTTGGTTTCCCCGCCGATCAACGCAATGACCTTTGCGTCTTCAACGCGTGTCGTACTGTAACCCTTGAATTCAGACTTTGTATCGAGCCTCCGTGATAAAGCAACGTAAACGGGCTTCGTGCTGTCTGTAGCTTTTCTCTGGCGGTCCGTTTTCTTGTTCTGGATTTCCTCTAGAAGTTTTTCGATTCCCTTCCTAAATGATTCTTCTGTCACGGTATTAATGTCGATTGCTGTCCACTCCCCAGGCATGTCCTCAAAGTACTGAGCGTGATGTAGTAGTTGATGCTTTCCCTCCATCAGTACCACGTACATCAGGTCAATGGGCGTTCCGAAAGTGTCGTATAGTTTGGCGAGTTCTAACGTTGCAACTAGGGGCCTTCCTTCTGGATCACGGGCGCTGTGGCTAATAAGCTCATCTAGCTTTTGCAGGCCGACTGTCAGTGTTGCGCCAAATCGTTCTTCCTCGAGTTTCACCATCTTTTCGATGAAGCCGCGCTGCGTTTCAAGTTCCGGATAAGCGCGGCCCATCACTTCAACAACGAAGTCAGTCACCTGATAAAAGAACGCCTTCTCAAATCCCAGCGCGTGACGGCCCTGATAAATCGCGCGGCGCATGATCTTGCGCAGGACGTAGTTGCGGCCTTCGTTGCCGGGCAGAATCCCGTCGGCAATCAGGAATGCGGTGGCGCGCGCGTGATCCGCAATGACGCGCATGGCGAAGCCTGCCTGCGTTTCCGGCCCATAGTCTCTGCCAGCAAGCGTTGCGGTGAAGTCAACGAAGGGGCGAAGCAGATCAGTATCGTAGTTTGAATACTTGCCTTGCAGAATCACAGCAGTGCGCTCGAGACCCAGCCCGGTATCAACCGAAGGCTTTGGCAGCGGCTCGAGTTTGTATTTGCCCGGCTCGACCTCGACACGGTTGTATTGCATGAAGACCAGATTCCAGATCTCCATGGTGGTGTCGCCGGGGCCGTTCACCAGGTCGACGCGATTGAATTCAGGATTCTCCGGATGCTCGCCGAGGTAATAATGGATCTCGCTGCAGGGGCCACACGGTCCGGTCTCGCCCATCTGCCAGAAGTTATCCTTTTTCCCAAACCGCAGGATTCGCGCACGCGGTACGCCAACCTTTTCCCACAGTCTTGCCGCATCTTCGTCTGCTGAGACTTCATCGTCGCCACCGAACACCGAGAACCAAAGCCGCTGCGGATCCATCTTCAGTTCGTCGACCAGAAACTCCCACGCAAACTTGATCGCGTCTTCCTTGAAATAGTCGCCAAAAGAGAAATTGCCGAGCATCTCAAAGAACGTCTGGTGCCGCGCCGTCTTCCCGACTTCATCCAGATCGTTGTGCTTGCCTCCGGCCCGCACGCACTTTTGTGACGAGCAGGCGCGCACATACTCGCGCTTCTCCACTCCCAGGAACACATCCTTAAACTGGTTCATGCCTGCGTTGGTGAAGAGCAGAGTCGGATCGTTAGCAGGCAACAACAGCGACGAGCGCACACGTGTATGCCCGTGCCGCTCGAAGTATTTCAGAAAAGTTTCGCGTATTTCGTTTCCAGTCATAATAGAAAGTAAGCAGTAAGCAGTAAGCAGTAAGCAGAAAGACGATCCAAAGGTTGCGGGCACGCTCACTTAACTGCCCACCGCTCACTGCTAACTGCTAACTTTTAGAGTTTAGCACGCAGGTTCAAGCGACTGAAATTGGGGCCGAATTTGCCTATTCAACATCGTCGAGGTCTGCTCGCGAGGCAGCGCGGACTTTCTGGCTGACCAGTTCAAAGGGAAAACCCTGCCGTAGCAAATGATCGAAAAGCTTCTTCGCCTCTTCGCGAGTCTTCGGCCGGCCGCGAAGTCGAACACGCTTCTCAAGCGCGCGATCGAGCAGTTCCTCTTCCGGAGTTTCCGCAAACACCTGATCGAGCGCTTCACCGGCAACTCCACGATCGACTTTCTTTCTGGCGAGACTCAGTTCCAACCGGCGCCGGCCTATTGGTTGTTGCCTAACCTTCGACGCCGCATAGCCCAGCGCGTAACGTTCGTCATCCAGATATCCATACTCGCGCAGGCGGGCTATGACTGTGTCAATTACCGTCTTACTCGAACATCTTTCCGCTAAACGTTCGCGCAGTTCCTCAATCGAACGTGGCTTGGCAGCGAGAAGTTTTGCGGCGCGTTGAAATGTTCGAGCACGCAGTTCCTCGGGTGATATCCGAGTGGCTGATGCCGCTTCACCGGGAGGTTTCGGTTTTGGACGACGTTGACGCATTTGCTTAAGAAAACATTTACCACAATTGCAGACTGAAAAACACACTGCCTGGGGTTTCGCGGACTGGATGAGCAGCGTCAAGCGCTTTGCTGGGAGCGCGGGCGTCTCGCCCGCAAACGTGCATCACCAACTTTCGCTTAATGAACAGCTCTCCTCGCGCTTGCGCGCTTCGTTGCGGGCGAGACGCCCGCGCTCCCAGGACGAAGGTCGCGCTCCAAAGGGAAGAGGTTGCGCAATCGCCAATTGGCAAGCGGCAATCTAGAATGAATCAGATGGATGGCGTGTTAGTAATCGATAAGCCTCCCGGTGTGACTTCGCATGATGTAGTTGACAACATCAGGCGCATTTTGCGGGTGCGACGGGTCGGGCATACGGGAACATTGGATCCTTTTGCGACCGGCGTGCTCGTGATTCTCGTCGATCGCGCAACGCGGCTGGCGCAGTTTCTCAGTGGAGTTGAGAAAGAGTATGAGGCTGTGATTCGTCTGGGCTACGCGACCGATACTGGAGACGTGACGGGAGAACGCATCGACTCTCCACGGATCTTGATAGAGGATGCAGGCAAGGGACAGACAGGAATGTCTGTCCTACCCTGGAGCACGGACCAAATCGAAGCAGCGCTCGAGAGCTTGCGCGGCGAGATAGATCAAGTGCCGCCGATGTATTCGGCAAAAAAGCATGGCGGCCGCAAACTTTACGAACTGGCGCGGCGCGGTGAAGAAGTGGAACGAAAGCCGGTCAGGGTTTGCATCCATGAGTTTGAGGCGATCAAGCCAACGGGCGAGTTACTGAAAGATAATCTGGACGGCACGTTTGATTTCGAGGTGCGGGTTGTGTGTTCGTCGGGCACGTACGTAAGAACCCTGGCGGAAGATTTTGGCAAGCGACTACAAGTCGGAGCGCACCTGGCAGAGTTGCGTCGAACGCGCGTGGGCGACTTTGAGATTCAACACGCGCAGACGCTCGAACAGGTTAAGGTTAGTTTTGCCGAGGAAGCGCTGGGAAAGGTAATACTTCCCACTGATGCCGCGGTTTCGCGCCTTCCGGTCATCGATCTCGCCGCCGGCGATGTGAAGCGAGTGCAAAACGGCAGGTCTGTTCACGTTTCGGAAGCAAAGTGGAGCAACGGAGAGCGAGTAAGAATGAGGGACGAGCACGGCAACTTGATCGCAGTTGCGGAGTTTGATGCTGCTTCGCAGTCGTTACATCCAGGCGTTGTCATCGCGCGCGCCGAATCACAAGGGCAATGAAGAAGCGTTACTGGATCGGCGGTATTTCAACTTTGGCGGCGGCAGCGGTCGCGGCGAAGCTGTTGTTGCGCCCGAAAGACGTCGAGTGGGAGCAGAATCGTGAGGTTGTTTTTCACGCTGACTACTCGCGCTTCATGGAAGTCGACGGTGTCCGCCTGCATTATCAGGAAGCCGGCGATCCAAACGCGCCGCCGATGGTTTTGATTCATGGCTTCGCGTCGTCGAACCTGGTTTGGAGCAAAGTGTTTCTGGAACTCGCGGCAGCCGGCTACAGAGTAATTGCGCCGGATCTTCCGGGTTATGGTTATTCGGGCAAACCGCCACACCTCGACTATACAATCGCGAGCCAGGCGGAAATGATTGTAAGTTTTCTGGAGCGACTGGAAATCGATCGTGCAGTTTTCCTGGGCAGCTCGTATGGCGCGGCGGTAGCGGCGACGATTGCACTCGATCGTCCAGCTCTGGTCGAGAAGCTAATCATGGTTGGCGCCGTCAATAACAATAGACCGACCCGGTACATGTTGATGCGCCTCTTTGGCTCGCCAATTATTGGCGACATTCTATCGCCGCTGCTGGTCGGCTCGCGTCGGTTGTTGCGTTTGCGCATGAAGCGGGTGTATGACCGGCATTCGTGGGTGCTTGATGAGCGGCGGGTTGACGCGCGACACCTTCCGTTGCGAACGCGTGGCGCGCATCGAGCAATCATTCGCACGGTGCGTGGTTGGGACGCCGAACGCGTTTCGCGCGAAGCGCACCTGCTGACCCAGCCAACCCTGTTATTATGGGGCGACACCGATCGGGAGGTGCCGCTCGCGGATGGCCGACGCTTGCACGATGCGATTCCGGGTTCGCGTTTGCTGGTTTTCCGCGAGTGTGGGCATCTTCCTCACGAAGAGTATCCGAGGCAATTTGTCGAGGTCGTATCAAACTTCTGCTCGGACCAGCGATGATGTTTTTGCCAGATAGCATTTCAGCTGTGGTCAACTCACTGCGAAGCGCCTTCACTCTTCTTCTCATTGGTTGCGCGCTGGCCCTAACGGTGAGCCGGCAGGTCTCTGCCAAACCCTCGTTTGCGATTAAGCCGCCGCAAACATGGGTTCGAACAATTGACGCTACGTCAGATGTAGCCGAGCCGGCGTCTACTGCGAGCAGCTCGACATTCCTACTCGACGATCATCAAACGCGGGTCAGCGAGAAATCCGTCGAACGGTATTACCACCACGTACAGCGGATCGAAACTGCGGCAGGCTTAAGCGACCTCTCGCAGTTGAAGTTTTATTTCGAACCTTCCTACCAGCAACTGACTATTCACTTCATTCGTATTAAACGAGGCACATCTTTAATCGATGCCCTGCGACCAGCCGAGATAAAAGTTATCCAACAGGAACAGGAACTCGACCAGCAACTCTACAATGGTTCCCTCGCTGCCCTAATTTTTCTTAACGACCTCAGAGTTGGCGATGTCGTCAACTACGCTTACACAATCAGCGGCGAGAATCCGGTACTGAACGGTCGCTTTGCCGATATGTTTTACCTGGCCGATAGCCAGCCGATTAAACATCTGAGCAACCGGCTCGTTTGGCCTTCCCGGCGATCGCTCGCAATCAAGAATGCAAACATCGAAATCGCGCCCGAGGTTCACCAGGTCGAAAACGATTCCGAGTACATTTGGGAACGGCGGGATGTAAACGCGATTAGTGTCGAAGACGCTACTCCTAACTGGTACGAGCCCTACCCAACGGTGCAGCTGAGCGAGTTTCAGAGTTGGGCGGACGTGACCGGTTGGGCGCTGCCGTTATATGGAACAACCGCTCTCAAAGCTCCGGAACTGACTGCGAAAATAAAGAAATGGCAGGCTGACTTCGACACTCCTGAGCAGCGAAGCGTGGCTGCACTCCGCTTTGTCCAGGATGAGATTCGATATCTGGGCATCGAGCTCGGTCGTTACTCACATCAACCAACTTTGCCGGACAAGGTGTTCGCACGACGTTTCGGCGATTGCAAAGACAAGTCGCTGCTGCTGACTTCGATATTGAAAGCGATGGCTATCGATGCCGCTCCTGCGTTAGTCAATTCGAGCGCGGGACGGTCTCTGGACAACCGTTGGCCTTCGCCCTTTGTGTTTGATCACGTCATCGTTCAGGCAAAAATTGGAAATAAGACTTACTGGTTCGACCCTACGATGAGCTATCAAAGAGGGGGGCTCGACAGGTACTACGATCCTCCTTACGAACGCGCGCTGGTGGTGCGCGGAGAAACCACAGGCCTGGAAAAGATCCCTCTTCCCGCAAGTGGTTCTGGTTCGGTCACGGTCAACGAAAGATACGAGAGTCCGCAAGGTCCTGGCCCAATATCGCTGGTGGTGCGCACAACTTTTATGGGCGCCGACGCCGACTACATGCGCTCCTACCTGGCTGAGAATTCGCTGGCCGAAGTGAGTAAGAAGTTTCTAAACTTTTATGCGGGCTTGAATCCCTCAATTAAGGCGGTGGCATTGCCGTCGGTAGACGACGATCAAACGAACAACGCGATGGTTGTGACTGAGAGATACTCGATCGATGAGTTTTGGACGGACGCCAAGCACCGCTTTCTTGCGGACAAGATCTCCGCGGAGGTGGGAACTCCAGACGTTGCGCAACGGTCGATGCCGCTCAGAATGCGATGCCCGGTCTCAATCAGCCAAACAATCGAAATCAACCTGTCAGAGAGGTACCAGGTACCGTTGGATCGAGGAACGTTTTCGGACGAGGCAGTCAAATTTGATTACGCCTACTCGGTAAATGGAAACGTCATCAAACTGGAATACTCGCTGAAAACTTTTGCGGACTCTGTTCCGACCGAGAAAGTTCAGCGACATTTGTTGGTGCTCGATAAGATTAAAGATTATGTCGGCTTTGAGTTAACGAAAGGCCCCGTTGGAGTAGCGACTTATCAAAGTGGAGACTTTGCGTCGAATGCAATGGCTGGACTCGTTATGCTCCTGGTATTGGGCGGCGTAGCAATCTTCCTGATACGTCGACATCTGAAAGACCGCAAGCCAACACAGTTTGGTGGCGAGTCAAAAGCAACGGTCGGTACTACTCCGGAAACCGCCCTCCGGTTGGCCGGTGAAGCTGAGGTAGTTTCGTTCCTTCGTAATTTTGCTTGTACCTGCGCAAATCATCCCTACCAGTCGGAGTCGCCTCCGCTACGCGAGCGCTTTACTTATGACGGTCGATCGTTGATTGGGATTCGCCTGCATTGTGATCGCTGCCTGAAAAACAGCGACCTCTACGTAGACGTGGGGACGATTCAGGCCGGAAGCTTAACGCCACTGCAAACAGACCAGTGATCTCTTCGACATCGGGGTAGTTCCTATCGCACTTCTACATTCGCCATTACTTTTGGAGTGCGCCGGCAGAGCGAAGCGGCGACGGCGCTTTTGATTCGGTTACAACCTTAGAGTTCAAATAAATCCAAAGCGGTGTCGTCGCTTCGCTTTGCCACCGCACTCCAAAAAAGTCATCACATGTTCAGCGCTTTACCCACGGACGGATCGCGGCGGACGCGCCAGATCTTTGAGTCGAGGTAGTAGTGGATGAATGCATAGCCCCAAAGGAACGAAATGCCGAGTTGGGTTGGGAACGACGGATCGCGCGTTAGGCCGTCGCTACCTTTCAAAGCAATGTAGCCAAGGATTTGTCTGGGACCCTGGTAGATCAATCCAAAAAGAATTCCGAAAGCGATGTAGTAAAGCAGGCGGCGACTGATTAACTCCGCAGCGCCGTACTTTTGGCGCAGGTCTGTCGCATCCGAAGGCAAGCCCTCCTTCACAGTCGGGCGACTGCCCCGGTCGCTATCGCTCCCGGTTCTGACATATTTCTTATTATGAAACCAGATCAGCCGATGATATTGCAGGTTGTGGTAGATGGTCAGGATGGCCACGATCGCGATTGGTTTGTGCGGCATCGGCGTGAGCAACACAATCCAATGCATCGGAATCGCAGCGGCCAGTAGCAGATACTTGGGAACATCGAGCGCTTCGCCGGTCACCGCACGTTGTATCTGTCTTCCCACCCAGGCGGTTGCGAGCACAATCGTGCCGGCAAATAAAATCGCGGCGACCACGTTGACGCCGGATTGCAGCGCTTGCGGCACGCGCTTCATCGCTTCCGGATCCTGCGCGATAAACGCTACAAATGGATAGTTAAAAGCAAACAACAACAGCAGGCGATCGAGTGCGTTATCAACCGGCGCGAGGTCGTTGTTTTTCTTTTTGTAGAGCACCATGAAGCCGTAGTGCTGTTTCACCAGATGGTAATAAGCCCAAAGGGCAGCCACGAAAAAGAAGAGAAGGCCGGCCCCGGCGTAAACCATCAACGGACCAACCGCGAAGAAGAGTAGCGAGCCCCAAAGCAGGCGGGCACGATTGCGGCGCTCGGTGCGATCGAAATAGGTTCGCGAGAAGGTGCCGAAGACGTGAGGCGCATCGATCAGAATCGCCCAGACGGCTACCATCGGCACCAGCGGCAAGATGCCCTTGACATAAAGAACAAGCAGCAGGTAGCTCGACGCAACTGATCCAATCAACCAGACGAGATCGTCGCGCGCGCTAATGATCCAGCGCACCGAGATCGCGCGCGGTTCAGTCCGCTCAAGTACATCAACTGATGTTGCCATGTGATTAGGCAGTCGAAACGCGTTGGCTTGTTGAAGATCGGCTGCGAGGCTAGGATTCTAACACCGACGTAAATACACGTAGAAGCAGGAAAGGGTGCGTGTAGTGTGTCTTGGTCACTCTCATTCACACTGCGGCTTCAGCCCGGTGACCACAACCTTTCACAAAAACTCGGAACCGTTTCAACGGTTTACCTTCTTTACGGCAAGGCGATTCAAACCGTTCAAAGGGTTCGATGGATTGACATGACCCACTATCACCGGGCTGAAGCCGCGGTGTGAATGAGAAACTAAATTTCTGATAAGCTGATTCATGTTTAAGCTGAAACACTGCCGAGAAAGGCAACACACTCATGCCCAAAGAAGACTCTGCTCTCAATCTTTTCAAGCTGATGTTTCAGGCGCACCCATGGCACGGCATTCCCTCGGGAAAGAAAGCGCCGGAGACGGTTAACGCCTACATCGAGATCGTGCCGACCGATGCGGTGAAGTATGAATTGGACAAGCAGTCAGGCCACCTGCACGTGGATCGGCCACAGCGTTTCTCATCCATATGTCCTTCGTTGTACGGCTTTATTCCGCAGACCTTTTGTGGAGATCACGTGGCTGACCTGTGCGCGGAACGTGCCGGATTGACCGGAATCAAGGGTGATGGAGATCCGATGGACATCTGCGTGCTGACCGAAAAAACGTTTGCCCAGGGCAATTTCTTTCTACAGGCTGAACCAATCGGCGGACTCCGAATGATCGACGGCGAACAGGCAGACGATAAGATTATCGCCGTGCTCGAGGCTGACCTTGCCTACGGTCACATTAAGAACATTGACCAGTGTCCGAAAGCGCTGGTTGATCGACTGAAGCACTATTTCCTTAGTTACAAACAATTACCCGGCGATGCGCCGAGGCGTGTCGAGATTGTTAGTGTTTATGATCGTGCAGAAGCGCTGGACGTTATTACGCGCAGCATTAGCGATTACCAAACGCAGTTTGGCGATCATGAGAGTCGCACTAAAAAACTGAAGCGAATGATTTGAGACTGAGATAGTGCTGAGTACTGAGTGCTGAGTACTGAGGTCTGAAAGTTCTGAGTTCTCAAATTTGAGATCTCAAATCTCGGGCATTCGTAACCGTTTCTTCGATCCCGCAGCGAGGGCAAGTGAGGGCCTGGCGTGAAGAGTCGGTCCAACCGGCGAGGGCCAACGCGGGCGGCTTTTCTGATTGCCCGCGGGTTTCTGAAGGCCGCTGCTTCGCCTCGGTGTCAGCTGAGCTGCAATGTTTGCAGAGCCAGCCGTAACCGAGATCAAAGAAGTGGTTTGTTTGATTCATTGAAGAAACAAGAGGACGGAGGTCAGAGGTCGGAAACAGAACTGGTTGACTGACCTCTGATCTCTGACCTCCGACCTCTGCTACCGGGCAGTCGGTCCTGTTAGCCGCACCGGGACGCTAATGCGCCGAGTGTTTCGCAGGATCTGTAGTTGCACGGTATCGCCAACCTGATGCTTGTCGAGCAGGCGGTAGAGATCGTCCGCGTTAGCAATCTTTTCGCCGTCCATGCCGAGAATAATATCTCCGATTACAAAGTCGCCATTCTCAGTTTGGGTAACTCCGCGCAGCCCCGCATTAGCTGCGGCCTGGCCCGGCGCAACTTGCAATATGATCACGCCGTCCGGCACTGGCAGATCAAGTTGACTCTTCAACAGCTGAACATCGCGGGTGCCAATCCCCAGTTTTGGCCGGCGCACTTCGCCGGATTTCAATAATTGCGGCACGATGCGCTTCGCAATATTCACCGGCACAGCAAATCCAACACCCGCCGAAGCGCCCGATGGCGAAAGGATCTGGGAGTTGATTCCGATCATGCGGCCGTGCGAGTCGAGCAAAGGTCCACCGGAGTTCCCCGGATTGATGGATGCGTCTGTCTGAATTGCGCCCTCTATGGGTCGGTTGTTTCGGGCGCGTATCGGACGTTGCAAGCCGCTGATGACGCCGGTGGTCAATGTCCGATCAAGGCCGAAAGGATTGCCGATCGCCAAAACCTTTTGTCCTACCTCGAGCTTATCCGAGTCGCCAAGGGCGATTATCGTCAACGGCTCTTTTGGTCTTTCAACCAACTTAATTACGGCAAGATCCGTGTCCGGATCGCCGCCAACCAGTTGCGCGGCGTAGTTCTTTTGCCCGCCGAAACTGACGGCCAGTTTGGTCGCCCCCTCGATCACGTGATAGTTCGTCAGGATGTTACCTTCCTGGTCAATTACTGATCCGGAGCCCGAGCCTTCCCGCTCGTCGACGAAGCCGAAGAAGTCGCGCGCGTAAGAAGTTGAATGGACGTTTACAACGCCGGGCGAAAGCGCGCGATAGACTTCGATGTTGTTTTGTTCATCGGTAACGGTAGCGGGATTGGTTATTCCCGCCGGCGTAGCTTCCGAGAAGGCGGCACCCGACGGCTGGAACCGATTTACCAGGCGATCTACAACGGCGACCGCACCGGCAGCAAAAAGAGCCGAAACCAGGGCAACGGCCAATATCTGACGTGCTGAAAGTTTATACATGGCTTATTTCTCGCTTGGTTATTTAGTTAATGAAACGCTTATTTTGCTGCACCCTAATAAGATGCCCGGAGGTGCGCACGTAGTTGCGTGTTCCGCCGGTTCTCCTGGCCCGGGCTACTTACATAAATTTAGAACTCCGCGGTCAGGTTCGCAAGCCCAGGTTGACCTGCGGCGTACATTTCTTTTCCTTTGTTCTAAAACGTGTCTTTTCTACCAGGAGTTTCGATTTTTCCGATCCATAAACGTCAGGAAAGGCTTTCGCCGGGTACTCATCCGTGTGATATGCGGTCAGTACCACGGTAGCGGGTGGGTTAGTTCTTTGCATTTTCCGCCAGGGCTGATGGCAGATGGTGGAACGAACGTGTGGTGATTACGAAAATGAGGAGGCGACGGCTTGCGGCAAACTGACGAAGTAAGTGAGTACGGTAGCTGGAGCACGCCATCCGAGAGCTGAAAAGCCTGTTACCGCGTGCACCATCATGAGAGCGAGATAGATTCCCAGGACCACTTTCATCCCGCGCCGGGCGATCGGAATTTCCGCAAAGCGATAGAGGATGTAAGCCGATAGGCCGCCGATCAAAAGCTTGACGGAAAGAAAGGAGGCCTCGCTGTGGTTCAGCAGGCTGGCCATGATGCCGTTTCCCTCCGTGGCAATATTCAAACGCAGCCAGAGAATAGTGAGCTGCGCATCCAGCCAATTCATTGCGAATAAGAGAAGGGCTTTCGAAAGTGCTCCCACGCGGCTCCTTGAGAAACGTTGTTAAACTTCGGCCCTCTTAACGCCAGAACCTCCGAAGCCGAATGGCTTGGAGGTCCTGTCGTTTTACGGGAGGAACGAGACTCGTACCGTTGTACTACCAAGATACTCGCAATGAGATTCTCGTTCCCGAAATCCCTGAACGACTTCCCGCAGTCATTCAACTTCTTTTGTGCCTAACTTGTCGGGCATAGTATAGATCCCGTGAAGGGCAAGCAACACCAGCGGTACCTTTTTGTATAACTCCGTGAATCGTCTGTGACTTCTGTGATTCTGTGGTGAGTCTTACGTGACATAAATCCACCAGTGAGTCGGAGAGTATTCAGAGGTCGCACAGAGAAAAATCAGAATTGCATAGCGAGCGCCGTGTCCAATTCAATTGCCGAAATGATATTGCAAGGTGCACACCAGCTGCGAAAGGCAGGTGTGCCTGAACCTCGGCGCGAATCCGGCTCGCTGTTGGCGCATGTCCTGGGTCGAGATCGCTCTTTCATTATTAGCCACGCAGAAGACGCGATAGACGAGGAGCAGGCAGCTCGCTTCTGCGAGTTGCTTGGGCGACGTGCCCAGGGAGAGCCGCTGCAGTACATCACAGCTAACCAGGAATTCTTTGGTCTTGATTTTGAAGTTACGAAGGACGTTTTGATTCCCCGGCCCGAGACCGAACTGCTGGTTGAAACTGCGTTGAAATTATTCGCCAGGTCAACTGACGCGTTCATCTGCGACGTCGGCACGGGCTCTGGTTGCATCGCTGTAACGTTGGCTCATGAACTTCTGCAAATTCGCGTGGTTGCACTCGATATCTCGCCAAGCGCCCTCGCGGTTGCGCGGCGAAACGCAGCGCGCCATTCAGTTACTGAACGCATTGATTTTATTCTCTCGGATCGCTTTGCTGCATTGGATGCGCAGGAGCCGCGCTTATCCTCGTTCGATTTGATCGTTTCAAATCCGCCTTACGTTGAGGAAGGCGCAGTGGCGGGTCTGCAAAGAGAAGTGCGCGACTTTGAACCGCGCAACGCTCTAGCGGCCGGGCCCGACGGCCTGACAGTCATTCGCCGTTTGCTACTCGAGGCTGCCAACTTCTTGAAACCTGGCGGCTACTTTCTGTTTGAGATTGGCTTCAATCAGGCAGCGGCCGTTGAGCAGTTGCTTGATCCGAAAATTTGGACGCTCATGGACATTCACAAAGACCTGCAAGGCATTCCGCGAACTGTTGCTTTACAGCGGCTGTAGTAGTAAAAGATTTCCGATCCCCAGAGCAACTACCACAATGCGCAAAGCCCACCGCGTAGGGTGTTGGACTGCAACAACCGGAACCAAAGAGTTAACCTTAAGGAGACAACGAGATGAATAAGTTGCTAACCCGCGGTGTGTTGATGCTGCTGCTGACGTGTGTGGTGAGCCTTCCTGCTTTTGCTCAGAAAGATGCACGGAAACAAGAATCCCACGACTCGCTGGCCTGTCGCGATGATTGGCGCAACGATAAGTTGGTGAACCATTGCCAGATCAAAGAACAAACGCTGCCGGCTTCAGAGAGCACCATTGCGGTTGATGGCCGCATGAATGGAGGCGTTTCGATCAAGGGTTGGGAACGAAATGAAATTCTGATGCGGGTGCGACTTCAGACCACAGCCCCAACTGAGGCTGAAGCAAACGAGCTTGCGAAGCAGATCACGATTGAAACCGCCGGCTCAAAGATTTTTGCTTCCGGTCCGGAAAATCGCAAGGACCACTGGTGGAGTGTTAGCTACGAGATCTTCGTGCCGCAGCGTTCGAATCTGTCTTTGAAGACAAACAACGGTGGCATCTCGATCTCCGACGTAAACGGCCGGCTCGAGTTTAGCGCTCTGAATGGCGGTGTTCATTTGAGTCGCATCGGCGGAACCGTAAAAGGTGCGACGACTAACGGTGGCTTGGATATCGAGTTGAGTGGCGACCGTTGGGATGGCGAAACGCTGGATGTCAGCACAACCAACGGCGGCGTTTCGATGTCGATTCCGAAAAACTATTCAGCGCATTTGGAAACAGGGACAGTCAACGGACATCTGAACATAGACTTTCCGGTAACCGTCCAGGGAAACATTACGCGCGAGCTGGCAGTGAACCTTGGCTCGGGCGGTGCAACCATTAGGGCCATGACTACGAATGGCGGCGTGAGTATTCGGCGCGGCGAAGGCCTGCGTCTCTAGGCTGAATTTTCAGAAAAACGCTTGTCAGCAGGGCGACTGAAAGCGTCCGCCAGCTAAACCGTTCACCTGGAAGCGATCCACGAAAGCACCCGAACTAACAAGAAATATGGTTAGTGTAGTTTGGTGTGATTTCGTGGATCGCATCTCGTCTTTTCCCACGTTTTCCTCTAATCTGTTGCCAACGTGGACAAGTTTCGCATTACCGGCGGCCGGGCGCTTAGTGGCCGCGTTTCAATAAGTGGCGCCAAGAACTCAGCGTTGCCCTGCATGGCCGCGGCGTTGCTCAGCGCGGAAACTGTTACGCTGCACAACCTGCCTTACGTTCGCGACATCATTACGCAACGACGCCTGCTCGAGGACCTTGGCGCTACAGTGCTGACCCCCGAGTTGCGGACACACAAGATAGCAGCCAGCCACATCGAACTCTTCGAAGCACCCTATGAACTTGTAAGAACGATGCGCGCGTCGGTGCTCGTACTGGGACCACTGCTGGCGCGATTCGGCAAAGCTAAAGTTTCTCTGCCCGGTGGTTGCGCGATTGGCACACGGCCGATCGACCTGCATCTGGTGGCGTTCGAAAAACTCGGAGCCGAGGTGAAGCTCGAAGCCGGCAACGTGATCGCACGCGCGCCGGAGGGCGGGCGCCTGGTGGGAGGCGAAATACACTTTGACAAGGTCACCGTAACCGGAACCGAAAACGTGATGATGGCCGCCACGCTGGCGCGAGGCTTAACGGTTCTGCAAAATGCCGCTTGTGAGCCTGAGATCACAGACCTTGCGGAGTTGCTCAACAAGATGGGAGCACGAGTACGCGGCGCCGGAACAAGCAGGATTGAGATTGAGGGCGTCGCGGAGTTAGGCAAAGCCGAACACACGATCATTCCCGATCGGATCGAAACCGGCACCTTCATTGCCGCGGCAGCAATCACCCAGGGTGATCTCGAAATCAGGGACTGCCAACCGCGGCATCTTTCCGCTGTGATCGATAAGTTTCGCGAGGTTGGCGTCAGTATTGAAGAAATAAATCCGAGCACACTGCGCGTCTGCTGTCCGCAGGCGCTGTCAGCGAAAGACGTAACCACGCACCCTTATCCGCAGTTTCCCACTGACATGCAGGCGCAATACATGGCGCTGATGACGCAGGCGGAAGGCAAAGCAGTTATCGAGGAAACGGTTTTTGAAAACCGCTTCATGCACGCTTCAGAGTTACAGCGAATGGGTGCCCGAATTTCCATCGACGGCCGCCACGCCTCTGTAACCGGCCCGACGCCATTAACAGGTGCGCCGTTGCTTGCTTCAGATCTGCGCGCCTCGGCTTCCCTGGTGCTGGCCGGTTTGGTCGCGAAGGGAGAAACGATTATCGATCGCGTGTATCACATCGATCGTGGCTACGAAAAGATCGAAGCAAAGCTGCGGAACTTAGGCGCGGACATCGAACGGATTCGGGAGTCGGTAACTGCATCTCTGCCGCAAGCTCCTCAACCAGGAATGACTGCAGAGATCGCATAAGGTTAAGCCGGCATGGCAATCATTTTTCACATCGCCAAATGCGAAGCGTGGGCCAGCAGCCACGTGGGAACCAACGGCGACGACCAGGCCACGTCCGGATTCTATCGTCCGGAAATGTTCCCGGTTGATGGGTTTGTCCACTGCTCGACACGCGAACAGGTGGTTAAGGTGGCTGACATTCGGTTTCGTGGTCAGCCCGGTTTGGTGCTGCTGTGCATTGACACCGACAAGATTACATCCGAAATTCGTTACGAGAATCTTGAAGGTGGACGGGAGTTGTTTCCACATATCTACGGAGAGATAAGCAAGAACGCAGTAGTGCAGGTAGCAGACTTTGAGCCAGGCGTCGACGGATATTTCGCGCTCCCGTTCATGCTTCTAACGTAACGCAAACTGTTTAGTTTGCGGGCGGATCATGGGTTGTTAACCAACTCGCAAACTAACAGTTTGCGTTACAAAAAAGAGAACAAGGTAGAACCCAACGAGATGTCAGAACCAGGTTGCTTATTTTGCCGCGTCGTCGCCGGGGAAATTCCTGCGGACTTCGTCCAGCGCGACGATCGGTCTGTAGTTATTCGTGATATCAATCCCCAGGCGCCGACACACCTGCTGGTAATTCCGCATGAGCACATTGAATCGCTCGACGAAGCCTCGCAGAAAGATGAGGCTTTGCTGGGTCATTTACTGCGCGTGGCGGCCCGAGTCGCAAATGCCGCCGGCCTCGCGGAAGGCGGCTATCGAGCTGTGATCAATAACGGGGCGGGAGCCGGCCAATCAGTCTTTCATCTTCATGTGCATGTGCTGGGGGGACGTCCAATGAACTGGCCCCCAGGATAAAGGAGTCACGAATTCGGAGACACTCAAATGCTCACAAAACAGAATCCAATCATTGCTGCCATATCCTCGAAACAATTTAGTCTCAATCTCTATTTTGCTTGAGCGCACGCGCGCAAAAGCAACTCATGTCTCATCTGAAGTAATCCTCTTGAGATACAACTTTTTGTTCAGCTGCGGCTGAAATACTGGCTTCAATTCAACGGTTATGGATTTATTCGCAAGCATTTTTGGTTTTACAATTCTCTCTTTGGCAGTCGTTGTAACCTACCTGTGTGGAATCAAACCGGATAGGGAGGAGAAGAAACGAAGAGCGGAACGAATCCGAGCCGAGCAGCGGCGCCAGCATTTTGAAAGGGTGCGCCGGCGGGCCGCTCCGCGCAGCGGCTCGATCGCCAAGCGCTCATAATGGAGATCTCCTGCGACGCTGAGAATTTTCATGAAAACAGGAGACCGAAGTCAGGAGACAGAATTCAGAAGTGGAGCGCAGAATCATTCTGATTAGGCCAGCTTTTTTTGGTCTGGAGCTCAAGCTTCACCGTTTACCCCTTTGCCTTTCCATAAGTCATCTGCTAAAGCTCTTGCTCGATGAGAGCGAGGCCCGGCAAAGAATTTTTTACTCGACGCGAGTGGCAAATAATTCAATCGTTGTCTGAACCGGCGCAGGTGCAACGCTATTTCAGCACTATGCCGTACAACTGGGAGCGTGAGGGTGGGACCTTGCGCTCTTTCCGCGAAGTCGTAAAGCGAAATGAAGCCCATTGCCTGGAGGCCGCTGTCGGCGCCGCGGTGATTCTCGAGCAACATGGCTATCCGCCACTGCTACTTGATTTCGAGTCGTGGGATTCGCTCGACCACGTAATTTTCGTTTTTCAGCGTCGCGG
The DNA here is from genome assembly GCA_050747225.1 of Pyrinomonadaceae bacterium. Classification (GTDB taxonomy): domain Bacteria; phylum Acidobacteriota; class Blastocatellia; order Pyrinomonadales; family Pyrinomonadaceae; genus PSRF01. Next base: position 31,580 of record JBOGOP010000019.1, read on the forward strand.
CTTGTGGGGTTCGATTGCGCGCTCGCGCGATATCGGCTTACACGGGCGGAAGCCGTTGTTTCGATCGTTGCGGGATTTGACGTGGAGTTATTTCGATCCCTACGTGGACATGTGCGGTCGCATACAAGGCTACGGCCTCACGAATCTGTACGACCTGGGAAACTACGACTGGCGTTTCTCGCCGCGAAAGATGTCGAAGATTGAGGACCATTTGCGCGAGTTGCCGCACAAGCGCATTTATTCTTCAGACAAGCGCTATGAGAAGCTGCACGCTCGCTATAAGGAGTACAAGAAACGCTATCCGGATCGTTCACCGTCTTACTATGACAACCGCCGCCAGTGGATGATTTAAGGCAAAGGGGAAAAGGGGAAGGGGTAAAGGGGTAAAGGGGTAAAGGGGAAGAGTAAGGCGTAAAGGGGAACGGGGAAGAGGAAGGACGAAGAAGACGTCTCCCTTACCTTTCCCCTTTACCCGTTCCCCTTTTACCCCTTTTCTTTCATGGGCTATGTCTCGGTAACGATCAGCCCCTCACGCGAAAACTTCCAATCAAGAACTTCGGCACCCGTTTCCTCGTTCAGGGCGCGCTCGACATCGGCCTTTCGTCCTTCGGCACACAGAAAGGCGATGCATCCGCCGCCGCCGGCGCCGCAAACTTTTGCAGCCTCGGCGCCATTAGCCAGCGCCTTTTCAACCAGCTTTTCCATTTGCGGGGTTGTCACGCCGGGCGCGAGGCGTTTGCGATTGGGATAAGCGGCGCGCATCGTTTCGCCCACCTCGTTCCAATCGTCAGCCAGGAGGGCCGCACGCATACGCACCGCGGAATCACGGATACCGCCGAAAAGTTCGAACAGCTCAGGATCGCCGTCGATGTGACGCTTGAAAATGTCCCAATTGTTCGTACCCGAAAGGCGCGGCTCGCCGGTGTAGCAGATGACAATCCGGTTTTCGAGTTTCGCCTCATTGATCCCCAGCGCTTCGCGCCTAATTCCATCGGCGCGAAAGTGAAGGCATGAGGCTGAGCCATACTGAGCTGGATAGTAATCCTGAAACCCAGCGGGAACGCGAATAACGGTGGTCTCGATATTTGCGGCGATGGTGATGAACTTTCGCTCGTCGTAGCGATTCCCGACCAGGCGGTTAAGGGCGCCGATGCAGGCTATGGCCAAAGCCGACGATCCACCCAGGCCGGCACCCGCTGGCGCCAAACTGTTAGCTGTTAGATGGAAACCGGTCGTCGGTTTGAAGAAGTGAACGAGCTTCGAAATCAGCTCGAGGCGTTCCTCGCGCACCAGATCTTCGATAGCCGCGAGGTTCGTTTCAAAGGCGACTTTGCGATCCCTCGACTCGAGCACGATCTGGCCGTCATCGCGTGTCTTGATCTGGCAGGAAGCACGAAGCGAAGTGGCGAAATTTACCGTGGCAGCCCCGGAATGAAAAAGATAGAGCGGCCAAATGTCGATTGTGCCTCCGGCAAGATCGACGCGTGTTGGAGCTGACGATTCGATAATCATTATTAAGTAGAATTTGCTGACCTTGGTTCTTTGAGCTTTGAGCTTTGATTCTTTCGCAAATAGTGTCAAGAAACCACAATCTGGAAACCTGGAACAAAGTACAAAGATCAAAGTACCAAGTTCAAATTTTCAGTGTCTCTTGATTTTACGCCGCTTAGCCCGATTTCGCTTCCGCGCTTCTTTGTGCCGCGAGTGCTTAAACGGAATATGCTCCTGAAACTCCTGCTTTAAACCCTGCAACCTTTCCTGAGCAGCGTGCTCAAATTCCTGCAAACGCTCAGGGTCGGCTTCTTCAACTCTCGGCGAAAGCCAAAAACGTTCTGCCAGGTAAAAGCCGGCAATACCAACCACGACAATAACCAATAGCACCTTCCCGAGCCGTTGAAAGTCGCCGATGAGCCCGATTATCGCACCACTGAAAAAATAGCCCGCGCCGCTGACCAAAAACACCCAGGCAAAACAACTAGTCAACGACACTAGCACAAAACGCAGGTAGGGCATGCGTCCGACGCCGTGAAAAATGCACGCCGCCCAACGTAGTCCGTAAATATATTTGGAAAGAAATATCGAGAGCCCGCCGAATTTATGAGTCAGTTTTTCTATTCGGGGCTGGGCGGCGCGATAGAAGCGAATGTCGCGAACGCCTTTGCGAAACGTTCGACCGGTGAAGTAGGCAATGTTGTCGCTGACAGCGCCTCCAAGCGTTCCTGCGAACAAGACCCAGGCAAAGCTGTTCTCGCCCAAAAAGCGCCGTTGCGCCAGTACGCCGGCCAGCAACAAGGTGATGTCACCCTCAAGCATCACGAGGAGAAAAACTGCATAGACCCCATAACGAAGGATGAAATCGTAAAGGAAATCGAGATGCATGATTATCAGTAAACAGTAGATAGTAAACAGTAGGCAGTAAGCGGTGGTAACAGTAAGCACTCCGGCTGATAATTCGTCAGCTACCCAAAAACTGCTTACTGCCTACTGCCTACTGCCTACTGCTTTCCTTCTTCTTCCGCTGGCGGTTTCACGACCAGGACGGGACATGACGCGTGACGCACCACCGCTTCCGCGGTTGAGCCAAAAAGTATTCGTCCCAATCCGGTTCGCCCATGCGACGAGATAACAATCAAATCAACCTGACGCTCCCGGGCAACACGCACAATCTCGGAAGCTGCGTCGCCGTGAACGATCAATTCTTCCACCTCCAGGCCGGCGCATTCTTCACACCCCGCGAATTTTGGCAGTTCGCGTTCCGCCGAGTCTTCGATCTGGTCTGATATATCAGCAATCGGCAAAGGCTCGGTCATGCCGGAATAGCCTACGGTCGGCACAATCGGCTCGATAACGTGCAAACAGATTATCGAGGCCGCAAACTTCCGCGCCAACGAAGTTGCATAAGACAGCGCGTAGTTGCCGCAGGCGCTGAAATCGGTCGGCAAGAGAATTGAGTGAACTTCCATTTGCTTTGGTCTTTGGACTTTGGTCTTTGACGAGGAATAATTCCCCTGCAATGACCAAAGACCAAAAACCAAAGACCGCGTTTAGGTTTCGCATTCTACACGCAGAAAGGCATGTTTGACAGCCCTGATACCCTCGATTATGCTTCCGCTTGTTTCCTCAGTAGCCAGCTTGTCACAGGAAGGTTTTCGAAACCCCGATGCCCTCTAATTTGGAGTCGAATTTCATTGGCATTCTGCTTTCCGAGTCCAAACTCAGGGCAGCGACGGTGAACCATGAGGGCGTAGTTGGGGAACGCCGCGAAGCACAACTGCAGCCGGATGGCCTGGTCGAGCAGGTGGGCCAGTTGGTCAGCGACTTACGTCAGAACACAAACGGCATTGAGGCGGTCGGAATTGCCATACCGGGTTTGGTTAACCGTCAAACTGATCGGGTCCTGGCTGCGCGAGACCTGCCCGGCATAGTTCGCGACGATCTCCACGCCGAATTGATGAAGGCCACGGGCCTGCGTTTCGAACTCGAAAACGACGCCAATGCCGCGGCGTATGGTGAATTCAAGATTGGCGCCGGTCGCGGCAGCCACGATCTTTTTTACATTACGATCGGCGAAGGAATCGGTGGCGCGATCATTTTGGATGGAAAACTCTGGACCGGCGTTTCAGGCCTGGCAGGAGAAGTAGGTCACATCACGATCGACACGGAGGGCGCGGAATGCGAGTGTGGCAACACCGGCTGCCTGGAAACTGTGGCTTCGGCGCCTAACATTGTGCGCCGTGCCAAGGAACGACTCAACCGGGACAGCACCTCATCGCTTTCAAAGTTGGCGATGAACAAAGACTTCACGCCTGACGACATGGCTCGCGAGGCAAAAGAAGGCGACGATTTTTCCCTGATGATGATTGAGCGCACCGGCAAGTACATCGGCACGGGCGTGGCCAGCATCATTAACCTCCTGAACATCGAGCGCATCGTGCTGGGTGGCGGAGTAATGCAGGCAGGTGATTTGATACTCAATCCGATTATTCAGGAAGCGAAGCGCCGCGCGTTCCTACCTTGCTTTGAGGCAACTCAGATTGTCGTCGCTGCGTTGGGCGATGATGCCGCTACCATCGGCGCCGCTATGTTGGCGCGCGACGCGGCGATTAGCTAAGGCACGATCTCAAACCGCCGATCTCAAATCTGAGATCTCAAAATCGCAAAAAAAATACAAGTCCATCGACGGCGGGGCAGTAGCCCGACAGTTATGGAGGGCTCGTTGGCAGAGTCAGTGACTTACTTGTGCTGACTCGGACGATTCTTTGTTTGGATTTTCCTAACGAGAACCCTCCATAACTGTCGGGCTACTGCCCCGTGTCGCTAGCCGCGATGTCAGAATTTGAAAAATTTTGACCATCTGATAAAGTAATTACCACTCTGCAAGAAAATAGTTTTGGCGAAGCGGGTTTTTTGACCGCGTCGGCGACGTGTGATTCTCCGGCAGGGCGCGGTAGCCAGTCGCCGCCTCGTTTCAAGTACGTGCAAGCTCTGTGGATTTCGACCTGTCATGAAGGATTAGCAAAGCTGCGGCGATGCCTCAGATTTTTCATCACAGCACCAACGCCCTCGCGAAACTGACGATCTACGGCGCGGTGTTTATTCTCGTGGCTGCGCTTTGGGTGACCGCGGAATTGAACCGTTCATCGTGGAATACCGGTCAATGGGTCGAGCGCCAACAACCCGTCCAGTTTAGTCATAAGCATCACGTTGGCGACGACGGTTTGGACTGTCGCTACTGCCATACGTCGGTCGAGGTTGCCGCATCAGCGGGACTGCCACCAACCAGCACCTGCATGAATTGTCATAAACAGATTTGGGCAGACAGCCCTTATCTCGAGCCGGTGCGCGCCAGCTTCCGCACCGGCAAGCCGATTGAGTGGATCCGAGTGCATGACCTTCCTGACTACGCATATTTCAATCACAGCATTCATGTGAACAAGGGAGTGGGTTGTTCGACCTGCCACGGCCGCGTGGATCAGATGCCGATTGCGTATCAGGCTTCGACGTTGCAGATGGAATGGTGTTTGGGTTGCCATCGCAACCCGGAGAAGTTTGTGCGACCGAAAGACAAGATTTTTGATATGGCATGGCGTGCGGAGAATAAGACTAAAGAAGAGATGGCGTCAGGTAGTTCACTGGTGGCGGAGTATCACATTCAGCCACCCAAAGTGTTGACGAGTTGTTCGACCTGTCATCGATGAGACTGAAATCGTTGATACCGAACAGTGATTTGCTGGGAGCGCGGGCGTCTCGCCCGCAATGGGACAGATAAATTTCAAGTGATTTGCTGGGAGCGCGGGCGTCTCGCCCGCAATGAGCGCCGCAGGCGCGAACAAGGTCGCAATGTCTGAAGACCGACACATAAATTTCAAGTTGATGCGTGAACGCATCCTTGCCGAGCCAGGCGGCCAGGATGTCCGGAAATCCGGCAAAAGCTATTGGCGCAGTCTCGAAGAGTTGGCAGACTCGCCGGAGTTTCGCGAATTCGTTGAACGCGAGTATCCGCAGCATGCCGAAGAATGGAACGACCCGTTTGAGCGGCGCACGTTTCTGAAGTTGATGGGCGCCTCGTTGGCACTGGCCGGCCTGAGCGGTTG
>JBOGOP010000020.1:0-35347 GCA_050747225.1 Pyrinomonadaceae bacterium
ACGGAGCAACTGCTCAAGTATGCGTCCAGGAAACTGATGCGGAAGTTCGTCAAAGATTCACGATTGCTCATGAGATTGGTCATCACTTTCTCCGCCATCAGTTTGAGAGCGGCGAACATGTTCACGTCGACAAAGGGAACTATATAAGTCAGCGTGGGCCGAGAGCCTCTGACGGCATCGACGGGAAAGAGATCGAAGCAAATCAATTCGCGGCTTCTCTCTTGATGCCATCCAATGCCCTGCGGCAAATGGTTGCGAAGGTCGCCGGTGAAGGACCGCTTCTTGATAAGCAGGTTACCCAATTGTCAGAACAGTTCAAGGTAAGCGAACAAGCAATGACGATTCGCCTAACGGGTTTGGGGCTACTTTAATCCCTGGAGTTCGGAGCAAATTTTGGTTCGCCGCTAGGAGTAAGTTTGCGGCTCGGTAAGTCTACCGCTAATCTCTTCCACCAACTCTGGCGGATAATTCTTGGACCAGCCAGTGGAAATTCTTACACCCTCGATGTCCATTGCTAGACACTCAAAACAAACGAGGTCGCATGACCGGAACAGAATCCGCACTCCGGTCAGCCATTCACAAAAAAGAGAGCGCAACTTCGGGCCGTGAGTAGCCAACTCGGGATTTATCGCGCACCCCCATTCAATAAGGACTCGGCTTCACTTCCCTCCAGCCGACAAGAAGCCTAAATTCCCCCTCTGCGCTTCATCGTCTCACGACAGCCCATCCGCACAACTCTACGCTGCGCTCCGAGTGCTCCTCTCCGTTTCGCCCTGCGGTGTGCGGAGTGGGCGCTCAGTCGTGTTCCTTCAGTCGCTACGAGGGGGAAGCTTCCCTTTCAAAGCAACAAATCAAGAGAAGGAGCATACGACGATGGAGAGACACACCAGACAATCAACAGACGTTCCGAAATGGTCAGCGCTACTCGTTGAAGGAGTCAACAAGCCCGGCCTGATTATGAAAGCCTACTCGAATTTTCATTCCTATTCGTTGGGCAATCAATTGCTCGCGCTCGTGCAATGTCAGGTGCGAGGGTTGCAGCCTGGACCAATCAACACCTTTCCCAAATGGCAGGAACTTGGCCGACACGTCAAACGCGGTGAACGAGCGTTAATGCTTTGCATGCCGATCACGTGCAAGCGACGTGATGAAGGAACCGACGACGAAGCAAACGGCGAAGGTACATTTACGAGCTTTGTCTATAAGGCTCGATGGTTTGTTCTTACGCAGACGGAAGGCGAAGACCTCCAGCCTCAAGTGACACCCGACTGGGACGCGAAGCAAGCATTAGCGGCTCTGGGAATCGATCTGATTCCGTTCGACAGCACAGACGGAAACTGTCAGGGCTTCGCGCGCAAATGCACCATAGCGATCAACCCTGTGGCGCAACTTCAACACAAGACACTCTTCCATGAACTCGGCCACGTCGTAATCGGCCATACTTTGGAGGCCGACTTCGCGGACACGGAAAAGACTCCGAGAAGCTTGCGGGAAGTTGAGGCAGAAGCGGTTGCATTGCTTTGCTGTGAGGCGTTATCCCTAGGTGGCGCCGATTACGCTCGGGGATACATTCAGAATTGGATGTACCAGGGGATCGGTTTTGACGCGGACGCCATTCCTGAAAAGAGTGCCCAGAAAATCTTTCGCGCCGCAGACCAGATCCTCAAAGCAGGATGGCTAACGGCTAAAGGCGACAAGCCGGACCAGTAGAACTCCCATGACCCAGAGCGAAACGCTCGACGGCCCAAGCTCGGTTAGACACCGAGCTTGGGCCTTTTCATATTGCCGACTGCCCTAGCCCTATGCTTTCGCAAGGCCTCGGGACTACCAATAAAACCTGAGACTCCCTTTGGGCGTCTTTAGGCTAATCTGGATAGCTATCTATGGTCGATTCGCCGGAACCGGAGAGTGGAGTCCATCTTGAAGGGTTTGCCAGCTAAGTCGAGTGAAAGGAACGAAGGTGCTGCGCACCTGAAAAATATGGGACACGCCACCCCCGAATTTCGGGGCTGTGGCGTCTACGTTTGTAGACGCCGCGTATACAATGTCTACTTGTTTGGCGACAACGACTTAGCAGTTTTCGCGTCGACATTGTATACAAGCGTGTTTGCGGCTGTTAACAGTACGGAGAAGATGAGATGAAGGAAAGCAAAGAGACCAAGAAGACTCGAAACATCACTTTTCGTCTCACGGACGAGGAGTACGCTCAGGTCGAAAACGCGGGTTTGGCCGCCGGCGACGACCCGAACAACTGGTGTCGGAAGGCGGCGACTGACAAGGCGAGTGACGGGTTTGCGCTCAGCAAGAATGAGCGCCTCCTCTATCAGGAGGTCGCTTTACTCAGGTTCCTCGTTGGTCACGGCTTCAAGCTGCTATTGGGCGGGAACGACGCGACGGCTGCCGACTGGAAAAAGCTCACGGCGCAGGCAGACCAGAGGTCTGACACGATCGTTGAAGAACTGCTGTCCAGAAGGAAATAATCGTCAATAGCAAACCCGGTACACATGCGCCCTTGGAGCCCAATGCCGGCGGCCAGACATGGAGGGTTTCTGACCGCGGATCCAAATACCCAATGACACTGAAGAGTGATCGTTGCCTCCTGCCCCCTGCTCCCTCCTTCCTGATCGTATACACATGCTAGAAAACTTGCATCAAGTAGTGCAGAATGTTCCTTCCGCAGCAGGTCGCCGCACTTCAGTGCGCTTCAAACCATGGCCTTCGCACAACACCGGCTTGGCTTTAGATTGACTGTCTAAACCTAAACTTTGTTCACGTTCTGCATCGACTAATTGATATGGCCCTCGTCAAATTCACCAAAGCTCCGGTTCCGGAGAAAACGAAGAAGGGCAAGGAAAAGGCTGATGCTGTATTTCCCAATGGAAACGCGCCAGCTAGAACCACTAAACCGTCGACTGCCCAGAACCAACTACAAAACATCGAGCACCTCGAAGCTGACCTTTGGTCTGCTGCGGACAATCTGCGCGCCAATTCGAAGCTCACTGCAGGCGAATACTGTATGCCGGTATTGGGGGTTATTTTCCTCCGCCACGCGACAAACCGCTACAACGCTGCGCTCCGCGAAATCCAAGCTGATCAGGCGGTTGGGGCGATGCCGAATAGGCCCCCCGTCAAAGCCGATTTTGTAAAACGTCGGGCGCTCATGCTGCCAAAGGAAGCGCGATACGATGAACTGCTCAAGCTTTCGAAGGGAACTGACCTGGGCGCCGCACTTGTTAAGGCAATGGACGCCGTAGAGAAGGACTTCGAGCCGTTGCGCGGTCAACTTCCTAAGGACTACACGAAGTTTGAGAATACGCTGCTCGAAGACCTGCTCCGCGTCTTTGACAGCGAGACCCTTCGCACAGCCACCGGCGACATTTTCGGGCGCATCAACGAATACTTCCTGATGAAGTTTGCCATGCAAGGCGCGCAGGACAATGGCGAGTTCTTTACACCTCCTTCGCTCGTGCAGACCATCGTCAACGTCATCGAGCCAGACCACGGAATCGTGTTTGATCCCGCATGCGGCTCTGGCGGGATGTTCGTGCAATCGAGTCACTTCATCGAGCAGCACGGCGAGAGGACTTCCCATCGCGTGATGTTCTTTGGACACGAATACAAGACTAGCAATCTGCGGCTCGCGAAGATGAACCTTGCAGTCCATGGTTTGGAAGGCAAGATTCAGGAGGCCAACACTTTCTACGAGGACCCGCACGAGCTTTTCAATAAATGCGACTTCGTGATGGCGAATCCGCCCTTCAACGTGGATAAGGTGGATGCGGAGAAGGTAAAGGACGACCGCCGACTACCGTTTGGCCTGCCGGGAGTGAACAAGGAGAAGAAAGTCTCCAACGGCAATTACCTTTGGATCTCCTACTTCTGGAGTTACCTCAATGATGATGGCCGCGCGGGATTCGTAATGTCTTCGCAGGCCAGCAGCGCGGGAAACAAAGAGGCCGAGGTGCGTCGAAAGATCGTTGAGACTGGCCACGTGGACGTAATCATTTCGATTCGGCCTAACTTCTTCTACACCCGCACCGTCCCCTGCGAGCTTTGGCACTTCGACCGCAGCAAACCAGCCAACCGGCGCAATCAGGTGCTGATGATCGACGCCCGGAATATATACCGAAAAGTGACGCGCAAGATTTACGACTTCTCTCCGGAACAATTGCAAAACCTTACCGCAATCGTGTGGCTATATCGTGGTGAGTCCGAACGGTTCATTGAACTCGTACAGCAATATCTCAAGCGTACGCTCACCGAAGCCAGCGCCATCGCGGAGAAGTCCAATGCGTTTCGCACCGCATACGACGAGTTGACTGCTGCCTCTATCGAGTTCTTCAAGACATTGCCGAAAGACTCACATCTTCAGGATCTGATGCTTGAGCGCGATGGCGCCGCAAAAGCGTGCTTCAAAAGTCTCGGAGACTGGAACGCGCGAATTGCTAAGAACTGGAAGAAGCCTTGCGAGCCAAGGCTCGCTGCACAAAAGAAACTGCTTGGTAAACTGGAAGCCCTGGCCACGGCTTGCCGCGATCTAGCTAAAGACGTTGACCTTGTTTTCAAACTTGCGACGCGGCTCGTGGATACGGCGGAGAAAGATGCCAATGCGAAGGAACACGAAGACTGGGATGGCAGAGCTATCGGCAAACTCGAAAAAGAATTTGACGTGCGGCGGGAGGAGTTGGTCGAACAACTTAAGACAACTGCCTACTTCGAACGCCAGGCTCATTGGCTGCTCTGGCGCTTTCCCGATGCGAAGCTCGTCCTAGTGCCGGGTCTCGTAAAGCTCGTTGACAAGAAAGAGATTGAAACCGCCGACTGGAGTCTAACGCCCGGCCGCTACGTCGGTGTTGCGCCGCCCGAAGTGGATGAGGATTTCGATTTCGAACAAACGCTAAGCGACATCCACGTTGAGCTGGCGGACTTGAACAATGAAGCGATCCGGCTTGCGAAAACGATTCAGAAGAACTTTGAGGAATTGGGTGTATGAAAGTCGCCGAGCCCCGTCCAATTCGAGAGTTCGCACTCGGCATCTATGATGGACCGCACGCTACGCCCAAGGAATCTCCAGAGGGCGCAGTGTTTCTTGGTATCAAAAATATTACTGAGGACGGCCATCTGGATTTGTCCGAAATTCGTTACGTCTCGGAAGAAGAGTTTCCGAGGTGGACGAGGCGAGTTACGCCCCAGGCTGGCGATGTTGTTTTAACCTATGAGGCAACACTACATCGCTATGCGATCATTCCAGAAGGATTTCGAGGTTGTCTTGGTCGCCGCGTTGCGCTCATTCGGCCAAACCCAAAGAAGGCAGACAGTCGCTATCTGCTTTATTATTTCCAATCACACAGCTGGCGAACAATCGTCGAGAGTTATGTGATCACCGGGGCAACGGTTGACCGCATCCCGCTGGAAAGCCTCCCAGAATTTCCAGTCAGATTGCCGAAAGTTGAGACGCAGAAGGAAGTTGCAGATCTGCTGTCAGCCTACGATGAGTTGATTGAGAACAACCAGCGGCGGATGGCGCTGTTGGGGGACGCAGCGCGCCTGCTTTACCAGGAGTGGTTCGTCTACCTCCGCTTCCCCGGCCATGAACACACGTCTACAGAGAATGGCGTTCCCATCGGATGGAAACGACTCGAGTTAAGAAACATCATTGATGTCACACACGGTTATGCCTTTAAGGGTGAATATTTTGCAGAAGAACCAACGTCACGGGTTTTGACTACGCCCGGGAACTTCAAGGTTGGCGGAGGAATCAAACTCAACAAACTCAAGTTCTACAGTGAGGAAGGGCCGCTCGATTCCTCATACGCGCTTGCCCCAATGGATTTGATACTGACGATGACGGACTTAAGTCAAGAGGGCGATACTCTTGGATTCCCGGCCTTCGTCCCGAGACTCAACGGGCTTACGTTTTTGCACAACCAAAGACTGGGAAAAGTAATCCCAAGAGGACAATCATTCCCAAAGTATTTTCTTTACTGTCTTTTCTGCGACGAAAGGTACCGGCATCATGTTGTGGGTGCTGCCACTGGAACATCGGTGAAACACACATCGCCTAAGAGGATTTTGAGTCACACCGCCACTTTGCCACCAATCGACGGTCTCATCGATGCCTTCGACAATGCTGTGAAGCCCCTCGTTCAACAGGTCAATTGCCTAATTGAGATGAACCAAAAGCTTCGCGCCGCGCGCGACATGCTGTTGCCAAGGCTGATGAGCGGAGAAATTGAAGTGTGAAGGAGTCCTCATGAAAGCCACTGAAGCCAACCTCCTCGAGTTCCTCAAAAAATCCCCGCAGTTTGTCATACCCATCTATCAGCGCACCTACTCATGGACCGACAAAGAGTGCGAGCAGTTGTGGGAAGATATTTTGCGCACGGGGCGGAACGACAGCGTGCCGGCGCACTTTATCGGCTCGATTGTCTACGTTGAAAAAAGCCTTTATCACATAACGACACTAACGCCGCTACTGGTAATCGACGGACAACAGCGCCTCACTACGGTCACACTATTGATCGAAGCACTCGCTCGCGCACTAGGCGATAGCGAGCCGCTCGAAGGTTTTTCGGCAAAGAAGCTTCGCAGTTATTACCTGCTGAATCCGCTGGAGTCGGGCGATCTGCGTTACAAATTAATTCTTTCTCAAACCGATAAGGCATCCCTGATGGCTTTGGTTGACCAACAGCCACAACCCAAGGATCATTCTCTGAAGATCGAGGCGAATTTCAAACTCCTGGAGGATCTCATCCGACAGCTGAAGGGTGACCTCGCTACACTCTGCAAAGGCCTTGCAAAACTTCTAATCGTCGACATCTCGCTAAGCCGCGATCAGGACAATCCTCAACTCATCTTTGAAAGTATGAATTCCACTGGCCGGGAGTTGAGCCAAGCCGACTTGATAAGAAATTACATCTTGATGGGTCTGGAGCCCGTGCTGCAAACGCGTCTGTATGAGCAGTACTGGCGACCGATGGAACTGGACTTTGGGCAGGAGGCCTACGCCACTCACTTCGATCCGTTTATGCGTCACTACTTGACTGTGAAGACCGGTGAAATTCCCAATGTGAGAGAGGTCTATGAAGCATTCAAGCAGTACGCTCGTTCACCGCAGGCGGGTAGCACCGAAGACTTAGTGGCCGACATCCGCGCGTTCAGCGGGTACTACTGCGCCATGGCGCTTGGAGCGGAGAAGGACTCGGAGCTTGAGTTAGCCTTCCGCGACATTCGCGAGTTGAAGGTTGATGTCGCCTTCCCGTTCCTTTTGGAGTTATATCAAGACTACGTCGCGGGAATGTTGAGCAGAGAAGAGTTACTTAAGGCGGCGAGACTGGTTGAAAGCTATGTGTTCCGGCGTGCGGTCTGTTCCATTCCAACAAATTCCATGAATAAGACATTCGCTCAGTTTTCACGGGGCCTAAAGAAAGATCGTTATCTGGAAAGTGTTGTTGCTCATTTCCTGCTGCTTCCCTCGTATCGTCGCTTTCCGGACGATGAGGAATTCGAGCGAGAGGTCCAACTAAGAGACCTCTATCACTTCCGGAGTCGTAGCTATTGGCTCCGAAGACTTGAGAATCATGGGCGAAAGGAGCGTGTTTCGGTAGACGAATACACCATCGAACATATTCTTCCGCAGAACGAGAAACTCTCCCTGGAATGGAGGAACGATTTGGGGCCGGAGTGGGAGCGGATTCATAAGACCTATTTACACACGCTGGGTAACTTGACACTCACCGGATACAACTCGGAATACAACGACAGGCCTTTTCAGCAGAAACGAGATATGGAAGGTGGATTTGCACAGAGTCCGCTACGAGTAAACCAAGGCTTGGGAAATCTCCAGGCGTGGGATGAACCAGCGATTCGTGCACGTGCGGAGAGACTAGCGAATCAGGCAGTGGACGTATGGGTAGCTGCGAAGCTGGATCCTGCCACACTTTTGACCTATAAACCGGAAAAGGTTTCTCCCTTCTATTCAATCGACAACTTCCCATACCTCGCACCCACACCAATGAGAGAATTATTCAATGCCTTGAGGAAAGAAGTATTGGCACTAGACCCAGTTGTTACTGAAGAATTCTTGAAGCTCTATATCGCTTATAAGGCCGAAACAAACTTCGTGGATGTGGTGCCGCAAGCCAAGAGATTACGGCTATCGCTAAACATGGCATTTCATGAAATCGATGACCCACGCGGCATTTGTCGTGACCTTTCGGGAATTAGCCGATGGGGCAACGGGGACGTTGAGGTTGGCCTTTCTTCCGTTGATGAGTTGCCCTACGTCATGGGTTTGATTAGGCAATCGTTGGAGACGCAGATGGGAACGCAGGCGGATTCGTAGTTGAGCGTAATCGAATGAGATCGAAAATGAGGCGGTAGAAGAAGAACCACGATGGAATTAATAGCTTGCAACTTTGAATTCTTCCCGCTGGAATCCCAAGTTCTCAGGATATTGCGGCCGGTGTTAAGCGGCTGCACCGAGGTGCGCTTTCCGTATTCAATTGGGGAACGCAATAACAATCAGTTCACCTTCAACTTTGACTCGAAGTTACAAGAGAGATTGATTCAATCTGGCGCTCGGCCGGCGAAACTGGATCTGCCACCAGACGTTCTCAAGGAATACGACTTCTCGTTCTCTTTTGATAGCAAGTTGGTCGTTGTTGAAGTCGAGAAGGCCAACCGCGAAAAGATACTTTATGACTTTCTCAAGTTTCATATGTACTTACGACATGGTGCTGATCTTGCACTTCTGTTCTTGCCAAAGAATTATTCGCATCGGAGTGGCGAATGGGATCTTTTCGACTGGGGAAAGACACGGTACCAACAATCGCTCGACTTTGGATTTGGTTCTCAGGCAGTTTTTGATCGCATTCTAATAATAGGCTACGAACAACGCACTTTGGAGGGCGCAGTCTTGAATAGAACCGTTCGAGCATCACTGATTGCCAATCGAACCGTCATTGATCGGGGTTAGAGCTAATGTTCAGCGATTACATTGTGTTTGTGGATGAGAGCGGTGACCACGGGATGGTGGGCATCGACCAAACCTACCCGATGTTTGTCCTGGCGTTTTGTGTCTTTCGTAAACCGGAGTACATGGAAACCGTTTGTCCCGCAGTACAACGGTTCAAGTTCAAACATTGGGGGCATGACGCGGTCGTGCTTCACGAGTACGATATCCGCAAGCCGAAGGGTGACTATTCCTTTCTAAAAAATGCAGCGCGGCGCGTCGAGTTTTTTGATGATCTGACCAGCCTGATCGAGGGCGCAAATTTTACGCTCATAGCATCAGTCATCCGCAAGGCGGACTATCGTGTGCAATATCACGCACCGGTAAATCCCTACTCAATTGCTTTAGAGTTTGGCCTTGAACGCCTATTCAAACATTTGGAGGGAGAAGGACAAGGCGAAAAGGTGACGCATGTAGTTGTCGAGCGGCGCGGCAAGCGAGAAGACGAAGAGCTGGAACTGGAGTTTCGTCGAATCTGTGACGGAGCAAATTTTCATAACCAGCGTCTGCCCTTTCAGATAGTCATGGCCCCAAAAGCCTCCAATGCCACCGGCATGCAACTCGCGGATCTAGTTGCCCGCCCAATTGGAATAAAGACCTTGCGCCCCAACCAGCCAAACAGAGCTTACGATGTTATTGAGAAGAAGTTTCGACGTAGTCCGCAAGGTTTTATCGGAGGTTGGGGACTCAAGAGTTTTCCCTGAAAATGCGAAGGGCCCCCAGGAATCCCAGAAGCCCAGCGCCGACCAGATATTTCCAGTCCAACTTGGATTTGTATGATGCCAGAGTAACAGTAGAAGTTGCAAGGGAATGGCCTACACCGACATCAACAGCGAAGACCGACTTGTGCAAAAGACGTTTGCCGATCATCTGGAAGATGAACTCGGTTGGGAGAGCGTATATGCCTGGAACCAAGAGACGTTTGGTACTGCCGGATTGCTCGGGCGCGGGGACACGCGCGAGGTGGTGCTCACGCGCGATTTGGGAGTGGCGCTGGCGCGGTTGAATCCGGAATTGCCGCCTACAGCCATCGCTGAAGGCGTGCAGAAGATGACGCGGCATGATTTCTCCCGCTCCCTGCTCCAGCACAATCAAGAGTTTTACCGGTTCATTCGTGACGGAGTGCCGGTGAGTTACAAGGATGCGCAGGGACAATTTCGAGATACGCGCGCGCGCGTGATTGATTTCCGCAACGGCACAGGCGCGGATGGCAAACTAAACAATCGCTTCCTCGTTGTGCGCGAGTTGAAGCTCACGGGCCTGCGCACGCCGGGTTACAACCGTCGCGCAGATCTCGTCTGCTTCGTTAATGGCCTCCCGCTCGTGTTCATCGAACTGAAAGCAGTCTACAAGAACATCCGCCACGGATTCGATGGAAACCTGCGGGATTATCTGGACGAAAACGTCATCGCCCACGCCTTTGATCACAACGCTTTCCTCATTGTGAGCAACGGCCATCGCGCGCGCTATGGCTCAATCACGGCCCCCTGGGAGCACTTCAGCGAGTGGAAACGCAACGACGAGTCTGACAAGGGGAACGTGGATGCGGAAGTGTTGCTCAACGGGATGCTCGCCCAGGACCGGTTGCTGGATATCGTTGAGAACTTCATCCTGTTTGACGGCAGCAAGCCGGGGGCGACGCGCAAAGTCATCGCACGGAATCATCAGGTGCTTGGTGTGAACAATGCGGTCTCTTCTGTTAGGCGGCAGGAAGAATTGAAGTTGCAATTCCCGCCCGAGAAGCGACTCACCTATAGAGTGATCGAGTTGCCGCGAGAAGAGGCGACGGACGCGGACCTCTTGGCAATGGCTGAGGCTATCGAGGAGGACGGAGATAAGCGAACACTCGAACTAGTGGAGTCTGCGCATCCGGATCTCGGCAAGCTGGGTGTCTTCTGGCATACGCAGGGAAGCGGCAAGTCATATTCGATGGCGTTCTTCACGGAGAAGGTGCGGCGAGAGATTTCGTCGAAGTTCACCTTCTTACTGATGACTGACCGCAACGATCTTGACAGTCAGATTTACCGGACCTTTGTCGGTTGCGGTGTTGCCAATGAAAAGACCCCGCGTGCCGCAGACGGTGACGACTTGAAAGGTCTCCTCAAGGAAAACCATCGTTATATATTTAGTCTCATACATAAGTTCAATAAGGATGTCGACCCGCTTGATCCGTACAGCAGACGCGACGACATCATTGTGATTTCGGACGAAGCGCACCGTACGCAGGCTGGCAAGCTCGCTCGCAACATGCGGCTCGCTCTGCCGAACGCGGCGTTTATCGGTTTCACGGGTACGCCGCTCTTCAAACACGACAACCTAACCAAGCGCATCTTTGGCGGGTATGTATCTACATATGATTTCAAACGCTCCGAAGAAGACGGAGCAACCGTGAAGCTGGTTTACGAAAATCGCGGCGAGAAGCTAGGCATCGCGAAGCTCGACCTCAACGACCGCATCGCCGAAGCCATCGCCAAAGCCGATCTCGATCCGGATAAGGAAGCGAAGCTAGAGAAGTTACTCGGGCAGGATTACGAAGTTATTACGGCGGACGATCGGTTAGACAAGCTGGCGGCCGATTTCGTGGAGCATTGCGCGACGCGCTGGGAATCTGGCAAGTCGATGCTGGTGTGCATCGACAAAATTACCTGCGGACGCATGTACAAGCGCATCGTCCCGCTGTGGCAAGCAAAACTGGCCCAGGTGCGAAGCGATTCATCGCTGAAGCAAAGCGAATTGGCTGATGCCGTTGAAGAGGGTGAGCGCGAGGCGCTGACAAAGGAAGTGGCATGGTTGAACGGCCAAGCGAATTGGCTCGAAGAAACGATTGTCGAAATCATCATCAGTGAGGGGCAAAACGAGGTAGCTGATTTCAAGGCGTGGAACGTCGACATCATTCCGCGTCGGGCATTGATGAAGGAGGGTTTCGAGACCGCGGACGGCAAGCGCGTCGATGTGGAAGTAGCGTTCAAGAATCCCGAGCATCCATTCCGCGTCGCCATCGTCTGCGCGATGTGGCTGACGGGCTTTGACGTGGAATGCCTGTCTACGCTTTACATCGACAAGCCGATGAAGGCGCACACGCTCATGCAGGCCATAGCTCGCGCCAATCGCGTTTATCCTGGTAAAGACTTCGGCCTAATCGTTGACTACAACGGAATGTTGAAGAGCCTGAGGGCAGCACTGGCGCAGTACGCGCTAGGCGATGAAGGCGGCGGGGGCGGCGAAGAGATTGTTGCGCCTATCGAGGAGAGGGTGACAGCGTTGCTGGCGGCCATTGAGGAAACAGAAAAGCATTTGCGCGAACTGAGCTTCGAGCCAGACCGGTTGACTGGCGCAAAAGGGTTCGTGCGAATTCAGGCTCTCGCGGATGCCGTCGACGCGGTAAACAACTCCCGCGACGAGGGGCGGCGACGGTTTGAGATTCTTGCGCGTCAGGTGTTCATCCGCTTCAAGGCGCTGATTATGGAGCCATCCGCATTCACCTACGCCCTGCGACACGACAACATTGAGGCGATCTACAAGAAGCTTGAGGAGCGCCGGGATACTGCTGACGTGACGGACTTACTCAAAGAGTTGCACCGGATTGTCAATGAAGCCATCCGCGCCGCCGATCCTGGCAGCGACCAGACGGATTCTAAGTTCTTCGATATGAGTACGATTGATTTGGAGAAGTTGCGCAACGAGTTTGCGAAGAAGGTAAAGCGCAAGGCTTCCGCGCTGGAGGATATCCGGCAGCTTGTCGAGAAGAAACTGGAGCAGATGCTCGCTCGTAATCCACAGCGAATGGATTACTACAGGAAGTATTCTGAGATTATCGCCGATTACAACCGCGACAAAGACCGCGTGGCGATTGAGGAAACATTTACCCAGTTAATTGACCTTGTAAAGGAATTGGATGCTGAGGATCATCGCGCCGCTGAAGAAGGTTTAAGCGAAGACGAATACGCGCTGTTTTGTTTGCTGAAAAAAGACAACATTACCCAGACCGAACGGGAGCGTGTAAAGCTCGCGAGCCGTGATTTGTTAGCCGCACTTCGTAAATTGATCGCCGAGCGCGAGCGTTGGACCGAGAAGGAACAAACACAGGCGGAGGTCGAGGTGCTCATACTAGACAGCCTGTTTGAAGCTTTGCCCACGCCGCCCTTCAGTGTTGAAGAAAAAGAGTTGGTAGCCCAGCGAGTCTATCAACATGTCTGGCAACAGTCGGCGCGTGGGATCTTTGTTGTGGACTCTGTCGCTGCCTGAGTCCTTATTGAACAAAACCCACAGAGCAGGCGGTATTGCAGCATGTGACTACTAGTCTGTTTTACAACATCGGTTTCCAAAACTTGTCGCTTCTGGCTCTGACCTTTTCCTCAAACTTCCTCAAACATTTACATCTCGGTGTGCGATCCTGGCTAGGCTTGAAGTACTGTGATGATCAAACAAAACCAATAGGGGGTGTAACCTTTTGTCCACAAGAGTGACGCCTTTGGCGTCAGGTGCCGAGGTAGGTGTTGTGTTTTGCATGCACTTTAGGTGTGGTGTTTTACAACAGGGTGACGCTCCACGGCCTATCGACCTGACCACTCGATTTACACATAACCTCCACGTTTTACGCGCGTAAGTGATTGATCCTCCGATATTCGGCAGCATGTTGTGTGCTACATACGTTGTTGTGTCCTACAACACACTCATGCGCACACGCCCACCTTTCAACCAACTCTCAGTCAGTCGGAAACCAATATATGAACGCGAGCAGTTTCTTGTTCGCGCATTAGCAATCGACAGACCACGCCGTGGCCCAGTCTTTGCTAAAGAGCGTCTTCAGATAGATGAGGTTCGCGAGGGTTTCGTAAGGGATGGGAGAGAATGGCAAAACATGGGAATGGCTGATTGATTTCTTCAAAGAAAGCCAAAATCAGTTGGAATGCCAAGCGGTTTCTCCCGTCTACATACAGTAACGGATTCGGTGTCTTGAGCGTCACCCGAACTCTAGCACGACGTGCTTGATCCGGGCCTGCCTTTCCGTCTCCGTTCACCAACAACCTTTTGAAAATCCCCTCTGCGGGGAAGGGAGAAGTACGCCATGAAAACGACTCTGGGATTTCTGACTGAAGAAGGACGGACTCGCAGAAAGAACGCGGCCCGCAGAGTTTGTGTGTATGCGACCTTGATGTTTCTGATCGCCGGAGCTAGCGGCTATGGCATCCATCGCTATTGGGTAAGCGCAGAGTTGACGCCGCTTCAGCGCGTCTACTTCAAGCAATATTTGAAAAGCACTTATCGAAGCTATCTCCCGAATTCCAGATCGCGCTACACCACACTCACCCGAACGGTTGCCGACCCGCAAACAAGGAAAGAGGTGGCGTTGGCCGTCGTCGACGATCAAGCCGATCCGGTCCTTGACGATCAAGGAAGAATCAAGTTCGACCCGACTCATCGTCCAATCTTTCGAATCAAAGAGGGTGTTCCGTTCAAGCGTTTCTTCTGGAATGAAACGATCGGCTTGGACACGAGGGCTTATGAATGGTTTCGCGATACGATCTACTCGGAACAAAGCATCCCTGATATCTGGCGTCCCGCATGGCTGGGCGCATTCCTCATCTTCTTGTTCGGAACAATTCTACTGATCGGCCTCGATATGTTCGCGCAGCGGCAGTATCTGAAAGGCCAACCAGTCAGAGGCACGCGCGAGCTTTTGCCTAAAGCCTACGCTCGCGAGCACCGCAAACACTTTGGCTATGGACTCACAGTCTATGCATAAGGAGAACAATCATGGTTAACGCACTAAGAAGATTCGTCGGATTTCAGCCGCGCAGTTACGGGTTGACTGTGCCGCGCGCGGAAGAGAATGAAGGGCTCCTACTATTGGGAGATCCGGGAACGGGCAAGAGCCAGGTCATTCACCAGCTTTTGGACCAGATCGCCCGTCGCAATCCGCAGGAGGCGGTCGTTTGCTATGACCCGGCAGGCGAGTTCATCGAGAAGCATTTCGATCCTGACACCGACATTGTTTTGAATCCACTGGACGCTCGTTGTCCTTACTGGATGCCCGCATATGAATACGGCACGGTCGATGACGAAGCGAGTGCGCCGATAAGACAGTTCATAGCCGACAGCTTCTTTCCGTATCCCGAGCAGGGTGCGCCTAACGCCCAGTTCTTTGTTAAAGCCGCGCGCAGCGTTTTTGCCCAAATGCTGAAGTTCAGGCCCAGGCCAGAGCGCCTCGTGGAAATGCTAGCGGACGAAGAGCTAGTCGATTACTGCGTTGCTGGAACGGAACACGCACACCTCATCGGGCAAGACGCCAAAGGGCAGCGGGGCGGAGTGCTGGCGACGCTTTCCGAGATCGGAGAATCATTCAAGCTGCTGCCTCCTTCTGAAGAATCACCTAAGCACTGGTTGAGTTTAGAAAAGTGGGCGAGACGACGCGAAGGTTGGATCTTCATCACCTCTACTCACAGCACCAGAGAAGCGCTCAGACGACTGCATGCCGCATGGATCAACATCCTGCTCGGAAACCTGTTGGGCGATGGTTACTCCGTCTCAGGACAGCGGCCATGCTGGATGGTGATCGATGAAGTTCATTCCCTGAAGCACCTTCCGATACTCAAATCGACGTTGGTTGAAGCCCGCAAGTATGGCGTCAAGATGGTGCTCGGAACGCAGAACAAGACGCAGTTCGAAGAGCACTATGGACGAGGCGCGGCCACGATGCTGGCGTCGTCGCATACGAAAATTCTGTTTCGTTGTAATGAACCCGATTCGGCGCGTTGGGTGTCGGAGATGATCGGCGAGGAAGAGAAGGAAAGACCGCGAATCGGCACAACTGCGACGGTACAAGCGAACGGTAGGGACTCGATCAATTACTCGACATTCACCGAGCGCCGCTTCGTAGTCAGCAAGGAACAGATCATGGCTCTACCGAATCTTCATGGCTACTGGAAGTACGCTGATTCAGTTGTGCCGTTTCGCATTGCGCCAATAGATCGTCCGCAGGTTGCGCCGTCGTTCATACCGCGCCCACGCAAGCCGGTAATTCAGAAAGAGGTAAAGGAGAAGGCGCTTCAGCTTGTGGCCGGCGCTTCGATTGGCAACGGTAACGGCAATGGGAACGGGAAACACTCTGCCGAGATCACATCGGAAATGATCGATGACATCGATCTAGGCTTCTGAGGTGCGGCCATGATGACGATGAGCAATGCGCTGTCAGCCGGTCAAGCCGAAACCTATTACCAGCAGGACTACGCCAACAAGAAGGAGAATTACTACAGCGAACGCGGAGAAATAAACGGCAACTGGTACGGTCGCTTGGCTGAAGAATGGGGACTTGATGGAGAGGTGACGAGCGAACAGTACGCCCGACTAGTTGCAGGGCAAGACCCGAATACAGGAGAGCAACTGATCCGCTTGGTTCCCTCACGAGACGTGATCAACAACTTCGGTGAAGAGTCCAGCACGAGTGAGCACCGCGCCGGTTGGGATGCGACTTTCAGCGCGCCGAAGTCTGTTTCCCTTGTCGCGTTGGTTGGCGACGATGAACGGGTGAGAGTCGCGCATCGTGAGAGCGTGAACCAAGCTTTGGAAGTCTTTGAGCAATACGTGCAGGCACGCGGCGGAGGCAACAAGCCTGCGATCACTACCGGCAAGATGATCGCGGCGCAGTTCGAACACACAGCAGCGCGGCCAGATCATGAAACGAGTTATGCCGCGCCGCAGCTTCATACCCATGTCGTCATCATGAATATGACGAAGACTGAGGACGGCCAGATTAGATCGGTTCAGCCGCTTGAGCTGTTTCGCAGCCAGCAGTACGCGACAGCGATCTATCGAACGCACCTGGCTGAGAAACTTCAATCTCTTGGTTATCAGGTTGAAGTGGAGGCGCGAACGGGAGCGCCCCAGATTAAGGGTTTCAGTAGTGAGTATCTGCAGGAAGCGAGTCCACGCCGCGAAGAAGTAAAGAAAGAGGCCCAGGAGATGAAAGAGCGCCTGGAGCGAGAAGGCGCGACCGTCAAGGAAGGTGCAGGACTCAATCAAGCCGCAGCGCGAACCAACCGGCTCAGCAAACGATATGACCACGCACAGATGAGACAGCGAGCATTGGAGATGGATGCCCGATATGACAACCAGACCAAACGGACTGTCCGAGAAGCTATCGAACGCGGTCAGCTCCGGTTTTCTCAAGATGAAATCGCGAAGCGTGCCCAGGAAGCAGTGACCTTTGCTCGTGACAACGCAACCGAACGCGAAGCGGTCACTGACATGCGGAAAGTGATGGCCGATGCGCTACGGCGCAACCTGGGATTGACCACATACGAAGCAGTCGCGAGCGAGCTTCACCAACGCATCGAGCGCGGCGAGTTCGTCGAGATTATCCGAGAGCGACGACCGCGCGAAGCGACAACACAGCGAATGTTGGAGATGGAGAAATCCAATATCGAGACGATGCTAAACGGGCAGGGGCAACATTCGCCGATCGTCGGCCATGACGCGCGGCAGACGGTCGACGCCATCGCCGAAAGACAGGAGCTCAGATTGAATGACAACCAACGAACGGCGGTTGAGCAGATCCTCACGAGTCGCGATCAAATCATCGGCTTGCAAGGCGGAGCGGGTACAGGCAAAACCACCGCGCTGTCAGTGTTGCGGGAAGCAGCGGAGAAGGAAGGATACGAAGTACGCGGCTTTGCGCCGACCACCCGTGCAACCAAGCAGCTCGCAGAGAGTGGGATTCAGAGCGAGACCTTACAGAAGTTCACCCGCCGGAGACCGGAAGTGCCCACGAATCACAATCGACTCTTCGTGTTGGATGAGAGTTCGCTTGCGAGCACGAGGAACCTTCACAAGTTCTTCGCTCGCCTTGAGGCCCAGGACAAAGTGCTACTCGTTGGAGACAGCCGACAGCATCAAGCCGTCGAAGCCGGAACACCCTTCGAGCAGTTTCAAAAGCATGGAATGGCGACGGTCCAACTTAGTGAAATCGTTCGGCAACGCAAACCGGAACTAAAACGAACCGTTGAAAAGCTCTCAGCAAGGGAAATGCGCGAAGCAATCGATAGCCTTGAACGACAAGGACGGATCGTGGAAATCGCTGGGACTAACCAACGGTTGAAGGCTATAGCCGGTGCTTATTGTGAGAACCCGGAGAGTACGCTCGTTGTTTCGCCGCGTAACCGGGAGCGAGTCCAACTCAACTCTCTCATTCATCGGCAGCTACAGCGCGACGGCAAAGTCAGCCGAGATGATCACCAAATGACGGTCTATGTGAATCGTCAGGATATGACCGGCACCGAGCGCACGTTTGCGAATGCCTACGTGCCCGGCGAGGACATCATTCGATACAACCGCGCGAGCAAGGTCTACGCCGTAAGCGTTGGCGACTATGCGCTCGTGACGGCCAAGAATCACAAAGAGAATGAGGTCACAGTTCATTTCGAAAGCGGACGCGAACTCACTTACAACCCACAGCGACTTTCTGGCGTGAGTGTTTACAGAGAAGCAAAGCGTGAATTCGCGGAAGGCGACCGAGTTCAATTCCGCGCACCGTTTACAGAAAAGCGAATCGCCAATGGCGAGTTAGCAACCATCGCGAAGATCGGCGACGAGGAGATGACCGTGAAGTTCGACGGTGGACGCGAAGTCAGCTTCGAGAGGGAAAAGTTCCGTCACCTCGACCACGGCTACGCCGTCACAAGTCACTCGTCGCAGGGAACGACTGTTGATCGGGTCCTCATCAACGCCGATACACAGGAATCGCGAGTCTTGCTGAATGACCGAATGGGTTACGTCGCGGTATCGCGGGCCAGGGAGGACGCGATCATTTACACGAACTCAATTGAAGAGCTTAGAGGCGCACTGGACCGAAGGGTCGATAAAGAGATGGCTCTTGAGGCAGTGCAAGTTAGCAATGAGCGCCGGAATGAGCTGCGGGATGACCAGAACCTTCACGAATCTCAAAATCGTGCGTCCTTGGAATCGCCGCAAGGTCGCAATCCTGAGATAACCGAAGAAGCGAATCAAAATAGAGGTGAAACAGAAGTGGTCGAGGCCGAAGAGATGGAATTCAGCCTCGCTTGAACGAAAGCAAACATTTGGGGAATTCAAGTATGAACATCAAGGAAGCCAAAGAACTGCCAATCTACCTAACTCTGAAAGAGGTTGCCGAACTACTAAGAGTGAAGCCGCGAACGATCTACGCCTGGGTAAGCGACAAGCGAATACCTTATGAGCGCAAAGGCGGTCTCCTGCGATTTCGGCTGGACGTAGTTATCTCCTGGAATGAGCCGGCCCGTTAAAGAAATCGAGATAGAAAATCACGCGTTGCTTTGCTATCCTCGGTCCGCTCCTGTGATGGCTGCAACCGGAAAGGAGCACGATGTCAGTTTACAAGCGAAGGGGAAGATGGTTCTGTGACACCACGATCGACGGCCGGCGAGTGCAGCAGGTTCTAAAGAAGGCCCGCACGCGAGCACAAGCCATAAAAGCCAAGACCGTGATCGAGAACAAGCTCTTTGAAAATCGATACAAGGTTAAGAGGAGGCCGGAAATTGCCTTTGACAAGTTCGTCAAGGATCGTTTCCTACCTTACTCAAAGTTACACAAGCGAACATACCCCGATGACGTGAAGATTTGCGAAATGCTTAAGGAGACGTTCGGACGGATGACGCTCTCCGAAATCGATCCGACCACGATCGAAAAGTGGAAGCAAAAACGTCGTGAGGGAAAGACGATGTACAAGCGGCAGCGAAAGCCGGCAACGGTAAATCGCGAGTTGTGCGTGCTATCAAAGATTCTCGCTCTGGCGTTCGATGCTGAACTGATCGAAAGCAATCCTTGTCGCCGAGTGCGAAAGTTTCGCACGAACAACGGCAGGGTGCGTTATCTAACTTCCGACGAGGAGGCTAAGCTGTTCGAGAAACTTCAAGGTCAGGAATGGGTACAGCAGATCGTTACGATGGCCATTAACACCGGAATGCGGCAGGGCGAGATTTTCGATCTCACCTGGTTCGACGTGGACTTGCCGCGAGGGGTGATTCACATTCGAGTCTCCAAGAACGGCAAAGATCGTTTCGTTCCGATCAATCAAACGGTTCGTGCAATGTTGGAAGGACTACCACACACCAGCGAGTATGTCTTTCCAAGTCCGAAGACAGAGGGACGCCTTATCGATGTTAAGTTTCGTTTTGATAAGGCGAAGAGCGACGCAGGAATCAACGATTTCCGTTTCCATGACTTGCGTCATACAGCAGCCACTCGAATGGCTGACTGCGGAGCGGACGCTTTCACACTTGCCGCGATCTTCGGCTGGTCTGACGTTCGAATGGCTTTGCGCTACACGCACGCTACCAATGAGGCGAAGCGCCGAGCAGTTGAAAATTTGGTCAAATTCAATGGACCAAGTGACGAATCGGTGACAAATGAAAAAGGCAGGGTAGGCACCCTGCCGTAAGTCATTGATTTAATTGGTGGAGCAGAGGAGGGTCGAACTCCTGGCCTCCGCATTGCGAACGCGGCGCTCTGCCAACTGAGCTACTGCCCCACGCGAGGAAGAATACAGTTTCGAGTTTCGAGTTTCAAGTTTGCCACTCGGCCATTACTGTGGCGTCAGGTCGAGGGCTTCGATAACTCTCGTGTACGGTATCTGCGCGGCATCGTTTACTTCTTTCACCAGCTCCGGATTGGCAGCTTCGAACAGACACATACAGTGTGCCTCGCCAGGAACAAACGTGGTGCGAATGTAACGCACTGCTTTGCCGTCGGCCGTGAACTTGTCACTCGTTTCGATTGCTGCCTTCTGCGCAGCTGCCAATTGTTCCATCTCAATACCGGGAAGATCACGTTCTACCATGTAGACAGGCATAAGGGTTCTCCTTTGATTAGGATCGATAATCAGATCGAATTTCGCGAGGGAACAGCAGAATACACAGCGAACGGGATAGCTGCAACACCGCTCTGGAGGAGCCGGATGTTTATAGCAGAACAGTCAATATCACGACCCAGCTCCAGAGGAGCGCGATGTGTCGTTTAGCTGGCGAATATTTCGCTCCTCCAGAGCTTCTGCAGGATTGTTGTAGTGATGATTTCTATAAACATTCCGTCCCTCCGGGACTTCGGCGTTCAATTCAAACTCCCAAGCGCCTGGTCGATAGCCCCCTCAAGCTTCCCGACATTTTTTCCTCCACCCTGCGCCATGTCAGCCTTGCCACCGCCGCGACCGTCGAGCGTCTCACAGGCATCCCGCATCAGAACATTCATGTCTCCAGACGCGTCGGCGGATCTCGCGAAGACCAGTCGCGCTGCTTCTTGATCACGCGAACCGAGGAGGGCGATGGTATTCGGATGGGAAATTAGCGCCAGGGCCAAACGCTTCAGCGCCTCTGCGTCACGGGCGTCGAAAATGTGAGTAACAATCCGGGCCCCTGCCGAATTTACTGACGCAGCAGCCAGCAGTTCCTCAGCTTCAACCCGAGCGGCGATCTCTTCGAGACTGCGTACGCGGCGGTGCAGCTCTTTATTCTCTTCAACCATTCGCCCCGCCAGCTTTGCCGCGTCATCCCGGCCGGCGCTGAAGAGGGATGCGACTGCGCGCGAGGTTTTGTTTGCACGTCGGTAATCGGCAAGTGCGCGACTGCCGGCGACAAACTCAATCCGGGTTAATCCGCGGGCCCTCTCCCAGGTTCGCACCGCAATCATTCCGACCTCACCGGTTCGATAGGCATGCGTGCCACCGCAGGGAGTCAGATCAAAACCCTCAATTTCAATTAGCCGCAATTCTCCGTCGCGGGAGGGATCCTTTCTCAGCGGAAGTTGCGCTGCTTCCTCTGCCGTCGCGCTCTTTATGGTTACTTCGCGGTCTTCCCAGATGACGTTGTTGGCCAACTCCACGGCGCGTTCGATTAGTTCATTCGTCGGGTTCGTTAGTTCGACATCGATCTCGCAAATGTCGTGGAGCACACGAAAGCCGCGCGTCGGCGCATTGAAGAGCGTTACGAAAGCCTGAGAAAGAATGTGCTGGCCGGTGTGCTGCTGAATGTGATCGAGGCGCCGGGGCCAATCGATTCGTCCTGTGACTCTTGCGCCCACAGCCGGCGCGCGTCCCTGAATAACATGCACGACGCCGTTTGCTTCATCGTCGATGCACTCGAGCACTCGTTCGCCGTTAAGCGTTCCCGTGTCGCTCGGCTGGCCGCCGCCGGTTGGATAAAACGCGGTGCGATCGAGTGTCACCGCGGTCCAACCACTGACGCGCTCGGTCTTGTCCGTGACCAGCGCTTCAAACTCGATTAGATGCGAGTCTTGATAATAGAGACGTTCAGTCGGGGGCATGTTGAGTTAATAAACCAACCAGGAGAAGCATGCAACTCTTTGGAGTGCGCTGACCTGTCAGCGCTTTGGTCGGTCGCGACTAGTCGCGACCACGGTTCGCTTGAATTTACTTTCAGATTAGGCGACAGGTCGCCTAAGACTAAAGCGGTGACAGGTCCCCGCACTCCAAAAAGTCGGCCCCTGCCCTGAACCAACTCGTGCCGCACTCTCTTTGACAGTGTTTCCTGAAAACCAACATAATCCGCCGTGCTCCCCGTCATCCATGCCGACCGCACTTGTCTTCGTGTGCTAAATCTTATGAGTAGCATTTCTCGCATGACGCTTTTGCGCCGTCTCGCTCTGCTTCTCTCGCTGCTGGCCTGCTTCATTGCCACCGCAGCCGCGCAACAGGCACCGCCGCTTCGTTCAGTAACCTATCATTTGAAAATGTCGCGCCCGGTGTCTCACTTGTTCGAAGTGACTATCGAAGTCGAGCTCGGGAATGACGCAACTGCGAGATCGATAGACTTTCAGATGCCGAAGTGGTCGCCGGGTCGCTATGCGGTCTTTGATTTCGCGAAGAATGTGCAGGAAGTAGGCGCGAGGCTTGCCTGTCCAGCAGGCCTCGATTGCACTCTGGCAAATCCCCCGGTAAGGCGCGTTGACGATCAGACTTGGCGGGTCGACCTCGGAAACCAAAAACTACCAGAGAAGCAGCTAACAGTTTTCTTCAACTATAAAGTCTTCGGCAACGACCTCTCCGGGACCTTCTCGCAATTAGATTCTCGTCACGCCAACTTTAATGGCGGCTCAATCTTTATGTACGTCGTGAACCACAAGCCTGATCCGGTGAAGCTGATGATCGATCCGCCGGCAGGCTGGCGCATCATTAACGGGCGTACGGATAAGAGCGATCAGCGGGAATGGCAGTTTCCCAATTACGATGTAATGATCGATACGCCGACGGAAATCGCGCCAGACTGGACCGACAACGAATTTCAAGTCGACGGCAAACACTATCACGTCGTAGTGCATTCGTTTGGCGATGAAGGCAAAAAACGCGACAACCTGGTTCGAGATATTGAGAAGATTGTGCGTGCGGAGACCGCCATGTGGGGTCCGCCGGAGTTTGATTCTTACACCTTCCTGATCCACTTCGCCGCGGATGATCACTCCGGCGACGGCATGGAACATCTCACTTCGACGCAAATCATCGAGCCTGGCGCGCTGGGGGAAGAGGGCGTTTATGGCAGCACGCTCGATACCGTTGCTCACGAGTTTTTCCATGTCTGGAATGTGAAACGACTTCGTCCGGTGGAGCTCGGCCCGTGGGATTTCACGCGACCGGTAAGCACGCGCGGTTTGTGGGTGGCGGAGGGAATAACCAATTACTACGGCCACCTGATGAGGCGGCGCGCCGGGCTGTGGGACGACACAGCATTGCTGCGACGCGAAAGCCAAACCATCACGCAAATCGAAAATGCGCCCGGTAGTCATCTGATGAGCGCGGAAGACTCTTCGCTTTCAGCGCCCTTCCTCGATGATGCGCCGCACGCGCAACAAACGAATCTGGACAACACATCAGTCAGCTATTATCCGAAGGGCGAGTTGATCGGCCTGGTTCTCGATTTGCTAATCCGCGGAAAAACTAACGGCAAAGTCTCGCTTGATGACGTCATGCGCCGCATGTATGAAGAGTTTTATCTCAAGAGTCCGAATGCAAGCTACTACTTGCGCGGGCGCGGCTACACGACTGAAGATTTCGAGCGGGTTGCGTCTGAAGTCAGCGGGTTCGATCTGCACGGATTTTTCAGACTCTACGTTCGCGACGTGACGATGCTGCCTTACGACGAAGCCTTTGGGTTCGTCGGTCTAGCGCTGGTTCGCGAGCAGGCACGCCAACCCTTTAACGCCGGTATTGGAATTGACTACCAGGACAAAGGAAGTCTCACGATCGATGTGGTGCATCCTAACTCACCGGCAGAGAATGCCGGCCTGCAAGAGGACGATGAAATCATTTCGCTTGGCAAGAAAACTATTTCGCGCGAAAACTTTCTGGTGTCACTCGCACGTTACAAGCAGGGCGATAGCGTGCCGATTACGGTGAAGCGTGATCGACGAACGATTCAAACCACGCTCGTGCTTGGTGTTCCCGAACGCAAGGAATATCGGATAGAGGAAAGAAAAGACGCAACGCCACAACAGAAAGCCCTGCGCGCTGCATGGTTGAAGGGCTAATTGTCTCTGCCCTTGAAAGTTGAGCCTGTTGTTGAATTAGGCAAGGTGATCCACGAAACGACACGAAACGACACGAACCGACGCGAACTCTGGTTAGTGTCATTTTGTGTGACTTCGTGGATCCAATCTTTCCACCCCATCCATGGCCATCAATCCAAAACCGCGATCGCTCGGCATCAGATCATTCCTGCTCCTATGGCCATTGTTCTTCGCGATCTGCTTTGGCCTGGGTTATCCAGCGCTGCAACGTTACGACCCCCGAATGACCGAAGGCATGAGCGACTCCTGGAAGTACTACAAGATCACAACCGGCGAAGACACTTCTGCATTTAAGGAGATATTTCGCTGTCGCATCCTGGTCCCTTACGTCGCGCGGCCCTTCTATTGGTTTGCCGCAGCCTATTTGCCTGCCTTGAACGCGGGCTTCTTCGGCTTGCTGATGGCCAATGCACTTTTTTGCGCGACGACCGCCTGCCTGATAGCGAGCATTGGCAACAGACTAATCGGCGATCCTGGCACAGCCCTGTTCGGCGCAGCGCTTTACCTGCTCAGCTTCACCGTTCCCAATCTGCAGCTTGCCGGGTTGATCGATTCGGGAGAAGCATGTTTCCTTGCGGCCCTGACGTGGAGTTTACTTAACGGCAAGTGGTATCTGCTGCCACTTTGGGGATTGTTGGGAGCGCTGGCCAAGGAAACGTTCGTTCCCTTTTCTTTTGTCTTCGCGTTTACCTGGTGGTTAGTAGAACGACGTCAGACTGGTAATCAAGCGCGGCGGTTGATGTCGATAATGGCACTTGCTGTGATTGGGTTGGCGACGATGGTGGCAGTTCACACCGCAGTGTCCGGGCAATTCAAATGGCCCTGGAGCATTGCAGGACAGGCACAAGCGCGGGTCAACTTCTTCGGGGCGTTGTGGCGCTGTCTTACTGAACGAACTTTTTGGTACATGTTTGGCTGGCTGATACCGTTGGGAGTTTGGCGGCTTAAGTTTTTTCCTAAGCAGTGGCGGGCGGCGGCGATCTCCACTTCTATACTGGCCATTATGTTGGGAGCGTATAGTGATGCGGGCGGAACCGTTGGGCGTGCTACTTTTGACATTATCGGACCGCTGCTGAGTCTCTCAGTCGCTGTCTTGATCGTGCGGCCGTTTGCAGGGCGTGCAGAAGAATTTGGCCGCGAATAAACGCGGATGAACGCGGATTCAGATTAAGCCTGAAAGGCGGGGAGCGTATCAGATATGAGAAGTGATCCGGAGCTATGACACTTTCCTGCTTTCTCAGATCTGCGTCTATTCGCGATAATCCGCAGCTTATTTCCTACTTTTGTCATGGAAGCTGAAGGCACTCAAAGGGAACACTACAACCGCATTGGGGCTGAGTACGAAGCTCAATACGGCGATCCTGATGGTCTGACTTACCGCGAACAGTTTTTGTACCAGCCGTTGCTCGCCGGGTTGGACCTTGAAGGGCGGCGCGTGCTCGAGGGGTTGAGCGGTAGTGGTCATGCGACGGAATTCTTACTCAAACAAAAGAAGGCCCTGGTTACCGGGCTGGATATTTCTGACGAAGCAATCGCGAGTTTCAAAGAGCGCTGGCCCACTTGTGAAGCCTTTTGCGCTTCGATTATTGAATCGGGATTACCAGACGAATCCTTCGACTGCATTGTGGTAGTGATGGGCTTGCATCATTTGCACCCGCATCTCTCAGAAGCGTTGCGCGAGATTCACCGTCTCTTGCGCAAGGGCGGGACCTTCTGCTTTACGGAACCACATCAGGGATCTGTCTTTGATCGTTTGCGACAACTTTGGTACCGGCACGATTCGCTGTTCGCAGAAAATGAAGAGTCGCTGGACATCGCAGCATTGAAACGCGAGTGCGCTGACTTGTTTGAATTCAAAAGTGAGAAACACGTTGGCAGCGTCGCCTACCTGTTGGTCCTCAACTCGATGATCTTCCGCGTGCCTTTGTGGCTGAAACGAATTTACTCACCCGCGATCATGCGCCTCGAAAAGATGCTCGCCAGCCTTCACTCGCGGACTTTCTCGTTGGCAATAATCTGCCAGTGGGAAAAGAAATAGCCGCCGGCGCCACTTCCACGTAGTCCAAACCCAGCGTAGTTTCACTCATTTCAGCACCGCCTTGCCGGTCTCGGGCACTCGGTTTGCTAAAGCTATTTCGAACAGCAGCAAATTTCAATTGACCGCAGCAAGGAGAGAAGTATGTCAGCAGTATTGGGGACTTTGGAGACCTATTCGCACGGCGGAAGGAAACAGATATCAAGCGTAGCTTTAGCACTAGGCAGGTGGATTGGCGAAATGCTTGGCTGTCAACACCGGGAGATGAGCCGTCCTTTTTCAAGACATGGCGAATCGTATCGTGTCTGTATTAGCTGCGGTGCGCGCCGGCGTTTTGACAAAAACACCTGGAATTCTTCAGGTGGTTACTACTTTAAACCGGCCCGCACGTCGGATCTTCAGGAAATAGATAAGACGGCTTTGCGATTGGTATAGGTGGTTTGTGCGCAGGTAGCTTAGGCCCTCGGTAGCCAAAGGGCTGCAAGATAGTAGCCGGTGGTCGAATTGCAGCCCAGACCACCGGAAAAGCGATGAGCAAAGATTCTCACCTCGAAGAGGTAACCGCTCTGAGGCGCAATACTATTACTCCAATCGATAATTCGGCGCCTCTTTAGTAATGATCACATCGTGAACGTGTGACTCGCGCAGGCCAGCCGACGTAATACGTATAAACTTGCTCTTCTCCTGAAACTCTTTGATCGAACGGCACCCGGTGTAGCCCATGCCCGAGCGCAGGCCGCCGACCAGTTGCGTCGTCATCTCTGCGATCGTTCCCTTATAGGCAACGCGTCCTTCAATTCCTTCAGGCACAAGTTTCGATTCGCTCTCCGCCATCTCCTGGGCATAACGATCGCGCGAGCCTTCGCGCATCGCCCCAATCGAACCCATGCCGCGATAAGTTTTGAACGAACGGCCCTGGAACAGGATTACTTCACCCGGCGCTTCTTCAGTGCCGGCGAAGAGTGATCCAATCATCACTACATCGGCGCCGGCAGCTATTGCCTTGGCAACATCTCCGGAAAATTTCACACCACCATCGGAGATTAATGGCACGCCGCCGGCACGCGCCGCTTTAACGCACGACTGAATTGCAGTTATTTGCGGCACGCCGGCGCCGGTTACAACGCGCGTAGTGCAGATCGAACCAGGCCCAATGCCGACCTTAATCGCATCGACTCCGGCGTCAACCAGCTCCTGCGTTCCCTCAGTTGTGCCAACGTTGCCCGCGATTAGATCTGTCTCAGGATGTCGCTGCTTTATCTCGCGCACCGCTTCGATCACGCGCAACGAGTGTCCGTGCGCCGTGTCGATGACTAAACAATCAACGCGCGCCTTTACCAACTCATCGGCGCGTTCACGAAAATCCCCGGTGGCTCCGATCGCGGCGGCGACGCGCAAACGTCCCAGATCATCCTTGGCCGCAGTCGGATACTTGATCGCCTTCTGAATGTCCTTGACCGTAATCAGGCCCTTGATGCGTTTGTCTTCATCGACGACGAGCAGCTTTTCAATTCGATGCTTTTGCAGTACGGCCTTGGCTTGCTCCAGCGTAGTGCCTACCGGAACGGTTACCAGCGGCTGCTTCGTCATAACTTCCGAAACGGGAATATCGAAACGTGTCTCGAATCGGAGATCGCGATTGGTAATTATGCCGACGAGGTGGCCGTCCTCATCGACTACGGGCACTCCGCTGATATGAAACCGCTCCATTATCTGCAGCGCTTCGCGCACCGGTTTGGTTGGCAGGATGGTGATCGGATCCACAATCATTCCTGACTCTGAGCGTTTGACCTTGTCCACTTCTTCAGCCTGCCGCTCGACACTCAGGTTTTTATGGATAACACCGATACCGCCTTGTTGCGCGAGTGCGATTGCCAACGCTGCTTCAGTCACGGTGTCCATGGCGGAAGAACAGAGTGGAATATAAAGTCGGATATTTCGGGTGAACTGCGTCGAGGTATCGGTTTCGTTTGGTAAAACGTCAGAGCGGGCCGGGATGAGAAGGACGTCATCGAAAGTTAGACCCTCTGGTATTTCTGCTGAGATCATGTGGGTAATTAGCTCCTTAAGATTGCGGAAAGAGAAAATCGAGACGATCCACGAAAATACATGAAATCACACAAACAACATTTCGTGTTAGTTCGTGTCCATTAGTGGATCGCATCGGGAACGACGTTACCAGAACCTTATTGATAAAAACAAAACTGCCCGCCAATCAGAGCGGACAGTCTTGAAGAAGTTTATTGCTGACGAGGTTGTGGCCAGACTCCTGACAAACGCACACACGCTTGTTTACTGTGCCCTCGGGCACAAACTCCGCCGGCCAACACTTATTGCAGGAACGGTTCGTAGTCAGCTTTCCGAATATCCAAACCAGCGGCGACATTTCCTCGTACGCCATGAAGACTCACAATAAGCGGTGCCCCGTGACGCGAGTCTGCGGTCCGTCGCTGTACCCAGTAGACAATGCCCAAGGCTAACGCAGTCAATACTGCCAGGATCACAATTGCCAACACGACAGTCAAAACCGGTGACCGCGTGGCAGGTGCATCGGTATAAACCTTCGAGTGGTAGGGCGTAGTTGCCACCTCTTCGCCGGAATCCCCTGATTCACGCATGAAGCGCGCGTAGCCTTCCATCGCCTCTTTTTCGTCGTAGCCAACGTAACGGGCATAGGCTTTGACGAAGCTGCGATTGAAAATGCCGCCCGGCAATCGCTTGTAATCATTCGATTCTATCGCTTCCAGATAGTGCATCGAGATTCGTGTCTGATCGGAAATCTCGCGGAGCGGAATGCCGCGGCCCTCGCGTGCAAGTCGCAACTGTTCACCGATAGTAGCTTCCATCACCAATCTGCTTCAGCCGTCTGCCTAATGCTTCGGTGGATGTGAGCCTCGTTGGACGCCAGTTAGAAGTAGATGCAAACTATTTTGCTGGAATCGGAGGCGGTTTAGCCCGCACAGTCAATACCCCTGATTGTTTGGCGGTGAATATATCTTGCACTGCTAAACGCTGTCAAACTTCTTTGGAGTGCGGTGACCTATCACCGCTTTATTCTACCGCGACCGTCGCGACCCGCAGGAAAGGCGCTTACCGAGAGGCTTGGGGCGCCAAGCCGCCCTCGGCTAAAGCGGTAACAGGTCACCGCACTCCAAAATAGATCAGACCTTAGATCGGCGTCTCTTGATTCTTCGCGCTTGCGGTGATAGGTTTGCGCCAGCAATCGAACGTCGACTTTAATTTCTACAACAATAAAAAGTGAGGTTACTTGAGATGCCCCTAGAAGCACTCGGAATGGTGGAAACCAAAGGCTTCGTCGGAGCGGTGGAAGCCGCCGACGCGATGGTCAAAGCTGCGAACGTTCAACTCCTGGGAAAAGAGTATATCGGCGCCGGTTACGTGACGATCTTCGTTCGCGGAGACGTTGGTGCGGTGAAGGCGGCTACTGACGCAGGGGCAGCTGCGGCGCGAAGAGTCGGCGAACTGATTAGTGTTCACGTGATTCCCCGGCCCCATGCTGAAGTCGAGCGCGTCTTACCAGTCGACGGCAGAACAGGTTTGAGTCCTGATGAACGCGCTCTCGGCGGTGGCGCGCGCGGCCAGTTGGGAGAAGGCGACCAGGGACGCTCGCTTCAAGGCGCGCGAGAGGGAAGCAAGGAAAAGGCAAGGTAGAAAAGAGTGGTCAGTGATCAGTGGTCAGTGGTCAGTAGTATTTCTTTTAGCTGGCCACCGACCACTGGCCACTGATCACTGGCGACGGAGGTTTCGTCATGTCCGCAGACAAGGACCTGATATCTGTTCAGCAGGCAAGGGACCTGGTAGATGGCGCTTTCAAGGCGCAGGCTGAGATCGTTAAGTTTGACCAGGCGAAGATCGATCGAATTTGCGAGGCCATGTCCAGGGCCGCACTTCGCGAAGCCGCCCACCTCGGCGCACTGGCGGTGGAGGAAACCGGCTTCGGAGTTCCGGATGATAAGCGAGAGAAGAACCGCTTTGCCGCCGAAGATGTTTGGAACTACTTTCGCGGTTTGCGCACCGTCGGCGTCGTTTCAGAATCAAAAGATGTTGTAGAAATTGCCAGTCCGCGCGGCGTAGTTGCCGGCATCGTCCCTTCCACCAATCCAACCTCCACGGCGATCTTCAAAGTTTTGATCGCAATCAAATCCAGAAACGCGATTGTGCTTTCCCCTCATCCGTCTGCTGCTCGTTGTATCAACGAAACGGTGCGAGTGATGCGCGAAGCCGCCATCAAAGAAGGTTTGCCGGCGGACGCTATTGGCTGCATGACAACTGCCACCATCGAGGGCACTGAAGCTTTGATGAAGCACAAGCAAACCGCCGTCATTCTGGCTACGGGTGGCATCGGCCTGGTGCGCGCTGCTTATTCATCCGGCAAGCCCGCGTTTGGTGTCGGGCCCGGTAACGTTCCTGTTTTTATCGAGCGGACTGCGGATGTTCCCAAGGCAGTTCAGGATATTTTGACGGGAAAGACTTTCGACAACGGAACTATCTGCGCTTCCGAACAAGCTATAGTCTGCGACGCTCCGGTTGAAAAAACGGTTAGGGAACAGTTTAAGGCGCAAGGTGGACATTTCCTTTCTGCTGCTGAAGCGGACCAACTGGGCAAAGTGGTGGCAACTCCGCAACGTTCTCTAAACCCGGGCATCGTAGGAAAGTCTGTCGAAGTAATTGCGAAGCTGGCAGGGCTGAATGTTCCGGCAGGCACGCGCTGCTTGATGGTGGATGTCGGCGGTGTTGGACGCGAATATCCACTGTCGATGGAAAAGCTTTCACCGATCCTCGCGTTTTACGTCGTCGACGGATTATCGCGCGGCGCGGAGCGTTGCTACGAAATCCTGCGCTACGGCGGAATGGGTCACACCGCGGGAGTTCATACTCGTTCGCGTGAGGCTGCCGTGCGCTTCGGCGCGGAAATGCCGGCATCACGGATAACCGTCAATACTCCTACAACTCACGGCGCGATTGGTTTCTCGACGGCGCTGCCGCCATCGATGACCCTGGGCTGCGGTTCATGGGGCGGCAACGTAACTTCAGACAACGTGTCGCCACTCCACCTGCTCGATATTAAACGAGTGGCTTTTGAAGTAAGACCGGTGAAAAGTAAACGGCCGGCAGTTTCGACTTCAACGGTAGCTACTCCGGCGCCGGTGTATGCGCCAAGTCCCGCGCCTACCGCGCCGGCTCAACCTCAGGCGGTGGCGGGCTCGACTGGAGGCAAAATCAACCGTGAAGATATCGCGGCAATAGTCGACCGGTTTCTTGCCGGACGCCAACCAGAGCAGCCGGCAAGCGAAGCAAGGCAGGAACGACAGCAAGCAGCACCCGCGTCACGCGAGATTGAGGTCGAAGCCGGCAGCATGTATACCGGACCGGGCCAGAGCCAGCCGCGAGAGACACGTCAGTCAGGAAATGGCGGACGATCCGCCGCCGCAGATTCTTCGCGCGCTTCATCGCCTGCCAGTACTGCGCAGTCTGCAAATGGTAATAAGATTGTCGACTTCGTGAGTGAAGACGACGTCAGACGCGCGATTCAAAAAGGCGAGAAGATCTATATCAACGCGAAAACCATTATCACTCCGGCGGCCCGCGACATTGGCGAACCGGGCGAAGTGTTTGCAAAAGGCTATTAAATCGTGAATCGTAAATAGTTAAATAGTTGTGCGTCGTAGGCTGAGGCGCGCCACGTTGGTAATCCTAACTATTCACGATTTACGATTCACTATTTACTAATCATGTTCCTCGGAAAAGTCGTCGGCACAGTTTGGTCTACTAAGAAGTCTCCCGACCTGGAAGGCATTCGCTTTCTGGTAGTGCACCCATACGATCTGGAAAAAGATCCAACCCGGAACATCGTTATCGTGGCCGACCGGCTCGGCGCCGGAAGCGGCGAGATGGTTATCTGTGCTTTCGGCAAAGCGGCGCGCACGGCGATGGGCAATCAGGACATGGCAATCGAAGCCGCGGTTGTCGGGATAGTTGATCGCGTGGACATCACCGACACGGTTTCGGAAGAAATGCGCGAGGCGGCGGTAAAACTGGCCCGCGATAACGGTCGACGCTGAAAACAAGTGATGAGTACCGAGTGATGAGTACTGAGTGAAAGAACGGGCGTCCGGCAGTTTACGCAGTACTCATTACTCAGTACTCATCACTATTCTTATATGGCCAACGAAGATTTGATTTACCGGCTCACGCAGGCTGTCTACGGGCGTTTGGGCCCGGCGGCAGACGAGCAAACGGTTGAACAACTGGTCACGGAAGTCTATCGCGAGGTTGAACCCTTTCTGCAGGCGAACGGATCGTCATACTCCTCTTTACAATCTTTTCCTTCGAGCGGCAGCGTTACTTCGCAATCGTCCGAAGGCTCCGCCGATCGTATGATCATTTCGGTGTTTGGCGTAGACCATCCGGGCATTGTCGCTGGAGTCGCTCAAATACTAGCGGAAGCCGCCTGCAGCATTGTTGATATCAACCAGACAGTGGTGCAGGGAAAGTTTGCCATGGTTATTATTGCCAACAGCGCGCGGGCGCGGCAAAGCGCAGCCGAATTGAAGGAGCGGTTGCGGAGCGAAGGCGAGAAACTGGGCGTACGCATTTATGCGCAACGTGAAGATCTCTTCAACGCGATGCACC
The DNA here is from genome assembly GCA_050747225.1 of Pyrinomonadaceae bacterium. Taxonomy (GTDB): domain Bacteria; phylum Acidobacteriota; class Blastocatellia; order Pyrinomonadales; family Pyrinomonadaceae; genus PSRF01. Next base: position 33,270 of record JBOGOP010000020.1, read on the forward strand.
GGATCTAGTAAATCGTGAATAGTAAATCGTGAATAGTAAATGGAGTCGGTTTATCGCTGAGTTTGCCTTCCCTGGACGACCATATAGTCGCCAACACAAAGACGTAATGACTATTCACGATTTACCATTTACTATTCACTAGAATGGAACCAGAAATTGCCCGACGCTGTCCCATCTGCGGCGCTTCAATTCGCGAGGTAGCACTTTTTTGTCCTCAATGCGGCAACGCGCAGCCTCCACGGCCAACGCGTGCCCCTGCCGAGCCTGAAACCATTTCGAAAAATACAGCTCCTCTTGAAGGCAGAGAGGCCGGGTCGCCGCAGCCGTCTCTGTCCGACACCATCGCGATTCAGAGACCTGAAGATCCACCAGCTGTTCCGGATGACGCGCGATCTATGTCTGACACAATGGTCATTGAGAGACCTGAGAGGCCAGCTAAAACTCCGGTCAGCCCAGGCGTCCGTAGCGCGGTGGGAGCGAAGATTCAGCGGGCCACCACACTCGCTCGCGACGTCGAAGGCGATGTACTTCAACGTGTCCAAAAGGTGCGCGACGTGTCCAGCATCGTTTTGGACGAGGCTGGAAACGATCCCGGCCTGCGCTTTGTGCTGGTTGCCGTCATCGTCTTCGTACTGTTTCTCGTTATTGTTTTGTTGAATAAGTTGATCGCTTAAAAAACGGTTTCGAGTTTCAAGTTTCAAGTTTCAAGTTCGGAGTTTCAGGCTTCAAGTTTTATGCCTTGAGCTCCCTATCTCAAGACTTGAACTCCAAACTTGAAACTTGAAACTTGAAACTCGAAACTTTTTGTTTATGGAATACTCACAAGCCGAAATCCTGCAAACCGTCGCGATGACGGAAATGGAACACCTGGACGTGCGCACCGTCACGCTGGGTTTGAGTTTGCGCGACTGTGCCGGCGAAACAATTGCGCGCACCGCCGAACGCGTCCGGGAGAAAATCCATCGCTTCGCTGACGGCCTCGTAAATACTGTCGACGCGATAGGTGACGAATTTGGGATACGGATTGCCAACAAGAGAATCGCGATAACACCAGTCTCGATGATTACGGAGGCCGCAGCCGGCGATCCGGTAGAACTCGCGCGCGCGATTGACGAGGTTGCGGCCGGAGTCGGCGTGGATTTTATCGGCGGCTATTCGGCATTGGTGCACAAGGGGGCCACCGATTCTGAGCGCGAGTTTTTGAGTTCCATTCCTGAAGCGCTGTCGGTCACGAAGAGATTGTGTTCGTCTGTCAATGTAGCGACCACCCGCGCGGGCATAAACATGGATGCGGTGCGGCAGGTGGGAATCATCATCAAGGAAGCCGCCGAGCGCACCAGTAGTGAAGGCGGCATCGCCTGCGCAAAGTTCGTCTGTTTTGCGAATTCGGTTGAAGACAATCCCTTTATGGCTGGAGCTTTTCATGGCGTCGGCGAACCAGAGGCCGTTATCAATGTCGGCGTATCCGGCCCCGGCGTCGTTCACTATGCCGTCCGGCACGCCGCTCCGGACCTTCCGCTGCAGGAGCTAGCCGAAATCATCAAGAAGCTTTCGTTCAAGCTTTCGCGCGCCGGCGAATTGGTGGGAAGGGAAGCGGCGCGCCGTCTGGGAATTCCCTTTGGCATTATTGATCTGTCGCTGGCCCCGACGCCGGTGCCGGGTGATTCAGTGGCTAACATAATCGAGGCGATGGGTTTTGAACGGGCCGGAACCCACGGCACGACCGCCGCACTCGCTTTACTTACCGATGCCGTGAAGAAGGGCGGAGCAATGGCCAGTGGATCCGTGGGCGGCATGAGCGGCGCTTTCATTCCCGTATCCGAAGACGCCGGCATGATCGAGGCGGCGCAACTTGGCGCCTTGTCGCTCGACAAGCTGGAAGCCTGGACCAGCGTCTGTTCAGTTGGCATCGACATGGTGGCCGTGCCCGGGTCAACTTCGGCCGAAACAATTTCCGCGATCATTGCTGACGAAATGGCGATCGGAGTGATGAACAATAAGACCACCGCTGTCAGAATCATTCCGGTGCCGGGTCGAACAGTTGGTGAAATGGTTGAGTATGGCGGACTACTTGGCAG
>JBOGOP010000021.1:0-35326 GCA_050747225.1 Pyrinomonadaceae bacterium
CATGGAACGGTGTATTGCGGCTTTTTGATCTTGAAGTCGCAACATCAAAGGTCCATTCGCAGGCTGGGTCAAGAATCGTTACATCGGCGTGAGCGTTCTCGGCCAAGGTTCCCCGATCGTTTAGAGCAAAAATGCGGGCAGGATTCGTCGAGCACAACTGAACCAGTCGCTGAAGGTCAATAACGCCCTGATTTACCAGGTCAAAAGCGAGGCCAACCGCAGTCTCCAGCCCAGTGATTCCATACGGCGCTTGATCAAACTCCAGATTCTTTTCATCCGAATGATGCGGCGCGTGATCGGTGGCAATCGCGTCGATCGTTCCATCGCGCAAACCTTCCAACAGCGCCGCTACATGGTTCTGACTTCTCAGCGGCGGACTCATTTTTGTGTTGGTGTCATACTCCGCCAACGCATCGTCCGTTAGAGTCCAATGATGCGGCGCAACTTCACAGGTGACCGGCAGTCCCATTTCCTTCGCACGGCGAACCGCATCGAGCGCCCCGCTGGTCGAAACATGCGCGATGTGAACTGAGGCGCCGGTAAGTTTCGCCAAGACGCAGTCGCGAATGACGTGCACATCCTCAGCCGCTGCCGGCATGCCGCGTAATCCCAAAATGAGCGACCAACGGCCTTCGTGCATGACTCCTCCGGCAGTTAGTGAAACATCCTGGCAATGGTCAACAACCGTCAGATCAAATCCGCGGGCATACTCCATTGCTCGTCGCATTATGCCTGCAGTCGGCACGGGATTCCCGTCATCGGAAACAGCCACGATACCCGCGCTCTTCATTTCACCCATCTCGGAAAGTTCTTTACCGCCGCAGCCTTTGGTAAGGGCTCCGATGGGAAAAACGTTTGCTAGTTGTGCACGCTGGGCTTGTTCGATGACAAAGCGGGTGACTGCTGGACTGTCGTTCACCGGATCGGTGTTGGGCATGGCGCACACGCTAGTCCAACCGCCGGCAACCGCCGCCGCTGCGCCAGTAGCAATCGTCTCTTTGTATTCGGCGCCCGGCTCGCGCAAGTGCGCGTGGAGATCGATGAAACCTGGAGCTACGATCAGGCCGGTTGCGTCCAGCATTTCGACGCCGCTGGGTTTTTCCTGGCCACGCTCAAGCACACTAAGGACGCGTCCGTCCTCGATTAGTAAGTCTCGTCCGGTGTTAATTCCCTGCGCGGGATCAACGATGTAGCCATTTGCAATCAGGAGCTTCATGTTTTCTTGTAACGCAAACTGTTAGTTTGCGTGCCTGGCGTAAAGCAGGCCCTTTAGCCTCCGACGCAAACTAACAGTTTGCTTTACAGTTCAGTGTCCCTTCTCATCCAGTTCCGCATGGCCGCCGCCGGCAAGCAGATAAAGCACGGCCATCCTCACCGCCACACCGTTTGTTACCTGATCCAGAATCAACGAGCGGCCGCCGTCAGCGATTTCCGATGCCATCTCGATGCCACGATTAATCGGGCCAGGATGCATGACGATCGCGTCTGACGCTGCGCGCTCCAGATGTTTTGGCTTGAGACCAAAGTGGACCGCATACTCGCGCATTGAGGGAAAGAATGCTGCGTCCTGCCGCTCGCGCTGTATTCGGAGAATCATCACCACGTCGGCGCCTTCAATTGCATCCTCGATCGTCTTCTCGACGCGCAGACCCTGTTCGACAAGTTCGCCGAACTCCAGCGGCACCAGCGTTCCGGGGCCGGCGACGCTAACGGTAGCGCCGAGTTTTGTCAGTAGATGAATATTCGAACGCGCCACCCGCGAGTGCAACACGTCACCGACGATCGCAACCTTGAGTCCGTCTATTCGCGATTTGTGTTCGCGGATTGTCAGCGCGTCTAAAAGCGCTTGAGTGGGATGTTCGTGAGAACCATCGCCCGCATTGACGATTGGCGCGTTGCCCATTCTCGCCAGATGTTGCGGCGCGCCGGCCATCGAATGGCGCACCACGATGCAGTCAGGCGCCATCGCCTCCAGATTGCGGGCGGTGTCCAGAAGCGTTTCGCCCTTGCTCACGCTGGAAGTAGAGACGCTGATGTTGACGGCGTCAGCGGAGAGTCGCTTAGCTGCGATCTCGAAAGAGGTACGAGTTCGCGTGGACGATTCGAAGAAGAGGTTAATGACTGTGCGGCCCCGCAGGGCCGGCACCTTTTTGATTTCACGACGGGAAATATCGCGAAACGTTTCCGCGGTATCGAGCAGGTGCGTGATCTCGCCGGCTTCAAGCTCGCGGATGCCTAGTAGATGTTTTCGATTGAATTGCACAGTACTCATGAAAATCGGTTTTTAGCCTTTGGCCTTTGGCCTTTGGTCTTTGGTCTTTGGACTAGCAGACCTGCGAAACTAACATCACGATCAAAGACCAAAGGCCCAAGACCAAGGAACCAAAAAAAAGCGGCCACTGCTGGCCGCCTTCTCAACTTGCGTCGGCCGCTTCCGCAGCGGGCCGTTCGACAATTACCACGCCTTCTTCCTCGTCAAACTCCTGGAGCATCACTTTGATGATCTCGCTCTTTTTCGTCGGCACGAGTTTGCCGATGTAGTCCGCCTGAATCGGCAGCTCGCGATGCTCCTTGCCGCGATCGATCAGCACTGCGAGTTGCACGCGCTTAGGCCGGCCAAAGTCGATCAACTGATCGAGCGCGGCACGGATAGTGCGACCGGTGTAAAGCACATCGTCAATTAGCACGATGTTGCGGTTCTCAATATCACCGGGAAGGTCTGTGCGGTTAACAATCGGCTTGGCGCCGACCGTTGAAAGATCGTCGCGATACAGCGTTATGTCAACAATGCCAACCGGCGGACGGTCGCCTTCGAGATCCGCGATCTTGTCAGCCATTCGTTCGGCGAGCGGCACGCCCCGGCGGCGTATGCCGACCAGATACAAATCACCGGCGCCGTGATTTTCTTCGACAATCTCCGACGCCAGGCGGGCAAGCGCGCGATTGATTCGCGGGCCGTCCATGATCCGTGCCTTCTCGATGAAATCCATTTCGCGGGATACTAACAAGAACGATCAGGCGGTGACAAGCTAACGAAGTTTGCGACAGTGTCTAAATTAGACGGGTTCTTCACCGGTACCCGTAATCGAGAGATCGAGACCGCCTTCAGTTTTTCGATCTATGTAAATTCTCGAACCGTCGGTAAACTCAATGCAGACTTCATCTGCACTGTGGCGCATCACCTTGGCGACCTCTCTACCTTGCAACATTTTAGTTGCTCTCTTGGTTTCTTCTTTTAAGGCCATCTCCATGGTTGTGGCTACCTATCGTCCGTACAAGCGAACAGTCGGGCGATTCGAGCCCCAGTTTGCTTTTTCATACCAAAACTCAACGCTCTTTATTATCCGACGTCGGCCTCGCAAATCCATCGCCCGCGTCGAACCACCGGCGGGAATGACATCGCGAAATTGCAATTCCTCATCTGTTCCATTTCCGAAGTGAACCACCACCCGCTTGAAAGTTACCGGGGCATCTTCAACGCGAATCTGAAGTTGACGAAACCAGCCTTCGGAGCTTCCCAGTGAGATCTTGTCGTGATCGGAATTTCCGTCCACATGCTTGTCTCCCAGATGCCTCCACTCTCGCTGCGCCTTGAGAACTGAGTGCGAAGCGATGAGCACGAATAAAACCGCGAACACAGCGAGGGTCTTTTTGATTTGCATGAGGGTCTCTCCTCTCAAAGGCTGGATTGTCAGAACGGTATCACCATTTTCGAACCAAGCGAAATTTAAACCATCCTGGACTTACTGTCCACGTTCTTTGGGCCAGGCTGCGTCTGTTGTAACTTGCGGCTAACGGCAAACTCGCTTTTCATTTATGGCTCGTCTAACATAAGCCTTGTTCATATGGAGGTTGTATCCATGGCTCAACTCCCGCGAGCCCGCCGCAGCGGTCTGATTATCGAAGAACTTCCAGATGAAGTCCTTGTCTACGACTCAGATCGTGACAGGGCCCTTTGTCTCAACCATACTGCGGCTCGAGTCTGGAGACTCTGCGACGGAAGGACGACGCGCGCCCTTATGGGGCGTCTCATTGAGAAAGAGTTCCAGGTAACCGGCGGCCATGAAGTTGTTTCACTGGCTTTAGAGCAGCTGGAAAAGTTTCGACTTTTGACCGGCAAATTGGAGCCGCAACTTGCGCGAGTTTCGCGGCGTGACCTGGTTCGCAGAATAGGGATCGCTGTAGCACTAGTTCCGGTCATCACTTTGATATTGGTACCAACTGCGCGGGCGCAAGCCACCTGCTTTGCAAGTGGATCTCCTTGCGCTCGTGATGGTGATTGCTGCTCAAACAGCTGTGTCGATAACGGACGCGGCGGTTTCGAGTGCACTTGAAATCTTTATCTTAACCGCCTTGACACTCCTCAGTTCCGGAGCGACTTCGAATTGACTCTGGCATTCGGCGCTACCGCGCTCGGTTCTTGCACCCCCACGCTGCCAGTCAAACTGAACCAGTCCCCTCAACACGTTAAGCTTGTCTTGATTTGACTTGCTCTGTTAGTCTTACGTTTGCGAACAACGACGCAGGACAACTCAGAGCACATGCTCTATCGCTCATTGCTGCGACCTTTACTCTTTCGCCTGCCACCTGAAACGGCCCACGAACTGGCGCTCAACTCTCTTTCTTTCGCTCCGGGACTGACAAAGACATTATTGGGTAACCGTTTCAAGCGCAGCCCCTTCGGTAAGCTGCGACGTTTCGGCTTGACCTTCCCCAATCCGGTCGGTCTGGCGGCAGGTTTCGATAAAGATGGTGTCGCACTCGATGCTCTAGCCGCGCTCGGCTTTGGTTTTATTGAAGCAGGCACCGTCACCTACCAGCCTCAGCCCGGCAACGAAAGGCCTCGACTATTCCGTCTGCCTTTGGATAAAGCTCTAATAAATCGCGCCGGCTTCAACAATGGGGGAGCCGAAGCGCTGGCGAAACGTGTAGAACACCGCAAGCCCGATTGCGTCCTGGGTGTCAGCATTGGCAAGACTAAGGCCGTGGCGTTAGAGGATGCGGTCGCAGACTATGTGAAAAGTTTTGAAGTTGTCTATCCCGTTGCTGACTACGTCGCCGTCAACGTTAGTTCGCCAAACACGCCGCGTTTGCGCGAGTTACAAAAGTCAGACCAACTTGAAGAACTATTGCGTGCGCTCCAGGAGCGTAACGAGCAACTCGCCCGTCAACCCGGTGGCCACGGCGTTTTGCCGCTCCTGGTAAAGCTTTCGCCGGATCTCGACGCGGATGAGCTTGAAAGTATTGTCGCAGTGGCGCGGAGAAATAAAGTCGCCGGCCTCATTGCGACTAACACCACCATCGCGCGAACGCCATTGAAAACACGGCGGCAAGAAATAGAAGCATGTGGTGAAGGAGGCTTGAGTGGCGCTCCCTTGCGGCGGCGGTCAATGGAAATGATTGCCACGCTCTACGGGATGACAAACGGCTCATTGCCTTTGATTGGCGTGGGCGGCGTCTTCACAGCAGAGGACGCATGGGAGATGATTAGCGCCGGCGCCAGTCTGGTGCAAGTCTATACCGGATTTATTTATGAGGGTCCGGCGATAGCCAGGAAAATAAACGAAGGTTTACGCCAAATTATCTCCGACAAAGGATTCGTCTCGCTTGACGAAGCAGTGGGCGCACGCGCAAAGGAGTTGGCAGGCTGACCCGAAACGTATGATGTTTGGTTTCAGTTTCGAGTCGGAAGGTTTTCCATTAGCATGAACTCGAGACTCGGAACTATTGGATTATGAAGAGAAATAAACTAATCGTCGCTCTTGACGTTGACAATGTTCAAAAGGCGCGTGAGATCTTCGGCGCGCTCCGCGGCGTTGCGGGCATGTTCAAGATTGGCATGCAGTTGTTCACTGCCGCCGGTCCTGCACTAGTTCGGGAGATCGTCAGCTCCGGCGAACGCGTGTTTCTGGATCTCAAGTATCACGACATTCCTAACACCGTCGCCCTCGCGGGCGTGGAGGCCACGCGGCTGGGTGTTTCGATTTTCAATATCCATGCGGCTGGCGGCGGCGAAATGATGCGCCGAACTGCGGAGAGCGTGGCTGAATGCGCGGCAGCTGAAGGACTTTCTCGCCCGTTGGTGATTGCGGTCACTATACTCACCAGCGCAAATGAAGATACTGTTGCTGAAGTTGGATTTGGGTCTTCGCCAGCGGAACTCGTACCTCGCCTTGCACTGCTGGCTGAAGCGAATGGAATGGACGGAGTGGTTGCCTCACCACGCGAAGTTACAACCATACGGTCTGTTGTTAAGAAGCCGGACTTTGTGGTGCTAACGCCTGGCGTTAGACCGGCGGGCGCGGCTTTTTTTGACCAGAAACGCGTAACGACTCCCCACGAGGCAATCCTGGCCGGGGCCGACTACATCGTAGTGGGACGGCCAATTCTTGAGGCGCCTGATCCGGCCCAAGCCGCACAACAAATCCTTGACGAGCTGGAGATCATCGAGGCAAACAGCATTACAATTTGAAAGGAACTGGACTCTGCAGGCTGCGTGTACAATTTAGCCGGGAAGGCTGCGCAATTTGCTCTGATTAAGTTTTGCACTATCATTCAAAGGTGACCCAAAGTTTGAAATCCCCGACTGCTTGTCTCTTATTAATCCTGGGAGCGTTCGTCTTTTCGTCCCCCGCTCAACAAACAGGTGACCTGCCTCCTCAAGCTTTCTCACCGGCGCCTTATCGGGTCGGCGAACGACTGACTTATAACGTCTCATTCTCAAGTTTCATTAGCGCCGCTCACATTGAGCTTCTCGTTGCGGCTCGTGGGACATTCTTCGGGCGCGAAGGGATTCAACTAAAGGGTCATGTCGAAACTAACGGCATGGTCAATGCAGCGCTCTTTGCCATCAACAACGACTACATCACATACGTTGATCCGGTGAATGGTCTGCCTTATTACGGGCAACAAACAATCCGTGAAACTGCGCGCACAGCGGAGACGTCGGCCGACTTTAATCAGCCTGCCGGAACTGCTGCTATTCCGGCCAAACGCACAACAGACGTCTCCGGTGCTTACGATTTCCTCTCGGCGGTTTATCGTCTGCGTGCCCTCTCGCTTACGGATGGGTCGGCGTACTCGTTTTTAGTGCGCAACGAAAATCAGACCTACCAAATGGAAGTCAAGGTAATTGGCCGGGAAGTGATCAAGACCAACGTTGGATCATTCAATTCGATCGTAACGCAGGTTCGCGTAAGGAATCAGTCTGACCAGGGAGGCTACACGGCGAGGGCTTACTTCAGCGACGACCAACGACACGTCCCGGTCCTGATCGTCACGCGCATTTCGGCCGGTGAGGTCAGGGCCGAGTTGGCTGGTTCGGGCTTCGTTGCAACTCCAACTCCCCCTCCAGTGCCAAGCCCGACGCCAGCTACGGGGACGACGCCGCCAAGAACACCCCTTGTCATTCCCGCTGCTCCCGCCGAAGACACAGGACCAAGAGATCTGCCCTTCAAGGTCGGCGAACAGTTGAACTACCAGATATTCCTTCCCAGCGTGCAGGCGCCAGTGGGAACAGCGACGTATCATATACGCGCGCGCTCGAAGTATTTTGACCATGATGGATTCCTATTCACGCTTAACGCACAGACCACAAATGCACTACAGACCCTTTTTGTGGCAAACGATGTGATAAGTTCTTATGTTGATCCGAAAACGCTGCTTCCCTTCCACACAGAATTCACTTTCAGTGAAGGTCGACACCGCGTCAGCAGCAAGCTCACCATCAACCAGGACTACGGGACAGCAACTACCGAGTCGGGCAACCGGATCGAAATTCCGGTCGGCACCCACGATTACCTTTCGGTCTTTTATATGCTGCGGACTTTGAATCTGACCCCACCGAGACGCAGCGCCTTATCGATTCTTGTCAACAACCAGCCCAAGACGCTCTACATCACGGCCTTGAAACGCGAAAGCGTCCAGATTGGCTCGCAAACAATCCCGGCGATTCAGTTCTCGCTGACAACTGACGACGCTGAAGCCGATAAGTATCAGTTCCGGGGTTGGATTAGCGACGATAAACGTCGGCTGCCGCTGCGACTCAGTGCGGTGACTGAGCTGGGGCCAATACGCGCCGACCTGGCAATAATTCCAGTTACCCCTCAGTAACAAAACCAATTGATTGATCAGTGAGGCGCCGCTTTCCGATAAATAACTCAAGCTCCTCACTGGGACCTGTCTCGCCAGCCATGTTCTTTTGAAATTGAAAACTGTTTTCAATTAGGCTATACTCGCTTTGACGGTCAGTGCTAATCGTTTTTCGGCCAATTGGCCTGTCGAACCCACTTGGAACTGGAAATATTCATCGATGCTTAATTCCTTCATCATCGTTTTGCGCGAGGGATTTGAATCCTTCCTGCTTGTTGCCGTAATTCTTTCTTACCTGCGCAAGTCCGGCCAAAAGTGGTTAAGCTCCGCAGTTTACATTGCGATAGCGACGGCGTTGTCCGCCAGTGCTGCCCTCGGTTACCTGCTCAAGCAGGGCGTTGACGACCTACGACTGGAAGGACTTTTGGGCGCAACCATTGGCGGTTATCTCACACAGTTTCTGGGAAATGAGTCGTTGCGCGAAGGCATTCTTGGCCTCGTGGCAATGGTGATGGTTGGAAGTCTGGTTATTTACATGTGGCGCACGGGACCAAAAGTGCAGGAAAGAATGCGCTCGCGTCTGGACGTGGTGTCATCGCGCAGTTCCCGAGCGGCCGCCGTCGCAGGCGTATTCCTCTTTACCTTTCTGATGATCACTCGAGAAGGAATGGAGACCGCGCTGATGCTTTTGCAGGTCCATGGTTCAGAAATGCTCACTGGGGCGTTGCTTGGGCTTTGCGCCGCCGCAGGATTCGCGTGGGGCTGGGCGAAATTCGGGCATCTGATCAACGTGAAAAGGTTTTTCCAGGTCACCGGAATATTTCTGCTGCTCTTCATGGTTCAAGTGGGCATCTATTCTTTCCATGAGTTTTCTGAAGCAGAGCTGCTGCCGAACAGCGAGTTCCTGCATGCCGCAACTGAAAAGTTCTCGCCAGATGGTGTGTATGGCAAGTGGTTTTCAGTCGCAATGATTTCCATATGTGCGTTGTGGTTAGTCGGAGGTTGGTTGGTCGATCGTTTGCGGCAACCCTCGGCGCCAGCTCTAACGCCCGCTCCAGGTAATCAATAGCTTCCGGATGGCGTTTCACGCGCTTTCGTATTGCTGAGCCAATGAGTTTCCAATCCAATTGTTGGCGATTGGTTTGAGGAGGCCATTAAGCGCAGACGAAACGCTAAGCGGACCGCGAAGCGATTTGACAGGTTCAACTCCAACTACAATAGATGCTGCAAAGTTATGTACGAGGAGCCTCAAGAAATTGCTTTGCCAGTTCGCGTTTGAGAAGTTTTCCCGTCGGTCCCTTAGGAATCTCGCTTACAAAGCGCACGGTCTTTGGACATTTATAATCAGCCAGCCGTGCGCGACAAAAAGCGCTGATCTCTTTTTCTGAAGCTTCCACGCCCCCTTTGAGGACTATAAACGCGGCGACTTCTTCGCCGTAGAGTTGATCAGGAACGCCAATCGTTGCGGCCGCAGCCACCGCGGGATGCTGATAGAGGACTTCATCGATCTCGCGTGGATAAATGTTCTCTCCACCCCGAATTATCATGTCGCTCTTGCGATCAACGATATAGAAGAACCCGTCCGCATCGCGGTAGCCAACGTCGCCCGTGTGAAACCAGCCATTGCGAAACGCCGTCGCAGTTGCCTCAGGATTTCGGTAGTAACCTTTCAGAATGTTCTCGCCGCGCAGAACTACTTCACCGAGTTCGCCATTAGGTACTTCGTTATCATCGTCGTCGACTACCTGCATCTCGTTTCCAATCGGCATGCCGCAGGAACCGGGCCGGCGCCGCGTATCAGGTGGATTGAAAGTCGAACGACAGGTCGACTCAGATAGTCCGTATCCTTCAATCACCAGACAATTGAAAGTCTCTTCAAAGCCTCTCATCACTTCAGCCGGGACCGGCGCCGACCCGCACATTGCGAACCGGAGCTGTTCGGTCCTGAGCCCTTCCGGAACGCCATCGGGATAGGTTGTCAGAAGCATCGACAGCATCGTGGCAACTGAGCCAAACGAAGTGATTTGGTAGTCGGAAATGATTTGCCAGAAGCGCGACGAGGAAAACTTTGGGCTAACTACCGTAGAGCCTCCGGCGTAAAGCGCCGACATCGTAGTAACTGACACGGCGTTCATGTGGAAAAGCGGCATAATGCTTAAAAGCCGATCGTCTTCGGTGAATCCGAGCCATTGGCTGATCTGCCGGGCGTTGGCGATCAGATTTCCGTGGGTCAACAAGCATCCTTTCGGTTTCCCCGTTGTGCCTGAGGTGTAGATGATTATTGCCTCGGTATCGCGACTGATGTCTGACTGACTTGAACTTTTCAAACTGGATTTGCTGTCGAAGTTTTTCGTTGCGGCAGCCTCATCGGAAAAGTTGATCACTTCCGGCGGTCCTGGCAGTTCCCTTCTGATGCTTTCGATCGTCGGCAGGAAATCCGGATGAACCAGTAGAGCCTTAGTTTCCGAGTCGGAAATTACAAAAGACATTTCCTTTGCCTTCAGCAACGAATTCACTGGCCCAGCTATAGCGCCCAATTTCCAACAGGCGAAGTAGGCGATGATGTATTCGGCGCTGTTTGGCATCAGCAGACTGACGACTTCGCCTTTGCGGACACCGTGTGCTTTCAACAGTTCCGCGGTCCGGTTCACCGCCTGATCGAATTCCGCAAGAGTGAATCGCCGGCCATCTGCCTCGCTGAAAAGGAAGTGTTTTTCGGGAGCCGCAGCCACGCGCTGCTGCAGCAATTGCGCAAGATTCCTGGGGCCCGAATTTTCTTCGTGGGTCAAGGATTTATTGGTCATCTCTTCGGCAGTCGTAACTTTGAACGATCCACGCGTGCCGTGGCAAGGGCCGATCCGCGGTTGAAGCCGCGTGCTTTCGTTTGGAGGGTTTTCTTGATTTGAAATTGACCTGAAAACCAAACGCCAAAGGCGCGAAATGCAAAAGCCTGGGGCACCCCCCAGGATAAGAATTGTTTGGACCAGAAAGCGCTGAAGGCGCGGAATCCAGACACACAGTTTCATTGTGGCAGTGATAGCTGCGAGAAGCGATCTCGCGCCTTTGGCGCTTGGTTGAGCGTTTCCAGTAACGTAATCGTCGGCGACTCACCGGCTGGGTCTCGACGCGCTCGAAAAGGTATTGTGATATATTTCTGTCTACACGTTCCAATATTGTCAATAGACCCTTTCTTCTTTATGGACACCCATCGAAATTTTATTAACGGCCAGTGGGTTGAATCGACTTCTGCAAAGACAGTCAACAACATCAACCCGGCTAATACTGACGACATCATCGGAACTGTAAAACAAGCCACGCGCGACGAGGCAAGGAGCGCAGTTGAGGCGGCGGCGGCGGCATTTCCCGGTTGGCGGGCCACGCCCGCGCCCTCTCGCGGGAAGATTGTCGCGCGTGCCGCACGTCTGCTGGAGGAACACAAGGAAGAGCTGGCGAAAATTCTCACTCGAGAAGAGGGTAAAACGTTGGCTGAGTCGCGCGGAGAGCTACAGCGCTCTATCAACGTTGCAGAGTTCTGCGCCGGCGAATCTCGCCGCATGAACGGTGAGACAATTCAATCAGAGCTGCCCGCTAACTTTGCCTACACCATCAAACAGCCGTTGGGCGTTGTTGCTTGTGTCACTCCCTGGAATTTTCCCGTTGCCATCCCGGTTTGGAAGATCGCGCCTGCGCTCGTCGCGGGAAATACCGTCGTTTTCAAACCGGCAACGCTGACTCCCGCGACGGGTGTAAGGATAGTTGAGCTTTTCGCTGAGGCTGGTATACCTCCGGGCGTTTTGAACCTGGTGCTGGGCTCGGGTTCCGAAGCCGGTGATGAGATCATCAATCATCGCGCAGTGAAAGCGGTTTCGTTTACAGGCTCCAATGAAGTCGGCATCCGGCTCTACGAAGAAGTTTCCCGCCGTGGCGCGAAAGTTCAGTGTGAAATGGGCGGTAAGAATCCCGTAGTAATTCTGGAAGACGCCGATCTCGATCTGGCAGTTGAGTCAACCGCGCAGGGTGCCTTTGGATCGTCGGGACAACGTTGCACCGCCACCAGTCGAGCGGTAGTCGTTAACGATATCGCCGACGAATTTGTCGAGCGCATCGCCAAACGCGCCGGATCGATGCGAATCGGCGACGGCATGGATCCGAACACGGAGATGGGACCAAGTGTCGATGAAAGCCAGTTTAAGACCGTTCTGAAATATGTCGACATCGGACGCGAAGATGGGGCCACGCTCGTTTGCGGCGGATCGCGTGCGACCGGCAACGGACTTGATAAGGGCTTGTTTGTTAACCCAGCCGTCTTCGATCGGGTGACGCCGGACATGCGTATCGCCCGCGAAGAGATCTTCGGACCAGTGCTGTCCGTCCTGCGAGTGAAGAACTTCGAAGAAGCCATGCAGGTCGCTAACGACACGGAATACGGACTGTCGTCGTCAATTTTCAGTAACGACGCCGCGCGCATCTTCCGTTTCGTTGATGAGATCGAAACGGGCATGACGCACATCAATTCCCCCACCACCGGAGGCGAAGCGCATATTCCCTTTGGTGGTATCAAAGGCACCGGCATCGGCGATCGCGAACAGGGATCGACCGCGTTGGATTTTTATACCGAACTGAAAGTCGTCTACGTCGATTACACCGGTCGCAAACGCGAGGGTAACTTGTATTGAGATTGGGGCTTCAGTTTCTCGCTTCTTGAGTGAAATGTTCAGCAGACTGCGATCCACTAAAAGACACGAACTAACACGAAACGGAATTAGTGTAGTTGTGTGATTTTGTGGATCGTAGCTCTTAGATACGGCAAGGAGTTAAGCGTGAGCACAGTCGAGACTAAAACCACTCCATCCGAAATTGTCCGCAAGCATAAAGAGTTTCTCTTCCCGGCCGTCGCCACCTACTACGAGGAGCCTCTCGCGCTGGTACGCGGCGAAGGCTTCCACGTTTGGGACGATCAGGGCAACAAGTATCTCGACTGCTTTGGCGGCGTGCTCACCGTCAGCGTTGGCCACGCTAACCCTAAGGTCAACGAGGCGATCATCAATCAGGTGAAGACGCTGCAACACACCTCAACACTTTATGCCAACAAACCGCAATCAGACCTGGCAGAGAAGCTTCATCAGATCACCCCCGGCCGCCTGAAGAAATCGTTCTTCACAAACAGTGGCACTGAAGCCGACGACACTGCCGTTCACGCCGCCAAGCTCGCTACCGGTCGTCATGAGATCGTCGTGCTGCGACACAGTTACAGCGGTCGCTCGGCTACATCGCTTTCGGCGATGGGTCATGCGCCGTGGCGTCCCTTGCCTGCTCAGGTCGCCGGCTTTGTTCATGCGCGAGCTCCTTATTGTTATCGTTGTCCCTTCAAACTTACGTATCCGGAGTGTGGCCTCGCCTGCGCAAACGACATCGAAGAGTTGATCATGACGTCGACCACCGGCGAGATTGCCGCCTTCATGGCGGAGCCGATTCTTGGCGTGGGCGGATTCATCGTGCCGCCGCCGGGCTATTTTGAACGCGCGGTTGAGATCGCTCGCAAGCACGGAGGCCTGTTCATAGCAGACGAAGTGCAAACTGCCTGGGGACGCACCGGAGAAAAGTGGTTTGGCATTGAACACTGGGACGTGGAGCCGGACATTCTTACGTCAGCTAAAGGTCTGGGTAACGGAGTGCCGCTGGGGATCACTGTGGCCACACCCGAAGTCGCAGACAAGTATCCGGGACTGACCTTCTCGACCTTCGGCGGCAATCCGGTTTCTATGGCGGCGGCGCTCGCCGTTATTCGCGTGATTGAAGAAGAGGATTTGCGGACGAACGCGAAAGTGGTCGGAGCTTACCTGCGTCAGCGTCTTGACGAGTTGAAAGACAAGTACACCGCTATCGGCGACGTGCGCGGTTTGGGTTTGATGCAAGGGCTTGAACTTGTTAAGGACCGCGAGACGAAGGAACCGGCGCCACAAGCAGTTGCGAAAGTATTTGAGGAGACGAAGCGCCAGCGGGTTTTGATCGGCAAGGGCGGCCTCTACGGCAATGTAATCCGAACCGGCCTGATGCTCAATTCAACCACGGATCATGTTGACGAGATGATTGCGGCGCTCGACGCCGGGTTTGCATCGCTCAACTAACCCGCGGAAATTGCTTCTCATTAGCACCGTGGCTTTAGCCCGGTGATTAATGTCTAGATTTTGAAAGGAAACCGTTTAAACGGTTTTCGGGATTGTCGAGATCTAAACTCACCGGGCTAAAGCCACGGTGCTAATGAGACTCGGACACAGCAAACTAGATTTGACCGAAACCCCGCGTGCGTCTTCCACGTATTAAGCTATTCTGTGTCGAATCCCTTATTCCCTAAACCAAATGAAAGAGGTTCTATGAAAAGTTTCTGCCGCAAATCGCTGGTATTTGTGTTTGCCATTCTCTGTTTTGGCTTGCTGACCTCGGCATCGTCACGCGTGGCTTTCGGTCAGGCCGGAACGCAGCCACCAATCATCGACCGGGAGTTGTTCTTTGGCGACCCGGAAATCTCCGGCGCCCAACTCTCGCCCGATGGAAAGTTCATTTCCTTCGTGAAGCCGTTCAAGGGCACACGTAATATCTGGGTTAAGCGAACCGAGGAACCGTTCGATGCGGCTAAACCCATTACCAACGACAAGAGCCGTCCGGTCACACAGTATTTCTGGAGCCGCGACGGCAAGTACATTCTTTTCGTGCAGGACAAGGCGGGTGACGAAAACTATCTGGTATATGCGGTTAATCCGGCAGATAGTCCCGCACCAGCCCAGGACGTGCCTGCCAGCCGCAATCTGACCGACGCGAAGGGCGTGCGCGCCTTTATTTATGCCGTTCCGCGTACTGACCCGGACGCGCTCTACATTGGTCTAAACGATCGCGATCCCGCCTGGCATGATCTCTATAAAGTGAAAATCTCCACTGGCGAGCGAACCCTGGTGCGCAAGAATACCGAACGCATTACCGGTTGGGTCTTTGATCTGAAGGATCAACTGCGCCTGGCGACCCGTTCTGCCGACAATGGCGATACTGAAGTGATGCGCGTCGATGCTGAAGGCTTTACCAAAGTTTATTCCTGCAACGTGTTTGAAAGCTGCGGCCCCGTACGCTATCACAAGGATGGCCAGCGCGTTTATTTCGAAACGAACAAAGGCGCGAATATCGATCTTGCGCGGCTGGAGCTTTTCGATCCGAACACCGGCAAAGAAGAACTGGTGGAATCAGATCCTTTGAATAAGGTCGATTTTGGTAACACGAATTTTTCAGACGTCACTGACGATCTCATCGCCACCTCTTACGACGATGAACGCACCCGCATTTACTGGAAAGACAAGTCGTACGAAGCCGATTACAAATTGCTGCAAAAGAAGTTGCCAAACAAGGAAATCGGCTTTGTTTCAGGCACCAAGGATGAGCGGCTCTTCCTGATTGTTGCCAGCAGCGATACTGAACCCGGCGAGCGTTATTTGTTTGACCGCAACACGAAGAAGTTAACCCTGCAATATCGCATTCGCGAAAAACTTAACCGCGACTACCTGGCGCCGATGACAGCTGTTCGCTACAAGTCGTCAGATGGTCTCGAAATTCCTGCCTATCTGATATTGCCAAAAGGTGTGGCCCCTAAAAATCTGCCGACGGTCATTCTTCCCCACGGCGGCCCGTGGGGTCGGGATTCGTGGGGCTATAACAGCATTGCACAGTTTTTAGCCAACCGTGGGTATGCGGTGCTTATGCCAAATTTCCGCGCCTCTACCGGTTACGGCAAAAAGTTTCTCGACGCCGGTAACAAGCAGTGGGGCGACAAAATGCAGGACGATGTAACCTGGGGCGCGACGTATTTAGTGGCTCAGGGGATCGCCGATCCAAAACGCATCGGCATTATGGGCGGTTCTTATGGTGGCTACGCGACGCTGGCGGGGGTGACTTTCACACCTGACCTGTATGCGGCCGCGGTCGATATAGTCGGCCCGTCAAACCTTGTTACGCTGCTGGAAACCATTCCGCCTTACTGGGAATCGATTCGCAAGCTTTTCTATGCGCGCATGGGCGACCCGGCAACAGCTGATGGCAAAGCGCAACTTGAACGACAGTCGCCGCTTAATCACGCGAGCAAAATCAAGACCCCACTGCTCGTGATTCAGGGCGCTAATGATCCTCGCGTCAACAAGCGCGAGGCTGATCAGATTGTTATCGCGCTACGCGAACGCAAATACCCAGTCGAATATCTCGTGGCGCCGGATGAAGGTCACGGCTTTGCGCGACCCGTCAACAATATGGCGATGTTCGCTACTACCGAGAAGTTTCTCGCCAGGTATCTGGGCGGACGGTATCAGGAAACTATGACGCCGGAAGTTGCGCAACGATTGAAAGAAATTTCGGTGGATGTGAACACGGTTAGTTTGCCGAAGAAGGCGGAGCCGGTCGCGGCCGCCGCTCCCAAGCCTGTTGCCGATTTGAAAGCGGGAGTTACCAACTATAAAGCTTCAATTGCATTCGGTGGTCAGAGCGTCCCAATCACCATTAAAACCGAAACCAAGGAAGAGAATGGTGCATGGGTAGTTACGGATAACATAGTCACCCCAAACGGAGAAATTGTCGGCACGGCAACGATCGAGAAAGGCACGCTGGTCCTGAAGCATCGTGTGTATAAGCAAGGGCCGATGGAATTTGACGTCGATTACAAAGACAACAAGGCGACCGGCACGATGACCATGAACGGTCAATCAAAGCCAATTGACCTCGATTTAGGCGGCGTAATCTTTGGCGACGGTCCCGGCGGGCTTGACGTAATCGCCACGCTGCCGCTTGCAGAAGGCTATGTTGTAAGCTACCGAAACATGGACATGGAAAAGCAGAAGTTGGAAATGAAGAGTCTCAAAGTTGCGAACGTCGAAAGTGTGACGGTTCCCGCGGGCACCTTTGACGCATATAAGTTGGAAATAACTGATGCGGATAATGAAGCGGAAAAAACGACTGTCTGGGTTGCGAAAGATTCGCGCAAAGTCGTTAAGATGAGCACGGTGCTGACCCAACTCAATGGCGCAATCCTGACGAGTGAACTAGCGGAATAAGGAAGAACCTTCAATTAACAACCGAGGCGGCTGGTTCCCTGTGGTTCCAGTCGCCTTTTTTTCCTCACTAGCTCCCGTCTCTCTGCCAAGCAAGGCCTCTTGCTTTCGGCTCTATTACAAGTTCGGCTGGAAAGCTTGCCCTCCACTCCGTTAGGAGCAAAATAGTAAGGCTCGTTACTCCTCGCTCCAGTTAGGAGCGAAATGTCTATAGTCACCTTTTGCTCCTAATGAATTCTTCGCTCCGTTAGGAGCGAAACGTTTATAACCACGATTACACGCACACTCTTTCTTAGCTCCGTCAGAAGCGACATTCGAGGTTCTCAATGGCAAACACCTTTTCGCAAATCTACATTCAAACCGTCTTCGCAGTCAGTAACCGGATGTCCTTAATCAAGCCAGCCTTCAAAGAAGACTTGTACAAATACCTTACCGGTATAGTGAAGAATCAAAAACAGAAACTTATATCCATAAATGGCATGCCTGATCATCTGCACATTCTCATCGGACTGCGACCGTCCATGGCCTTGGCTGATCTAGTTCGAGAGATCAAGGCAGACTCCACTAACTTCATAAATCAAAACAAATTCGTTCATGGAAGATTCAGCTGGCAGGAGGGTTATGGGGCATTCTCCTACGGACATTCTCAACTGGACACAATTATCCGTTACATCCAGAATCAGGAGAAACACCATTCACGTCAGTCGTTCAAAGCAGAATATCTAACGCTGCTAAGGAAATTTGATATAGCGTTTGAGGAGAAGTACGTCTTCGAGTTCATTCAATAAGCCCAAGCGGTTTCGAGCCCCGCTAGGGGCATAATGTTTATAGAACCCGCGTTCCTACTACCTCAGTTAGCTCCGGTGGAGCGCAATGTGGATCGGGTAACATTGCGCTCCTATGGAGCTTGGTTGACTTGATGGGTCTGCTTGCTATAGACATTTCGCTCCTATGGAGCGAGGGCCAGCGTTTTTCGCAAATCGAGCTGTATTAACTAAATCTGTCCCGTCGCCGCGTCATTAGGAAAGGTGCGAAGAAATAGACCTTATGAAAACACTAATCAAGAACGGCCGTGTCATCACAGCCACCGACGACTACAAAGCTGACATCCTGATCGAGGACGAAGTCGTTTCCGTTATTGGGGCGAAGCTCGAGATGGAAGTGGACAGAGTGGTTGACGCCTCCGGCAAACTCGTTATCCCGGGCGGGATCGATCCGCACACGCACATGGAGCTTCCCTTCGGCGGGACGCAGGCCTCCGACGATTTCACGACCGGCACGCGGGCCGCTGCGTACGGCGGCACCACCACCATCATCGACTTTGCCGTGCAGTACAAAGGCGAGTCGCTCATCCAGGGTATCGACAACTGGCACAAGAAAGCTGAAGGCAAAACCGCGATCGACTATGGCTTTCACCTAATTACGACGGAACTTGAAGACAGCCAGATCGAAGAGCTACACACAGCCATGGACGATGGCGTAACGAGCTTCAAGATGTTCATGGCCTATCCCGGAGTTTTCCTGGTTGACGACGCGACGATCTTTCGCGCCATGTCTGCTGCCGGTGGACGGGGGGGATTGATTTGCATGCACGCCGAGAACGGGATCGTCATCAACGAGATCATCAAGCACGCGTTGGCGGAAGGTCGCACCGCGCCCAAGTATCACGCGCTCACGCGCCCCACAATCGCTGAAGCAGAAGGCGTGCATCGCGCGATCGCGATTGCGGAGATGGCTGAAGCGCCGGTTTACATCGTTCACCTGTCGTGCGCTGACGCGCTCAACCAGGTTCGTCAGGCCCGCGATCGCGGCATACCGGCCTTCGCCGAAACGTGTCCGCAGTATCTCTTCCTTTCCCTCGACAACTACGATGAGCCGGGGTTTGATGGCGCCAAGTATGTGATGACGCCACCGCTCAGAGACAAGGCAAACCAGGCCGAGTTGTGGAAGGGCTTGAAGACGGACGACCTGCAGGTCATCTCAACCGACCACTGCCCTTTCTGTATGAAAGAACAAAAAGTACTCGGCCTCGACGACTTTTCCAAAATCCCGAATGGCGCGCCCGGTGTCGAGAATCGCGTACCCCTAATCTATAACGGCGGCGTGATTGAAAACCGCATCAGCCTCAATCGTTTCGTCGAACTGACCTCAACCGCGGCTGCGAAGATGTTTGGTTTGTTCCCGAAGAAGGGCACGATAGCAGTCGGGTCGGATGCGGACATAGTTATCTTCGATGGCGAGAAGGAACAAACTCTTAGCCTCAAGACCAATCACATGAACGTCGACTACTGCACGTACGAAGGCAAGAAAATCAAAGGCGTAGTGGAGACGGTTCTCTCGCGCGGCAAGGTGGTGATTGAGAATGGCGAATACAAAGGCAAGGCCGGCGATGGACAGTTTCTGAAGCGCGGGACGTGCGTTTCAATGTAGATCAAGAGATTTGCTGGGAGCGCGGGCGTCCCGCCCGCAAGGTTCAGTAGCACTATCTCGAGTTGAACCTCTCAGGCACTTCTCTGGGAGCGCGGGCGTCCCGCCCGCAATGAGCGCGCGGCGCGAACAAGGCTTCTGCATACAATCAACAGCCCTCTAATTCCGAATGGCCTTGTCACTCATGCCGATTATTTGAAATCCAGCAACGTTACGTCTCACTTGTTAACGATAAACATCGAGACAATCAAGTAGTAAGAAATGTTCGCGCTTCGCGCTCATTGCGGGCGAGACGCCCGCGCTCCCAGAAAAGCGCTTGAGTGGTTGAGTTGTATGAGTGTGGCAGGGTACCGGCGGGCGAGACACCCGCGCTCCCAGCAAAACGCTTGTAGGCCCTCTGTCTTTGTCTTACTATTCGCCTTGTCTTAAATCCCATCAGCGTCAGTCGCGGAAAATCTGACAAGTCTCAGCGTCCGCGGCGACACCACCACAAACGAATGACTAAAACAATACTCTTACTTCTTGCAATCGCGCTGTCGGCAAGCACATCCTTCGCGCAAAAGGACGTTGACCGCCCGCTAATCACCGTCACCGGCCAGGCCGAGATCATGGTTGTACCTGACGAGGTGGCCTTCAGCCTTAGCGTTGTGACCATGGAAAAAGATTTGCCTGTCGCTCAGGCTAAGAACGACCAGGTTGTAAAGCAGCTACTTGCCCTCGCTCGGCAATATCACATTCCGCCCACTAAGGTACAAACCGGCTACATCAACGTTTCGCAACGCTTCTCCGACGAAGACGTTACCAAGAAGCCACCCGTGTTTCTCGGTTATACCGTCACAAAGAGCGTGGGTATCATTCTGGAGGATGTGAGCAAAGCCGAAGACTTGCTTGCTGACATCTTCAAGTCAGGCGTGAGCCAAATCCAGAACGTCTCCTTCCGCACCTCGCAACTGCGCAAGCATAAGGATCAGGCGCGGGCTATGGCCATCAAGGCTGCACAGGAAAAAGCCATTGCTCTAACCAAAGAAATTAACCAGTCAATTGGTAAGGCGTATTCGATTACTGAGGAGCTACCCAGGACTTATTCCTATTCCCAGAATCAAACCAGCAACTTTGTCGACTCAGTCGAGAACAGGCCATCGAGTGAAGAAGGAACGCTCGCGCTCGGCCAAATTTCGATCACCGCGCAAGTGACCGTGAGTTTCGAATTGAAGTAGATCACACTGAATCAATTCATGACTGCAAACCACGCCTCCGACAGCACCGACACTGCACGAGACTTCGTAGAGCTGACCCAAGACGTTTCCGCGAGTCCGCTCTGGAACAAAGATCTCGCTCCTACCACAATCAACGAACGCACCTGGTCTACCTGGAACATTGCTGCGCTTTGGATTGGCATGAGCGTAGTCATTACTACCTACACTCTGGCCGGCGGTTTTATCGAAGCTGGAATGAACTGGTGGCAGGCAATGCTCACGATCCTGCTCGGAAACACCATCGTGCTCATTCCCATGATTCTCAATGCGCACGCCGGAACGAAATATGGAGTCTCCTTTCCGGTCCTCTGTCGCGCAGCCTTTGGCACGAAGGGCGCGAATGTTCCGGCGATCCTGCGGGCGATAGTCGCGTGCGGTTGGTTTGGAATACAAACGTGGATCGGCGGCACGGCGATCGACGCTTTGTTCACTGTGATGTCTTCAGGCTGGGCCCATATGCTGGGCGACGCCGGCATTCTCGGTGTCGCGCTCCACACGTGGATTGCTTTCTTCCTCTTCTGGGCCATCCAGGTCTTCATCATCCTCAAAGGCGTGGAGGGCATCAAACATCTCGAGACGTGGTCAGCGCCTTTGCTGCTTGCAGGTGGATTGACTCTCCTCGTTTGGGCCTCGTGGCGCGCCGGCGGTCTTGGCCATGTCCTGACTGCGTCAGCCGCATTGCAAAAGCAGCACGACAACTTCTGGCATATTTTCCCGGGAGCATTAACAGCTTCGGTGGGCTATTGGGCTACCCTCAGTTTGAACATTCCTGACTTTACTCGCTACGCTCGCTCACAGAAATCACAAATGCTGGGACAGGCGCTGGGCCTGCCGTTGACCATGACGTCCTTTGCGTTTATCGGCGTGGCTGTGACCAGCGCCACGCTCCTAATCTACGGTCAGGCGATTCCCGATCCTGTGCAACTGATGCGGCGGTTCGATAGCGTTGTGATAATCCTTTTTGCGACTGCGGTAATCTTCGCCGCTCAACTGACCACCAACATGGCCGCAAACGTCGTCTCTCCTTCAAACGACTTCTCCAATCTCAATCCCAAACGCATCTCCTATGTCACGGGCGGGCTGATTACGGCGCTGATTGGCGTGCTCATGATGCCCTGGAAGGTAATGGCCTCGATGGGCGCGTACATCTTTACCTGGCTGATTGGTTACTCAGGCTTGATGGGCGCCATCGCCGGGATATTAATTTGCGATTACTGGGTACTGCGCAATCAACGACTGAGCCTCGCCGACTTATTTGATTCAAACGGAATCTACTCATACACCAACGGAATCAACTGGCGGGCAATCATTGCTCTCGTTGCTGCGGTCGCACCAGTAGTGCCGGGGTTCATTCGCGCTGCGACTACTCCCGGCGGCCAGATTCCGGACCCAACCTTCTTCGACACCATGTATACCTATGCATGGTTCGTTACCTTCGGGCTCGGATTCGTCATATACTACGTCCTGATGAACCGGCAGATTAAGCGCGCATAACCTGACTTTAGTAGTTTGCCCGGAATTCATTTTCTTTCCAATTGCCGTTCGTTCTCTATTGTTCCAGCTATTTTTCCAGACTTGCCGAAGGGAGTTTTCTAAATGCCACGAACAGTTAAATGCGGACTTATTCAATGTTCAAATGCCGCGCCAACCGACGTGTCCATTGACGACGTCAAGCGTCTCAACATCGAAAAGCACCTTGGCTTCATCGACCAGGCAGCTAAGCAGGGCGTGCAGATCCTCTGCATGCAGGAGATATTCACCACTCCCTATTTTTGCGCGGAACAGCAAACGCGTTGGTATGAAGCGGTCGAAAAAATTCCCGACGGACCGACGGTACGACTGATGCAGGAAGTGGCGAAGACGCATGGAATGGTGCTCGTCGTCCCGATTTACGAGGAAGAGATTACCGGCATTTACTACAACACTGCGGCCGTGATCGACGCGGATGGCAAGTATCTTGGGAAGTATCGCAAGAATCACATTCCGCATGTGAACCCGGGATTCTGGGAAAAGTTTTATTTCCGTCCGGGCAATCTTGGTTATCCGGTTTTTGATACGGCGTTTGCGCGAGTCGGCGTCTACATATGCTATGACCGCCACTTTCCTGAAGGTGCGCGCGCGCTGGGTCTGAATGGCGCGGAGATAGTTTTTAATCCCTCGGCAACAGTTGCCGGTCTCTCTGAGTATCTGTGGCGGATTGAACAACCAGCGCATGCGGTGGCAAATGGATATTTCGTTGGCGCCATCAATCGCATCGGCCACGAAATGCCATGGGATATCGGTGAGTTTTACGGACAGAGTTACTTCTGCGATCCGCGCGGGCAGTTTATCGTCGAGGCGCCACGCGATCAGGATGCGCTCGTGGTTGCCGATCTGGATCTCGAACAGATTCGTGAAGTGCGTAACACCTGGCAGTTTTTCCGCGATCGCCGGCCGGATTCTTACGGCGCGCTGGTCGCTGATTAAGTCTCAGGTCTCAAGTCTCAAGTCTCAGGTCTCAAGTCTCAGGTCTCAGATTGACTATGGTAGCTATCCAAAGATTCGAAGACTTAGACGCTTGGAAGCTGGCTCGACAGTTAACCAACGACATCTATGATGTAACACTAGCGGGTGATTTCAATCGTGACTTCAGCCTTCGAGACCAGATTCGGCGCGCAGCGATCTCCATAGCTTCAAACATTGCAGAAGGTTATGAGAGGGACGGCGATAAAGAGTTTGTGCAATTTCTCTATATTGCCAAAGGATCATGTGGTGAAGTTCGAGCGCAACTTTATTTAGCTCATGATAGAAGTTATCTATCGGCCGAACAGTTTGCTGCGCTATCGTCAAAAGCCGTGCAAATAAGCAAGGTGCTATCTGGCTTAATCAAATATCTTCGTCAATCTCAGATAACTGGAAAGAAGTTCAAAGCGACTGGTTGAGACCTGAGACTTGAGACTTGAGACCTGAGACTTGAGACCTGAGACCTGAGACCTGAGACCTGAGACCTGAGACCTGAGACCTGAGACCTGAGACTTTAATGGAGTTAATCAGATGGACCTATCGATCGTCGTAAACGGAATGACCTTCCCTAATCCCTTTCTGCTGGGCTCGGGCCCGCCGGGAACGAATGCGCGCGTCATCGCTAAGTCGTACGACGCCGGCTGGGGCGGAGCGGTCGCAAAGACGATAAGTCTGGAATCAGCGAAAGTGGTAAACGTGGTGCCGCGTTACGGCAAACTGCGTTCAAAGACTTCCGGCGAAGTCATCGGCTTTGAAAACATCGAATTGATTTCCGACCGTCCTATCGACGTTTGGCTCGACGAGTTTCGCCAGATCAAGAAGGAATATCCGAAACACATGCTGATCGCATCGATCATGGAAGAGTATGAGAAAAGCCGCTGGCAGGAACTCACACGCGCGGTTCAGGACACCGGCGTCAACGCGTTCGAGTTAAATTTTTCCTGTCCCCATGGCATGACCGAACGCAAGATGGGTTCAGAAATGGGCGAGCACCCTGATCTATGCGAGCAGGTTACGAGTTGGGTAACTGAAGTTTCAAACATTCCGGTCTGGGCGAAGATGACGCCTAACATCACCAACATTAAGGAACCCTCTCTAGCGGCAGTGCGCGGTGGCGCCGCCGGCATCTCGGCAATTAATACGATTCTTTCGGTGATTGGCGTCGATCTCAACACGCTGCGGCCAATGCCGACGGTTGAGGGACACACCGTGCCCGGCGGTTATTCTTCTCAGGCTGTGCGTCCGATCGCGCTCCGCATGGTAAGCCAGTTGGCGCTGGGACTTCCGCAGGACGTTTCCATTAGCGGCATTGGCGGCATCGAAAACTCGCACGATGCGATCGAGTTTTTGTTGTTGGGTTCTTCAACCGTACAGATTTGTACCGGCGTCATGCTCCACGGCGTGAAGATGATCGACGAACTCAAAGCAGGACTCGAAAAATTCATGGTGGATAAAGGCTTCAACTCCGTGCAGGAAGTAGTGGGCAAGAGCCTGGGTTATTTTTCAACGCACATGGATCTGGTGCAGAAGATGAAAGCCGCCAAGCGCTCGAAAGCCGGCGAGGCCAGTCGCGACAACGAATGGGGCCAGAAAGACATTACTGAGAAAACCACGGAGCTTACATCAAATTGAACTAGTTGAAGTGGTACTGGTCAGATATTCACACGGGGGTAGTGTCCTGGTTTAGAAAGAAGGGCAAACAATCCACGAAATCCACTAACTCTTTTTCGTGCGTTTCGTGTTGTTCGTGGATCGTTTTTCTTTGCCTGACAAAATGAAAATCAAATTAGGACCCCACCTTCACACGGTATTTCTTGACAGTCTCGGCAAAAGCGAACTATTGTTCTGCCACTAATTCACTAATACATGGCCGGCATTTTCTGGGGTCTTTCGCCCTAACGTAACCAACTCTGGCAATTGACAAATCGACTGGAGGAAGAAAGATATGCTGATTCTTTTGGTGCTAGTGGAAATAGTGATGTTGGTTTGCTTCATCATGGTGTTGATCAAACAATTTAAGACTGCCGGTCCTATTCACGGCATTATTGGGATCATCACCTGCTCAATCTGGACGTTCATCTGGGGTTGGATGAATGCAACTCAACAAAACATCAAGAACATCATGCTACTTTGGACGGTGTTGATAATAATCTGCATCGTTATTCAGTTTGCGTTTGGGGTCAGCATGATGCCGTACGGGTATTCGCCAACCGCTCCTGTCACACCGTAGCGGCTACGGATTTTCAATTAAGCAATCGGCGACGGAGCTTGGCAGGCACCGGCGCCGATTTTTATTTCTCCACTACATTGCGGCTTTGCACAAAAAGTCGGGAACGCTGCGGTTAATGCATTTGAGCCCGCCGGAGCGGGCGGCAGGGCGACAGACTAAGTATTCACTTAATACGGATGTTGTGATACAAGTAGCCGCCAGAGCAGACGCAAACAAAATCGGGTTGGCCAAACCTTAGCCAGCTTCCCCAGTCAACCTCGTCCCAGGCTCCCGCTCGCTGTTCTACCTTGCACCACAACTGAATCAGGAGAACCCCATGCAAGAAAAGTCTATTCGATCAACGACACCAAAATCATCAGCGCGGCGAAAATTCATAGGACAATTTGGCATCACCGGCGCCGCAGCCCTCGCAACCGGAGCTATTGGCCTCGAGCCGTTGCTTCAGAGCGAGCGTTCACAAATCCAGGGTGCTCCCGCCGCTGGATCGAATGGCCGCGCTAACGATTGTGCGAAATTGCGTCGCGATGCTGCTCAGGCGGGCCTGCAAAGTACGCCTCAGAATCTGCAACACCCCCCCAACGCAGACGAAAGTCTTTACGCGAACAAGATTGCCAACTATTCCAAAGGACTACCCCACAACAACGACGGCACCGTAGTCTTAAGCGCATACGAAGCGTTGCTGAAGGCGATCAATAGCGGCAAGCCCGCCGACTTCGATGCGATCCCCTTAGGCGCCGATCGTCGATTGACTAACCCGCAGTCTGGCCTTGCCTTTGATATGCAAGGACCTGATGCCCACGCTCTCGTGCAACCACCAGCGCCGGCTTTCGCCAGCCGCGAGCAGGCTGCTGAGATTTCCGAAAACTATTGGATGGCTCTGCTTCGAGATATACCTTACTCGCAGTATTCATCGGACCCGGTCGCTAACGCCGCCGCAGCCGATCTCAGCCTTTACGGTTCCGATTTTAAGGGCGCCAAGGCCGGCGGTGTTGTGACACCGGCGACGCTTTTTCGAGGTCTAACGCCGGGGGACAGCGCCGGTCCATACCTCTCGCAGTTTTTCTATCAGCCGTGCAACTTTGGCGCGAACAAGCTCGAGCAAAAGATCCGCACCACGATGCCCGGCAGCGACTACATGACGGACTTCAACACCTGGCTCGCCGTGCAGCGCGGCGTTAGCCAACCCGCGGATTCGTTCGATCCGACCGCGCGCTATATGCGGGCCGGTCGCGACATCGGCCAGTGGGTACACATCGACGTGCTTTTCCAGGCTTACTTCCAGGGCTTCCTGATTCTCGCCGGCTTCGGCGCGCCCTTTGACGATGGCAACCCCTACAACGGAAATCCATCGCAGGATGGCTTCGGCACTTTCGGCGGGCCACACATCGCCACGCTGCTTTGCGAAGTCTCAACGCGCGCGCTCAAGGCGGTCTGGTTTCAAAAGTGGTTCGTACATCGACGCCTGCGCCCCGAAGTGCACGCGGCCCGAGTAGATCGCACGGCGTACCACGGCGCTGGTTATCCGGTGCACCCGGAGATTCTGACTTCCCTCTCGAGCGGCGCGCGTCTGGGCGGGTATCTGCCCGCCGGAAACGCATTGTTGCCGATGGCTTTTCCCGAAGGTTCGCCAACACATCCAGCTTATGGCGCCGGACACGGAACGGTAGCCGGTGCCTGTGTGACGATTCTGAAAGCCTGGTTCAAGGAGTCGACAAAACTTGTGGACCTTGGCGTGACTCCGCTGGAGCCTGTCGTTGACGGTTCAGCTCTGGTTCCTTATGCGGGTGCGGATGCTGGTGATTTGACGGTTGGTGGCGAGCTTAACAAGCTTGCTTCTAACGTGGCCTTGGGCCGCAACACCGCAGGAGTCCATTGGCGCTCAGACGGAACTGAATCCATGAAGTTGGGCGAGCAACTGGCAATCGGAATCTTGAAGGAACAGAGGTCCTGCTACAACGAACCGTTCGGCGGATTCTCGCTGACCAAGTTTGATGGTACGCAGATAACGGTGTAGGTCGCTTCATCCGCAGATTACGCCGATTTCGCAGATTCGGCTGAAACTGAAGTGAACGGTGAATCTGTGTAATCGGCGTAATCTGCGGAAAGCCGGTTTGCGTTTCTATTCCGACAGCTCATTCAAACTCAGCAACAACAGGAGCATGATCTGACGGCCGCTCCCAGGTGCGCGGCTCGATGTCGATCCAGGTATTTGTGCTGCGCGCCAGCAACGGCTTAGTTACCCACATGTGATCGATGCGCAGTCCAAGATTGCGACGAAACGCGCCCGCTCGATAGTCCCACCAGGAAAACTGCCCGCCTTCTTCATGATGCAAGCGAAAGGAGTCCGTGAAGCCCCAGCGCTTGATGTCGTCAAGAGCCGCGCGCTCAGCCTGGCTGCACATGATTCGTTCCTGCCAAAGCTTTGGGTTGTGAATGTCGCGATCCTCGGGTGCCACGTTGAAGTCGCCGCACAGGATCACCGGAGAGGCGATGTCGTAGTTGTTATCAAAAAATGCGCGCAGGCGTTTCATCCAATCAAGCTTAAACTCAAACTTGTCTGAGCCAACGGCTTGTCCGTTGGGAATGTAGACATTAACGATGCGAATGCCGTCAATCGTCGCGGCCAATAACCGCGCGTGCGCGCCTTCCTGATCTTCGTAATTGCCCCGCTGCACGTCGGCGCATTCCTGGCGCGCAAGAATGGCTACGCCGTTGTAGCTTTGTTGTCCAAAGACACTGGCGCAATAACCAATTTTAGAAAACTCCTCGAACGGAAACTTATCATCCGTGCACTTCGTCTCCTGCATACAAAGAACATCAGGCTGGACCGATTCAAGCCAGCGGATGGCGTGGGGCAGACGTGCGATTATTGAGTTTACGTTCCAGGTGGCAAGCTTCATAAAGTTTTTATGTGCCGGTAAACTTAACGTCTCACTTGCCACAGCGCAAGTGATTGGCTGGGAGCGCACGCGCCTCGCCCTTAGCTGTCGCACCCACACTCAAGCGCTTTTTTGGGAGCGCGGGCGTCTCGCCCTCAACGTACCCTGGCACTATCTCGAATTGAAACCTCTCAAGCGCTTTTCTGGGAGCGCGGGCGTCTCGCCCGCCTGCGTAGGTAGCCTTTCACTCTGAATGGTTAAGTCTATCGTACGCAGGCGGGCGAAACGCCGCGCTCCCAGCAAATCGCTTGAATCAACCGAGCCGCGTTATACTTTCCAACTTACGCAACAAGCCTATGCCGCAGCTCAAACCTCTCAAAAAACTCGTTAGCAAAGCGCGCGACCTGCGCAGTAGCCATCAGGAGCGTCATCGGCCCACGGGCTTCGGTTTCGCGCTGGCCGACAGCATCGACTATCTGGGCGCCGCCCATTGGAACGCGGTCGTTCAGGGCAAATCTTTGTTTCTCTCACAACCTTACCTGCGCGTTCTGGAACAGGCGGGTCCCGACAACCTGCGACAGCGTTACGCGCTTGTCTTTCGCGGACGTGATCCGGTCGCGGCGGTGGCCGCCCAAAGCGTTACCGTGTCGCTCTCTCGCGTGAGTCAAAAGCCGAGAACAGGAAGAGCGGCAGCGCCGCTTGAGAAGATTCAGGAAAAGATTTTTGTTTGCGGAAACCTTCTTTCGTGGGGGATGCACGGCATCGCCTTCGCCCCAAACGAAGACACCGTAGCGCTTTGGCCGGCCATCGCCGAAGCCCTCTATCGCCTTCGTCGCGCTGACAAGCTGTTCGGAGACACCGATCTCATAATGGTTAAGGACATCACGGACGCCCACGTCGCGGGCGCGTCAGCCCTCTCAAGGTTCTCGTATCGGCAACTGGAAACTGAGCCCAACATGGTGTTGGACATTTCGCCCGGTTGGCGGACCTATGAAGACTATCTGGCCAGTCTTACTTCCCGATATCGAAAACAGGCGAAGGATATCGCCAAAGAAGTAGCCGCAGCAGAACTTCAGGTCGAACTCCTCAACGGTCCCGAGGAAGTAGCGCGTCATGCTGAAGCTCTGCATGGGTTATACCTGCAGACGCATCACAATGCGCGGGTAAGACTCGTGACGCTGTCTCCGAAGTTTCTACCTACGCTGGCGGCGCAACTTGGCAAGGATATGCGTTGCACGATCTTGAGGAGGGACGATCAGCTATTGGGGTTTGTAACGACTGTGCGCGACGGCGAAACGGCAGTTGGCTATTACATCGGCTTCGATCGAAAGGCTAACGCTGAGGTTCCGATCTATTTTCGTCTGCTGCAGGTGGTCGTCGACGATGCAATAAGATTCGGCAGCCGCCGTCTCTCGCTTGGGCGCACTGCGCTTGAGCCGAAGGCGCGCCTCGGCGCCAGACCCGAACCCTTCCGCATTTGGATTCGCCACCGAATCCCATTGCTCAATGTGCTGGTGCGCGGACTGCTCCACACCATCTCACATCATGACGAACCACCGGAACGAAACCCGTTTAAGTAGTCGATCCGTTGTCATAGAGTGGCAATCAACGCCGCTAGCAAGGCGCCGCGTCGTGGAATGTCATCGATTATGATGTGCTCATGAACAGCGTGTGCTCCGTCACCGTCAATTCCGAGTCCGTCCAAAACGGCGGCACCGGCAGCGGCTGCGAAGTTTCCATCAGAGGCGCCGCCCACCTGCGTCTCACCCAGTTCGAAATTCAACTGACCAGCAATAGCTTTCGCACGGTTGTATAGCTCGAGGACCTTTGCACTGCGTTCAAGCGGCGGACGGTTGATGCCTCCCCTCACTACCAATTGCACCCGATCGTCGATTGGACGCAGGTTACGGATTTCGTTTTCGATGCGAGCGGCTTCTTCGACCGAACTGAAACGCACGTCAATTTCGGCGCGCGCTTGCGCGGCAACTACATTCGAAAGCGTCCCGCCATGGAATACGCCGACGTTAATGCTGATGCCGTCCTCTTTTCCGTTAAGCGCATGCAGCCGATCCGTCTGGCGCGCCAGCTCGAGGATCGCGCTAGCGCCTTTCTCCGGTTCGAGACCGGCATGCGCGGCGCGGCCGCGCGCTTCAATCGAGAACATCCCGGTTCCCTTGCGGCCGGTCTTGACTCGCCCACCACTCGCAGGCGGTTCCAGCACCAATACCGCGTGCGCCTTACGCGCTTCTGCTTCGACGAGCTGGCGTCCCGTAAGGCTTCCCGTTTCCTCATCACAAGTAAGCAACAGTACCACTGGACGTGGCGGGTGCACGCCAATCTCGCCGCAGGCGCGAATGACTTCAATCGCGAGGGCGCAGTTAGCTTTCATATCGAACACACCCGGACCATATGCGCGATTGGCTTCGACCCGCCAGGGCCTTTGCCCTCGCGAAGCGCGCGGGTGCACTGTGTCTGTGTGACCAAGGATCAGGATCTGTCCGGTTCTGGCTGAGTCACCGCCGGTCCGCAGGCGCAAGTGCTCGCCATAGTGCTCGCTCCCCACTCGTTCAATCTTCGTCACGCCGCTGATCGCCTCCGCGGCGGCAGCTAGCAGGGAGACCACCGCCTTGCTTCCGGCCTCGTCGCCGGAGGGGGATTCGGCTTCAACCAAAGCCCGCGTGAACGCAACGATCGCTTCCTTGCGGCCGGTAAAGTAGTCACTTAAGGCTGTTATGTTCGCGTTGGAAAGTTCCATGGTTTGTTGCAGGTCAACTAATTGTCTCGCCCCTCACCGACAATTGATTAACCCTCGACTGGTTAACATCAAAGCCGATGCCAGGTTGGTCAGGTGCGGTAATAGTTCCGGCCGCCGAAACTGTGACCGGCGGCTCAATAATATCTTCTTTCCAGTATCTGGCACTGGCCGAGACATCGCCCGGCAGTGTGAAACCTGCGAGCGTTGCCATGGCGATGTTGTGTGCGCGACCAATGCCGGACTCGAGCATGCCGCCACACCACACCGGAATATTATTCTCACGACAAACTCGCTCAACCTGTTTCGCCTGAGCGTGTCCGCCGACTCGGCCGAGTTTTAAATTGATGATGCGCCCTGAGCCGAGCTCAATTGCATGTTTCGCATCCTCGCTCGAGTGAATCGACTCATCCAGACAAACCGGCGTCTTAATCTGTCTCTGCAGTTGAGCATGATCGAAGATATCGTCATGAGCCAAAGGCTGTTCCACCATCATCAGGTTGTATTGATCGAGTTCTTTGAAAAGGGCTGTGTCGGCGAGCGTGTAGGCGGAGTTCGCGTCAGCCATCAGCCGGATCGCCGGAAACTTGTCGCGCACGTGGGCGATGATCTTCAGGTCCCATCCCGGCTTTATCTTAATCTTAATGCGCTGATACCCAGCTGCTAACTCTGTTTCAATCTTTTCAATTAAGGCTTGCGGCGTATCCTGTATGCCGATGGAAACGCCGCAGGCAATTTCACCGCGGGTGCCGCCCAGATGTTTCCACAAAGGCAAACCCAGTCGCTTAGCTTCCAAATCCCAGCAGGCATTTTCAATCGCAGCTTTCCCCATGCGATGCCCGCGCACGGATTTCATCAGTTCCCATGCCTCATCGGCGGAGCCGATTTCCTTGCCAATCACCATAGGTGCCAGGAATGTTTTGATTGTTGGCCAGGCCGTTTCGACCCATTCGTCAGAATAAAACGGGCCTTCGCCGGCCGTACATTCGCCCCAACCCTCGGCGCCGTCTTTGTCCCTCACACGGACCAACAATATGCGTCGCTCAGTGGTGCGCCCGAAGCTGGTCTCGAAGAAATGAATTAGAGGCAGGCGAATTTCGCGCAGTTCGACTGAAGAAATGATCACTTGGCGCGGGACTCCATTGGGAAAGGTTTGCGCACTTGGAATTCAGCATTATGCCCGTGACCGACGGCTTTGTCAGCTTGGGCGGTGTCGCGATGCAAGAATTTGGTCTATTAAGC
Organism: Pyrinomonadaceae bacterium; assembly: GCA_050747225.1. Taxonomy (GTDB): domain Bacteria; phylum Acidobacteriota; class Blastocatellia; order Pyrinomonadales; family Pyrinomonadaceae; genus PSRF01. Next base: position 32,460 of record JBOGOP010000021.1, read on the forward strand.
TGCTGATTTAACTAACCTTTAATAAACCCTTAACCCAATTCTCACATCCTGCCCTTAGTCTACAGAAACCGATGCAAGAAATCTGGCATTTCACCTTGACCATATGCAAGATTGCTGGTAAAAGTTTCGCTCATTCTCAAGGTTTGTCTTTCTGGCTTCCTTTCAGATAAACGCGCGGCTTCAGCAGTTTCAAGAGGAAGGTTTGCGCGCTCGGGTAAGCACGACTTCCTGTCGCATGTTATTGGATCTATCGAATGTACCTCAACCGCTCTCGCAATTTCGTCCAGTCGAGAGAACCGTCTACCCTTTTGCTCCGGAGATATTCATATGCCAAGCCCCGACAATAATCGTAAACAGAATACTCATTCACGTTTTAACCTTAGCAAGCATTTGGAGCGACGACTTCTCTTATCGCTATTAATTCTAACGCCGCTGCTGATGGTGGCAATCTTCGCTTTCGTGCCGCGTTCATCTGCTCTCACGAATAATGGAAGTATTACTGCGGTAGGTGTACCGCTCACGGAGGATTTCAACACGCTTGCTGTAACAGGCACAACAAATCCTTGGGCGGATAACACGACGCTACCTGGTTGGTACTCACAGTTCGAACTAAATGCTGCCGGCCCGACTGTATATATCGCTAACGCAGGTGGAACTAACAACGGCGCTATTTACAGCTTCGGCACGGGCACCAGCACCGAGCGTGCTTTTGGCTCGGCCTCATCTGGCACTCCTGGCACGATTTACAATGCGGTCAAGCTAACCAACAATACAGGCGCTACGATTGACTCACTCGATATAAGCTTTATTGGCGAGCAGTGGCGCAACGGCGGGAATACTGCCGCGCAAACGCTGGCTTTCCAGTACAGGGTCGCGAATGCAGGTGTAATTACCGACGCTAACACGCCAGCTGCCGGGTGGACAGCTTTCAGCACGCTGGACTTCCTCACTCCAACAGTAGGGGCAACAATAGCCGCACTTGATGGCAACGCAGCCGCCAACCGCACGGAGAAATCTGCCACTCTGACCGTAACGGTTAACGCCGGTCAGGAGGTTTGGTTCCGCTGGGTGGACATCAACGACGCGGGCAATGACCACGGCTTCGGAATTGACGACTTTTCGGTAACTGCGGCTGGTACTGGAACACCGACACCAACTCCCACGCCCACTCCGACTCCCACGCCTACTCCGACTCCAACGCCGACGCCAACACCGACCCCAACGCCGACTCCTGCCGCAGCAGGCTCTGTAGTGATCAGTCAGGTCTATGGCGGCGGCGGCAACGCGGGCGCAACGCTAAAGAATGATTTTATCGAGATCATCAATCACAGCGATACGGCAGTTGATTTGAGCGGCTGGTCCGTGCAATACGGGTCTCCGACGCTGACGACCTGGTCGGTCACTCCACTGATAGGCTTTATGCTTCAGCCAGGTCAGTACTATTTGATTAAGGAAGCTGCCGGGGCGGGCGGCACTGTCGAACTGCCAACGCCGGATACCACCGGCACGATCGCCATGGGCGCAACCGCCGGCAAGATTGCATTAGTGAGCAACTCAACTGCCTTGACCGGCGCGTGCCCAGTCGGTGGGGCAATAGTCGATCTCATCGGCTACGGCAGCACAGCAAACTGTTTCGAGGGTTCAGCCGCTGCGCCGACTCTTACGAACACAACGGCCGCGCTTAGGAAGAATAATGGCTGTCTTGACACCGACGACAACGCCAACGATGTAGCGGCAGGAGCGCCAAATCCGCGCAACAGCTCATCGCCCACCCACGACTGCACGATTCTTTCAGGGACAGGTTCAGCGAACCCCAGCACCGTTCAGCCTGGAGACACCACCACGCTGACCGTGGAAGTTTCTCCTGCTCCTGTTCCACCGAGCACGGGTATTAGCGTTGTCGCTGATCTCTCTTTGATCGGCGGATCTCCGACTCAATCTTTCAGTGGCAGCGGAGACATTTTTACCTTCGATGCTACGGTGTCAATCAGCACCACAGCGGGTATGAAGTCTTTGCCCGTCACCATTACTGACGCTCAAAGCCGTTCATTCAACACCAACATTCTGCTCAGTGTTCAGGCACTCGCGCCTGCAACTCACATCACGATTAGCCAGGTATACGGTGGCGGCGGCAACACTGGAGCTACGTACGCGAACGATTACATCGAGCTCTACAACCCGACGGCTTCGACTGTCACAATTACGGGCTGGTCGCTGCAATATGGCGCCGCCACCGGCACAGCGTGGGGCAACAAACAACCCCTCGGCGGATACATTGGACCAGGCGAGTATTACCTGGTCAGCTTAGGATCAGGAAACCTGGGGGGTGCTCCGCTTCCGGTGATGCCAAACATTTCCGGTGACATAAACATGGCAGCTGGAGCTGGAAAGGTAGCGCTTGTCAGCAATTCTGATTTCCTGGCCGGAACTTGTCCGCTTGGCACCGATATCGACATCGTAGATTTTGTTGGTTACGGAACTACAGCCAATTGTCGTGAAGGCAGCGCCAACGCGCCTACGCCGAGTAATACGACAGCGATATTTAGACGAGCCAACGGCCTCACTGATACCGATCAAAACGGCGCCGACTTCATCACTGGAGCGCCGAATCCGCGTCGCACTGCGCCAATAGTGGAATTGGGTCCGTGGGTCGCTAATAACGATCCGTTCACGGACGCCACAACCGTGCCCTATGACGCAACCATCTCGCTTGATTTCAGTGAACCGGTCAATGTCGATCTCGGCTGGTTCGATATTACTTGCGCTGCGGCACAACACAACAGCGCAACCGTGGCATCGTACAACGGCGGTAAGGGTTATCACATCACGCCTAACAATAGCTTCCAATTCAGTGAACAGTGTACGGT
>JBOGOP010000022.1:0-35289 GCA_050747225.1 Pyrinomonadaceae bacterium
GAGACTTCCGACACCACCCTGCCTCCCAGCACCGTCGACGTTATCAAATAGGTCGTAGCTGTAGTTGTCTCGTCACCATTGGCATTGTCGTGCGTAGTCTCTGCCACTATTTTCTTCACAACCTGCCCCTCACCATCAAAGCTCTGCGTTTGGTCAGAGCTGATGCCCCAGATCGTCGAGTAGGGAGCAAGAAGATCCCTCAGACACGGCGAGAGTTTTTGAGTATTCTGCGGAACTCCAACGCGGATAACTTTACTTCAAATCGAAAGGGCTAGTGGTGCGGCGAGCTCTAATTAAATTTGACGGAGTCAAAAATTTGTTGTGCGGTTTCCAGCGCAGCTTTCCTTTTGCAGATTGCTGCGAGTTGTAACTGCCCAGTCTCCCTGCCGGAACTGGGAAAACACAGGTATGCAAGGATCAACTTAGGCTCGTAGTAACGTGGATATCTCATATTATCTGAATCATTCGCTGGACAATGAACCTCACTTCAAGGCTTTCAGTTGATCTCGGCACGCAGCCTCCACCCGCCGGCTATTCTCCCGACTGAGATCGGGTTTTCCTCCATCCTCAGGAATGAGCCATGTTAGAAACCTTGTCGCGCCCATGTTTGTCGAATTCTATTAAAGTGGCTACCTTAATGAGGTGCGCCACCTCGTGCAAGATGGCTAACGCTCGACCTGCCCGTGAGCTTGAGCTAAAGCTGCCGAACGATCCACTCCCAAAGAAGGGACCGCGCTGATTCACGATCGCTGATGCGGGCATCTGATATTCAAGGCCAGTTTGGGCGTTCAGAACATTGCCGAAGTTGGAGAGCTGTATGCCTGTGGTTGTGTCTATGGCTGAAATATTGCCTGGTCTTAGCACCTTGGCCAGTCCGTTTAGGACCTCAGTGCCGTCACGCGATCCGTTTTGGGGGTTACCTCCCCCGAAGAACTGACTGCATGGGTTATCGGTGCTGAGTATTGAGAGCGCATCCGCCACAGCAGCATCGATGGCCCGCTGTTGGGAGTTCTGCGGTACTCATCCCTACTTGGCCGGCTTTCCAAATTGAGTTTTGACTGAACGAATGAATTCAGAAAACGATGTCTTACCCGTCAGCACGTATTTCTTGCTGCGGTCGTCGTACTGATAACGTCTCACGACAAGTGGGCTGGTACCGCTCTCAGAATCAACAATCAGAAAACCCATATCACCGCCAAGTTCATCATTGGGCATCATGATTGCGTTTGCCCGGTAAGCTTCATCCAGCACAACACGGGCGTCTGACTGCCCTACCTCATAAACGCGAATGCCGTCTCCGGAACCTCCCTTAGTTGTCATTACCAAGCCAGAGCCACTTCCTATGCCAAACCCCGGATAAGAAAGAGTGCTATCGCCACATTCTTCCTCGTGGATAATCTTGTCCGTCGATAGATTTTTTATTACTAGCTTTGCTCTCGGCTTTTGACCTGGAATCGCGCGAATTGAGTTGTTGAGATTCTCAATCGTAGCCAGTACTTTGCCATCCTTCCCCACTGAGAGCGTCAACAGGTTTACAGTTTCATACTCAGACGAGGACGCTTTGCCGTTTCCTGCAACGGCGATTGATTGTGTTCGGCAGCCAGTCAGAACTGAACAGCCCAACAAAGTAATCGTTAGGATTAGAGCTTTCATGCCCGTGTTTGGAATCCACATAGATGAACCGATCCTCGAAAGAAGTAGATCATTACCGAATGAGTCCAAGGCCGCCCAGTGTGTCTCCCGCATCCACTCTTGCCGCGCAGTCGAGAATATTGCTCGCGTAGGCCTGCGCGGTTGCTGAACCAGGACTGCCTCTAAAACGCTGCAATGCCCCGCCGGCGTCAATGCTGTAATGATCCATCAAGTACTGCATATAACCAGTGCCGGCGCGAATATTGGCAGCGGGGTCCCAAATGTTATTGATGTAATCTGGATTTACGGACTGTAGTCGTGCGTCACTAAGGCCCTCGCCTTGCCCATTGCCCAATCCTCCGAGCTGTGCTGCTACGGGCCCAACCTGCATTAACCCTCGGTGCGACACGCTCCCCTGAGAGGCGTTGTTAAAGGTTCCCAGCGGTGGTGAGTACCACCTACGATTACGACCAGTGCCTACCGAGAAACCTTGCGCGCGGGATTCCTTGTAGGCCTGACATAGTATTATCCCGTTGCTTGCCGTTGATTGATTGTTGGCTCTAACCAAGTCCAATACTGCGGTGTGAGAAAGAGTATATTCCTTGGTCGTAACGGTATTCTGCGGGGCACGAGCGAAGTAAGCGAAGTAACCATGGCCAAACCCTACGTCAATGGCTTCGCCGGAAATCCATAGTGGAGATTGCGAAGCAGCAACGGAGTCGCCATACTCCGCCGCGTTATCGAAGTGGAAGGGGTTGGGTGGCTGGCCCAGGCCCCGGTAAGCGGGGTCCGGAAAGCGTCCTGTCGGGCGACTAAACTCATTAAACCCGCGCTGGTAGCCGGCGACTTGGCCGGCATTTTTTGCGTCGGCATAAATGCTACAAGGCAACTCCAGACCGTCCCACACGCATTGCGTGTCACCACTCATAGCAGCCTCGCCCCAACCCGGATACAAAGACAGTTTCTTCAGCGAAGGCAGGGTCGTCGGATCACTCGTCCCGGCATTAGCGTTTAATGGGTCAAGTTCTGCTTTTTGAGAACCGTCAATCGCGCCGTTGCTGAAACTCAGGCGGAAACTCCCATTCTGCGGGTCGCGATGCTCCCACTTAACTATTTCTGTGCTGCCGGTTTTCAACTGCCAGGCCAACACTTCCGCTCCCAGGTACACAAAGCCACGCTGTCCCGTCTCGGAAGCGTTTTCCGAGATCACTTTGCCGCCTAGCACCGTCGAGCGCACCAGGTAGGTTGTGTTCGTCGTGGTCTCATCACCGTTGGCATTGTCGTGCGTGGTCTCGGCTACCACTTTCTTTATGACCTGGCCATCACCATCAAAGCTCTGCGTCTGGTCTGCCGTAATGCCCCATACGGTCGAATAAGGATTGCCGTTGTAAGGAATCACTGTCAGCGAGACTGTGTTACTTACGCGGCCCGCGGCGTCAATCGTGTACTGCACTTCACCGCTATCGACCAGGTTGCCGTCGGCATCGTATTGCCAGACCGTGTTGCGCTCATTTTGATAAGTTTGTTGCGGGGGCGAGAACGCGCCCCCCTCCCCCGACCACACATGATTCGCCGGCCGCTCCACCAGATGATTGAGCGCATCATAAACGAAGTTTTCGTTGTAAGGCCGCAGGTTGGTCGCTCCTTCATGGCGCGCTTCCGCTCCCGACAGCGCCTCTGTGATTCTGCCCGCATGATCATACAAGTAAGAACGATCAAACTTTGCGTCAATCAGATCGTGAGAAAAGCTGCGCTGCCCATCCGGCTGATAGTCGTAACTCTTACTCATTACACCGGGAACCTCGAAGGTGGCTGGTTGCATACGCGCGTTGTAGGTCATTGAGAGCGTGCGAGTATTGCCATAGTCGAGATGCTTGAGCGCGCCCGATGCGCGATACTGAAGATTCGAAGCATAAGTAGGAAGGTTGGCAAAGTTAGAGCCAGTCACGTTAGTTACGCGTCCCACCACGTCATGATTGTAGCCCACCTGGGCATTGAAGGGATCGGTGACGCTGGTCAGCTGCCCGGCTAGGTTGTAAGCGTAAGTTATGGGATATGTGCCGACGCCGCTAATTGTCCGCGTCTCGGCAGTAAGCCGCGAAAGTTGATCGTACTCATAATTCTTGCCGCCCAGCCCATCGATCATTGAGATTCTGTTTCCCGGCGCGTCATAACCGAACGAAACATTGGATGCCGGCGTGACACCCGTCGGTGCGCTGTAACTGATACCTGTAATCAAATGACGATTGTTATAGGAGTAGGTTGCGGCAGCGCCGCGAGCGTCGGTTAGGGAGAGCACCGTGTCGTCTGCGTAGTAGGCATAGCTGGTATTGGTGTTCACGTCCTGCTGAGGAACGTGTTTGGCTTGCAATCGTCCGTACCCATCGTAGGTTGTGGTCGTCTCCTGGTAGACGTCACTTGATTCGTCTCCCTGGTACTGCCTGATAAGTTTGATTTGATCCCGAGCGTTGTAGGTATTGATCGTAGTTGAATAGACACTGCCGCCCTGCCAGTTGAGAACTTCAGTCTTGACTGTACGCCCGAAAATATCTGCGTAGATCTTCTGCTGCCGCCGCTTCGCTACGCCAGCGTCAAGTGTGCCTTCATCCGTTAGCGTCACCACCTCTCCACCGGCGCAGCCACAGCCTGTGTAGCTGGCTTCTTTGGTCGTTAAATCAGTGTTGGTTGTGATCCTCGGACGGCCTTTCCAGTCGTAGGTTTGCTGCGTATAAAGCCAGCCGGCTAAGTCGTCTCCCGCTGGAGTCCAGGAACCGTTGGTCTCGGTCGGGTTCGATTGTTTCACAGCGCGACCCATTAGATCGTAAATGGTATTTTCAGCGCTGTAACCGCCGCTACTGCCCGGATGATTGCCGGCAGCGACGACGGTCCTTCCCAGACCGTCAAAGACAGCATTGGAATATGCTTCATCGGCAACGCTATTCACAGTCGCAAAACTCTGGACATACGTGGGCCCATACACGTACCTGGTGTACGCATTATTCGTTGTCGCTGTCACTCGTTCAATTCTTCCGGCTCCGTCGTAGGTTATTGTTTGCACCGGGCCAGGAAGGTTCTGAGTAGTGTTTGGCTGCGGCGTCTGTTTACTGGTCACCCCAGCGAAGTCGAAGTTGTAAATGATGGTCGAGGAATAACCATCTGCGTCAGTGATCGTTTTCGGGTAAGCAAGAGTGTTGCGACCGTTATTGCCGTCAGAGAATGAATCCGCATAACTCACCGTCGTGTGACGCGAGAGTGGATCAGTTGTGTAGACGATCGCGCCAGCTGTGTTGTACTTCAGGCTCGACAACGTGAACTGGGAAGTGTCGGTAACATCGTAGCGCTTCACGCTGCTTAGGTTCGCGCGGCCTACCAGGAAGTTCGCTCTGTAACCGATGGAAGTGTCGTTATCGTGACTGACAGGGGCATCATCGCCCTGAATGGAACCATTCTCATCATACTGAAAACCCAACCTGGACATCAGCGTCTCGCTGCCGCCACTCACTTCATAGAGACTCTGTTCTTTTGCGAGTCCAATAATGTGACGCTCCAGGTACGCGGCGTCAGCGGTTGGATCCATCTGGTATTCGGTGTGGGAGCGCCGGAGGACTGTGGCGGCATCGCCCGCGTATTCCCGCACATCTTTTGGCAAACTACAACTGGCGCCGCTCGACAGTGTAAAGCCTGAGTAACTTACGGTAGTGCGGCGGTGATTGGTGCCGTCGTAGATGTTCGACTCTGTCACCCTCGGGTTTGTTTGATAATTGACGCCAGTATTGTCCTGCGTCCAACTGGTAGTCGTCCACTTCTGCTTAACGCCGCCAGCCCACACTTCGCTTTGCACGGCGAGCCCTCGCTGCCAAGCGATATTGGAGGGTCCATAGAACACTTTATAGAGCGTGCTGTTCGGATCACCTGCGACGTAACTCGTGTGCGCACTGCCTTCAACTCCATACTGAGTTACAACTTCACTGGGCACGCCGTTGATGCCAGTCCAGTTCTCCGCCCAAACATGCGTGGCTGAAACTCGAGGACAATCGTCGGATGCGGTAGTGTAATCATACGAGGTGTAGTTGCGCGGATGGTTGTCGCTCAGCGGATTGCTATCGGAAGCATAGTGAGTGATGCTCGATACCTGCCCCGCGCTGTTGTAGAGAAATTTGCAATAGGTACTGTCGTCAAAGCCGACCTGTTTGAGGACCGGGATGGAGGAACCACTGGCAACGCCCACGACTGAAGCTCCAGAGAAGCTCGGCTGAATAGTTTTCGTGTCCCAGCCAAAGCTCACCCAGGTGTGCGGCGTGGCCACGCCGTTGACCGTCCAGCTTTGCGTGATTGAAATGAGATTGGCGTTCGCGTCGTAGTTGAAAGTGATCGTGCGTGCGAGGGTGTCGATAATCGTCGTAATGTGTCCGAGCCAATCGTAGTTAACCGTTATGTAGTTGCCGTTGCGATCTTTTATCTGCGTGCAACGCCATTCGTTATTAAACACGAGATAGCTGAGTTGCTTGCCATCCGTGGTGCGCAGCAGCAAGCTGCTGCCGTTATCGATAAGCTGCAAGTAGGACGAGTCAGCGGCCTCGTAAACATTGGATGTATCGACCTGTCTCAGCGAGACACGGCTGCCACCAGCAATCATTAGGTAAACATTGCGGCCTGGAACGTTGAAGCCTGAAACAGTACGACCTGCCTGAGCGTCGAAGAATTTCTCCTGAATGGCGGGAAAGCCAAGACGGAACCCAGGGCTCGGCCAACCGTTGTCGTCGTCGAAGTAAATATAGGGTCCCGAACGCGTCCAAATCATCGATGAGTAAGACAGGCTAAGCCCGAGATCGAGCCCAGCGCGTCCCGGCAAACTCAAGAGCGGCACACTCCATTCAGCGTCTCGCGACGCCAGGCCGTTTCCAGGCTGATTGAATAGATCAACACGAGCCGACGCCAGTGATGACACTGTGCTTGAAGGCGAACCGCTGGGCGTTAAGGTTGAGACGATCCCGGCAAACTCGCTGCATTCATCAAACGCGCGACGCACATTCTCGCGCCCGTTGGAGTTGCATACACCTTCCCAGAACGCCCAACCCGGCGCATCGGGTTCGCGGATGAGATACGTCTTGTAAAGATCGTAAACATACCAGTGGTTGCTACGGCCCAGGGCTGCATACTCTGATGATTCAAAGACAGTCTTGCCCAACTCGCGCAATGAAAGCACCATCGAGGTCTGTCCGTTCGGATAGGCTGCTCTAAGGATGTCGTTCCAATAAGAAGATTCGTTTGCGGAAGGCTGGCGCCCGAGCGACAACTGGCAGAAGTTCGCGAGGTACTGCTCGCTTCCTGCCGTCGTAATCGTGGTGCTTGTGCTAGCGCTTGTCTGCGCTCCCAGGTTGTCGGTGACTGTGAGGCTGACGTTGTAAGTGCCGGCAGATCCATAAGCATGCGTGGGCGACACACCGGAGCCTGTGCCACCATCGCCAAAGTTCCAGGCGTAACTTGTGATTGTGCCATCCGAATCGAACGAGCCGGTGCCGCTGAACGGAACGTTTTGCGCAACAACCCCACTGTAGGGCCCACCCGAGTTCGCAATTGGAGATTGATTGCCTGTCGGGTTGCTCCAACTGGGGCTATAGTCGCCATACGCATTGCTGGAAATGATTGCTTGACTACTGCCATCGACGTTCATGATCCAGAGTTGTTGTATCGGGTCAAAGGAATCACGCTCGCGCTCGCTGCGAAAGACGATCTTTGTTCCGTCAGGGGACCAATAGGGCGTATCGTCATTCTCCAACGTAGTTGTCAAAGCCACCTGGTTACTGCCGTTGGCATTCATCAGATAGATTTCTTTGTTACCGTCACGCGTGCTTACAAAGGCAAGTTTAGTTGCATCGTGCGACCAAACGGGCTGCTCATCTCTTACCAGCTCGCTGGAAAAGGTCAGCCTTGTCTGACTGGAACCATCAGCGTTCATCAAATAAATGCTTGGCGCTCCCGCGTGATCGCGTTCACTGGCGAACGCGATCTTCGAACCGTTGGGCGACCAGTTAGGTTGATAGTCATTGCTCGTTCCGTTGCTTCGGTTTACTTGTCCACTGCCATCCGCGTTCATGACATAAACCTGATAGTAAGCGCCGCTTCGGAAGCTTTGGAACACGATCTTAATGCCGTCGGCCGACCATACCGCATCGCAGTCATCAGCGGCGTCTGTCGTCAAACGGGTCTGTCCGCTGCCGTCGGCATTCATCACATAGACGTCGTAGTTTCCTGTTTCCGGATTGTCACGATCGCTTTGGAAGAGAACCTTCGCGCCGTTGGGCGACCAGCGTGGATGATCATCATTGCTTCCATTGTTGGTGAGCCGAGTTAGATTGGACCCATTCGAATCCATGGAATAGATTTGTGCGTTCCCATCACGATTGCTGGTGAAAACAATCCTGTTATTCCCTGACTGCGGCATCGGCACAAGGAAGAAATCAAAGGTTGCGACAGAAGGCTTCACGTCGGACGAATAAAGGATGTTGGCAAGATCGAACGAAGGCAGCACCGCATAGCTGCCCGTAGGGAGTAATAGCGTAGGGCTGCTCCAAGCCAAGAGATAGCGCAGGAACCCATTGTTGCTGTTTCCGGTTGACCAGACGGAAGTCTCTGTCGAACCTGCAGCCTTTGCCAAAGGCGGTTGTAACGGTGAGCCTGAAGGAGAAGGCAACGGCGACGGGGTCGGTAGGATAGATGGAGACGGAGTAGGCAAAATAGATGGCGACGGAAGTGCTGTTGCCGATGGCGATGGGCTCGGCAGAATTGAGGGGGAAGGAAGCGGTGATGGTGAAGGTAACGGGTCGCCCACATGCCTAACCAGGCGCGGCGCCAATGGGTTGCGTTGCGATCGCAACGTTGAAGGAATCGCCGGCGGAGTCACTGGCGCCGATGGCTGAAGACTCCTAACTACATCCAGATCGGGGAAAATACCCTCGGGGGCGCCGGGCCTTGGCGTCGGGACGCTTTCCTGTGGTCGCGGAGCCTTGGTGGAAGCACGCCTCGCTTCTGCCAAACGAAAAGGAGTGAGACTTGCCAGGAGCAATGAGCAACAAAGGAAGAAAGAAAAATATCTTCTGTGACTTCGGCCCGAGAGGAATCCACGCATGAGTAACCTCGCAGATGTGAAGACCGAGAATTGAAGCGGGCGGTGTGACCGTCTTTGCTGGTCGGTTAATCGTAGCTGTCAGGAATGGGGGGTCCCTGTATGAGAAAATGTCGAGGCCACCCACACGCTAGTCCTGGGTCACTAGTAAGAGGATCGAAGCCTAGTCGCAAAAGAGAAAGGCTGTCAATGATTTCTCGTTTGAGTGATTGATTGATTTGATGCAAGGGCTCTTTTATCTAAACCACGAGGATTCCAAACTTATCTCACTACGGAAAAACCATTCTTGAGTCTCGACGCCGCTGTGCATCGTGAGAACGCTGTGTAAGACATCGGCACCTGTTGGATTGGAGGACGCTACATGATGGGAGGCTGGCGTGAGTCGTCTGAAACGACGCTTGCGGAGCTATCCGCGCTAACGGTCACCTGTGAGTTGGGCTCGTTAATCAGCTCTTTGAGTTCTTTTCCGGGTTTGAAATAGGGAACGCGTTTGGCGGGAATACTAACCGGGTCGCCAGTCTTGGGGTTTCTACCGCGTCGAGCTCCTCTTTCGCGCACGCGAAAACTTCCGAAGCCGCGCAGCTCGATCTTCTCACCCTGATTCAGCGTCTCGATAATGCTTTCAAAAACGATCTCGACCAATCGCTCGGCATCTTTTTTGGTAAGTTCCGCCGCTTCCGCAACGTCTTCCACGAGTTCCGCTTTTGTCATGCAACACCTCAGTCTGAGAAAGATAGCTCTAACGCAAGATATGGGTGGCGAAGCAATAGTTCACTTACTTACTAAGAGTTGCGAGGTGTGTTCAAGCCGTACCCTATCAGAAAACAATCACGCCCGGCAAGATGTGGCCATCGTGGGCCAACGAGAAACGTAACAATAACTTAAAGGCTTCTAAACTTCGTTCAACGGGAGACGACCGGAGCTACTCGGATTCGTCAGCAGCTTTTGCCTCAGTTTCAGGAGCTTCAGCCTCTGGGGCAGTATTGGCTTCTGCTGCGGCTTGCACCTCGGGCTCGCCGGCGGGAGCGGTATTAGGCTCTGCTGCAGCTTCCTCCACTGCACCGTCAGGCTCGATCACAGGCTCTGGCGCGGGCCCCGGTTCCTGTTGAGCCTCTGGCTGGGATTCGGGTTCTCGCACGGCTTCAGGTTCAGATTTGGGCTCAGGCTTCGATTCAGGCTTCGATTCAGTCCTGGGTTCAGGCTCCGCTGGTCTCGCGAGGCCCGCGAGTTCTCCTAGTGATGCCATGCCGCTTCCTACCTGCGATGAATAAACCTTTGCGTCGACGATTGGTTCATCCTTGCCTACCGCGCGCGCCGATAATCCTATCTTCTTGCTTTCATTATCGATTCGGAGAATCTTAAAATCCATCTCCTGACCCAGCTGAACTACATCTTCGGGCTTTTCAACTCGATCCTCCGAGAGTTCCGAAATATGACAAAGGCCTTCGAGATTGTCGTCTAGTTCAACAAAAGCTCCGAAGTTTGCAAAGCGGGCAATTTTCCCACGCACAATGTCCCCAGGATTGTGATCGTTCACAAAACGATCCCAGGCATTGGGCTCGAGGTCTTTGATTGAAAGCGATAGCCTGCGGTTCTCTGCGTCGATGCTGGTTATGATCGCATCAATCTCCTGGCTCTTCTTCAGCACTTCGCTCGGGTGCTTAATTCTTCGAGACCAGGAAATGTCTGACACGTGTACGAGTCCGTCAACGCCGTCCTCAATCTCAATGAAAGCGCCGAAGTCGGTCAGGTTTCTGACGCGACCGTGAACCCGTGTGCCAACCTGATAGCGTTCATGCAACGTTTGCCAGGGGTTGTCCTGAATCTGTTTCATTCCCAGGCTAATGCGGCGCGCTTTGGGATCCACGCTCAGCACTTCAACTTCAACTGCGTCGCCCGGGTTCACCAGCTTACTGGGATGCTTGACCCGCTTTGACCAGCTCATCTCCGAAACGTGAACCAGCCCTTCAACTCCTGCCTCCAGCTCGACAAAGGCGCCGTAGTCAGCAACGCTGGCAATACGACCGGGCACTCGCGCGCCAACTGGGAAACGCTCTTCTACGCTGGACCAGGGGTCGGGCAACAATTGCTTGTAGCCCAGGGAAACGCGTTCGCGCTCGCGATCAAACTTGAGCACCTTGACTTGAATGCTGTCGCCTACATGGAAAAGTTCACTCGGGTTTTGCAAACGACCCCAGGACATATCAGTGACGTGCAAGAGGCCATCAACTCCACCGAGATCCACAAAGGCGCCATAGTCAGTCAAGTTCTTGATCTGACCTTCCACCACTATGTCTTCTTCAATGTGTCCGAGCGTGTGTCCCTTGCGTCCGGCATTCTCTTCCTCAATAACCGCCTTGCGCGATAACACAACGTTTGAACGCTTGCGATTGAGTTTGATGACTTTCGCTTCAATCTCCTGATTGCGAAGCGAATCGAGATTACGCACCGGGCGAACGTCGACTTGAGAGCCAGGCAGGAAGGCGCCGATTCCGTCAATGTCCACGCGCAGGCCGCCCTTAATGCGCTCAATCACGCGGCCCTTAATATTTGTGCCGTCGCGGTAGGATTTCTCCAGTTCGTCCCAGGCCTTCATACGTACCGCGTCGGCGCGCGACAGAATGGGCAGGCCATCGGCCGTTTCCATGTTCTTGACCAGGACGTCGACTTCGTCGCCGGCCTTCACAGCCAAAACGCCGTTTTCGGTAAATTCGGCCGGGTTAACGATCCCTTCGGACTTGTACCCAAAATCGATTACCACGCCCCGTTCACTGATTCCCACGACAATGCCACGAACTACCTCGCCTTCCTGCAGCGAGGCCTGTTCCTGCTCAAACTGATCGAGCAATTGTCCGAAGTCGACGTCGCCGCTGGCCCGAGGCTCATCGTCGTCGTCGCTGTCGCTGGCTACAATAGGCGGCGCATCAATTGCGGCTGGTGCGGGCGGTGCCGGTTGAGAGCTCTCCGGCTCGTTGGCGCCGGGGTTATCGTTGGTTGGTTCCTGGTTGATTAGCTTCGATTCTTCACTAGCCATGCAGACTCCTGTAACACTCCCGGAAAATTCACCACCCTAAGTTCGTATTCACTTCATCTCACTCGCCGACGAGACTCGCGTCAAATCCGACGGGCGAAGAACAGTGCTTAGGCGGCACTTGCTTCGTTGACCTTGGCGATGATATCGGGGTTGAAGCTTGCGAGGAGTGCGAGCCGTTTAGATTTGGAAAAGGAGGTTTTATTGTTTTCGATTTCCGCCGCGCCCGTAGTCACCCGCTTGGTCCGACATCACCAGTCGCTTACCGGGTAGGATCGAAATGTACACGTGGGTAAAGGCACGTGTCAAGGTGCTGATAGTGTTGTCACCGGCGCATAAGTCCTTTTAACGGTAAAGTTTTTGTGCGCCTGCCCCGATCAATGATTGACAGCTGACTCATTAAACCCGCGCGGGACGACATAAACGCCCGCCGAGTGAGAACCAACAAAAAGAGTGTTCTGATCTCGCGAATCAAAAGCGAGTGCCCAAATCCGTTGGCTCGGTAGCCGGTTCTCTTTTGGATCAATGCGCGCCCAGGTTTGCCCGCCATTGATCGTGCGATAAACCCCGCCACCTATTTCACCGGTTTGATAGGCATTGCCTACAAAGACTTCTTCACCGTTTCGCGGATTGATCAGGATACTGGTGAAGTCGCCAAACGGAAGATTACCCCCACGACGGCTCCAGCTCATGCCGGCGTCGTGCGACAGGTAAAACGACTGTTTCGTCCCGACATAAATATTATTCGGCCGTTGCAAGTCCCTGGCAATAATGTTCACCGGAGCGTCGGTGGGGATACCGGACACTCGTTGCCACGACTTTCCAGCATCATACGAGATCAAAACACCAGAAGCAGCGGTGCCTACCAAAATCATCTCCGGCTGCTGCGGATCGGCTGAGACAGTACTGGTCCGAGGGTCGAGGCCGGCGCCGTAAGGCAGCTTTTTCCAACCTATCACTGGATCCAGGCTACGATATAAACCCACATTGGTCGCCGCCAGCAGAACAGGCTGCTGAGTCTCTACGTCGATCGTTTGCACCAGCGCGTTGACCGCATCGGAAAGCGCGACGGAATCGTCCTCTAAACCGATCATACCAAGCGACTTGAGCGTTATGTCATCTATTTTTCCGGTTACGGGCAAGTGGCGATCTGCCTGATATTTTCTCAGCGCAGCTATCGTCTGCTTACCGGCACGCCCGTCTGGAACACCGACGTTATAGCCGGCCGCGTTCAATGCTCGCTGCACCTTACGCGCGGTTTCACTCGGCGGCTTTGGAACTGTGGTTTGCGTTGTAGCGGCAGCAGACTTTTTACCAGCGCGACCTTTTGGCGGCGTAACTGGTTGGATCGGCATCGCTGCGGGCGCCCAGGAAGCGCCACGGTCGAGCGAACGATACACGCCAAGGTTGGTACCGAGATAGATCAGGTTGGCGTCACGAGAGTCCTGCAGGATCGAATAGGTGATGAGACGCGGAGGCATGCTGCGCATAGACGGTCGCCACGTTTCGCCGCTGTCCATACTCACAAAAAGAAATCCGCCTCCGGTGGTTGTGTTTATCGTCGCGGCGTAAATTCGGTTGGGCATTTCGCGATCGGCAACAATCACGTTGGCAAATCTGCCACTGTATCCACCATTGGTTGGTACAAAGTTTTTCCCACCGTCAGTTGAGACCATCACACCGTAGTTGTTTGTGCCGATGTAGATCGTCTGCGGTCGCGAGGGATGAATGGCGATCGAGTTGATCTCAAGTTGTCTCGATGTAGTTACCATCCATGAATCAGCTTTCCCACCACGCTCTGAACGCCAGAAGCCTTCTGTGGTGCCGGCGAAAACCAGGCCAGGAATGGATGGGTGTTGGACAATAGCTCGGGTTCTTCTCGACTGCGAGGGAATTCCCTGAACTTTGGTCCAACTGTCACCAGCGTTGTCGGTTTCATAAATTCCACTACAGGCAGACGCGATGATGTGGTTAGGATCTCGCGGGTCGATATCAAGCGCAAAAATGTCTGAGTCGTCGATGATTCCGTTCTTGATGTTCTTCCAAGTCTGCCCGCCATCGGTGGACTTGTAGGGCAAGTACCACGTGCCTGCGTAGATCGTGTTGGCAGTACGAGGGTCGATCGCGAGTGACTCGACATGCACGAGTCCGGGGGTGTTGTAAGTAGGCAACTGCGTCCAGGAGTCACCTGAATTATCGGAGCGAAAAATGCCATTGAAAGTGCCGGCAATTAGCACACTGGGATTCGAGTCGGACTGAGTCAGTGAATGCAAAGCTTCAGTCTTGAGCTCGGGGCTCTCGCGCCACTTTCGTCCGCCATCAATTGACTTGAAGAACCCGCCAGCCTCCTTGTGCCGGTGAGCAGCTACGTAGAGCGTTTTCGAATCGCGTGGGTCAACGATGATGTGATCCACAAAAAGTTTGGGCTTGTTGAAGTTGTAAAGCAGCTCCCAGCTTTTCCCCGCGTCGGCTGAGGTGTAGAGCTGGGCGTCGAGTGTGCCAAGGTAGAACCGATCAGGGTTACTGGGATCCACAACCAGGCTACGCACGTCACCTCCCGGCGGCCCATTCGCGCGCCAATCGTCAGAATACTTGCCCGGATCTGCCATGCTGCCAGCCGAGTCGGGGGCAGAGCCGAAAGCAATAAACGTTAGGGGGGCGATCAGCAATACGCCGACGATAACAAGTAGTTTTGAAAGACAAGTTTTCATGTTTTCTTAATAAACTTCAGTGTTATGGAGAGTACTAAAGGCATCGACTTCAATCTTAATATAAATTTCCCCATTTGTATCCCGCAACTTCAATAGTGCTCTCACGCCACGTCAGCCGGACACAATTCTCTGCCTGAATTTCTGTGAGCGAGAAAAGCGAAACGGGCGGCGCTTCCCTGAGGAAACACCGCCCGTTGCGGAAGGTCCGCGCCTCTATTTATTGCGACGCGAGTGTAATTTGGTTATTCGTCCATCCCCCGACGAGTCCGGCCTCGGCGGCGCGGCGCGGCCTTCTTACATGCCGGACAGGGCGATATCGCGTTGTCCGTGCTGGCAGCCGGCGCATCTGCTCCAGTAGGCACGATCCAGAGCTGCACCATCAGATCAGACCGGCAACCACCGTCAATGGTCACCAGTCGACCAGCATCGATGCCGCGCGTGTTGACCAGGTAATCCTTAGCGCGATCGGCTCGTGCCTGTGCTTCACCTTCGCAAGTTCCATAGGCAATGATGTAGCCCTGGGAACCTGGCTGGTTCTGCAGCTGAATGGCGTAGTTATCGAGACGGGCTTTCTCATCGTTGAATTTGATGTTGCCATACTCGTCAAACCTCACCGCTGGTGGAACTACCGCTTTGATTGACGTGGTGCACGAGGCGGTCCTCGAGCAGGACGGATCAAGTCCACCAAGCTCCACGGTTGCTGTCACACTTTGGCCGCCGAGTCCGGCAGAATCTACCGTAATGGAAGACGTTCCCTGACCACTGCTGATTGTGCCGGCCGAGACCGTCCAGTTGTAGGTTACGTTCATGTCACCAGCACCGGAAGCGCTGAAGGTAATCGACGAATCCTGGTCGACGTCAGCTGGACAGCTCACTGAGATTGTCGGACATGGCGGCTTGCAACCCGTGCATTCCGCGATGGTCACCGTAGTAGAGCTATTTGCCGTCAAGCTGCCGTCGTTGACAGTCACGCTAGCTGTGTAGGTTCCAGGTTGGGCACCTGAAAGATCCCAAACGACCGCCCGACCTTCGCCACTTAGCGTGCCACCAGTAACTGACCACGTATAGAGCAACGTGTCGTTGTCGGGATCCCGGCCGTCAGCAGTTAAATCTATTGACCGGCTGGCGCTCGCTGTACAACTCTCCGAGCTGGTTCCCGGCGGGCACGGTAATGTGATCGAAGCACTCGACGACGCTGCTAAAACCGTCGGCGGCCCGTTAACATGGGGTGCCGTTCTTGGATTCCGATGACCGGCCCAGAACTGGAAGATGAAACCGTTCGGATCATCCGAGAAGTTGAAGCCTATTGGTGCTCCATTACTTGTCGCTGCTCGCGTCGTTCCTGGCACAATCACAATCCCGCGACCAGGAACAAATATCCCGGACAGCTGGCTAATCTGCGTGTTGGCATCGGATTCGTTGAAATGTGACGCGTCCTGTTGATTCATGTGCCGGCGATAAGCCACGCCAATTCCCCACCAGCGTGCCGGAAAGATTCTCACACCGCCTATGGCGTCGACCGGATTGTTGTTGAAAGCATTCGGCGTCCGGCCACCTGTGTACATCGTTGAGCGGACTTCACCAATCAGCTGGAAGTGTTTATTCACCGAATAGTCAAAACCCAATCCCGACAAAAATTCATCCGGGCGATCCAGAAGGACGGCGTTACCCATGGCTTCGCTCTTGGGGTTGCTGTTCAGGATGTAGCCGAGGTTGGCCGAAACGCTCGCATGTTGACTCAGCCTGCCCGAGATGAACCCAATCAGACCAAAGTCACCAATGTCGGCTCCCGGGCTTGCGCCACGCTGCAACTGATTGAAGCCAGACGCATCATTGGCTTTGTCCGGATTCCAACGATAGAACGGAATGAAGCCCACTCCCAGTGCGTTGTTAGGTCCAGTTAGTCTGATCTTCGCGCCCACCACATGATCCGTGAAACTTGATTCGCCATACAGCCGCCCTATGAATGGCGCGTCCGCCAAATAACTGGGAGCAACCGTGAATACTGTTGGCACGGTTATCGGAAGGGTCAATGCCGTGGCCGGCAGAGTGGTAGTCGCCAGGACAATGCCTGGCAGGATGCTGCCAACCGTTGAACCCATGCCCGGGAAGTTTGAGGCCGCTCCGAAATTTCCGTTGCCGCCAAAGGGTGTGCCAATGCGACTCACAAACGGCGGCGCGATTATGTTGCCAGTCAAGCCAAAGTTTGGCCCAGTGCCGCCGATGAACGGAAACTGCACGAACGGCTGTCCCCCTACGTTGCACGGCGGTCCGGCTGGTCGAAACAGCGGGCTGAAGCCGGTCAGTTCCGTCGAACCACTCACGCGCTCGGGCGGAAGTATTGTTGCCGCGCCGCTGCAGAGTAGAGTGGCTCCAAAGAACAGCTGCGTGTTTGGCAGGTAGAAGCTCGACAGATTCTGCGGGTTGTTTACCTTTACGCCTCGGTAGCCATTTGTTTTGTAAAACAGCTCCACATGATCGTTCAACCCAACGTTGAAGCTCAGTGGCGTGTCTACTATGTCCACGTTACCTGGATCGCGATCGTAGTTGCTGTACGCGATACTAAACGTAAACTCACCCTTGCGAATCGTATCCCCGTCATAGACGGTGAACAGTCCGGTCGGCCCTCCTACGGGACCTCCCGTGCCGACTGTCGGAGCCTGATTACGCGGATCCTGTGGCGATCTCAAAGTCTGCGCCGACACGGCGGCACTTAACACGACAGTAACGAGCGCGGCGATAAGGGCTTTGGTTGCGCGTTTCATCGCATTCCTCCTAGGAGAGTGTTTAGAGTCTATTGAAATGCCACCCCTCCACAACATGAGAGGGAAATAAACGCCACTCTATCAGCAATTAGGTGTCCAAAAACTTAAGGCGCCTCACTTATACGAAAAGAGGGCTTTAGTGTCAATGCCTAAAGATCCAACGAAGTGGAGGGTTTTGTGGACCAAGCTGCCGCCGCGCTGGTCTGAAGAGCCAACTGCCTATCGCTCTCATTACCAATACCGTCTCGCGATTTGCCGATGACACCTTCAACAACCGACTATAGGCTGCGCAGAAGGCAGCTGGTCCAAAAGCGAAACGGGCGGCGCTTCCCTAAGGAAACACCGCCCGTTGCGGAAGGTTCGCGCCTCTATTTATTGCGACGCGAGTGTAATTTGGTTATTCGTCCATCCCCCGACGAGTCCGGCCTCGGCGGCGAGGCGCTGCCTTCTTACATGCCGGACAGGGCGATATCGCATTGTCCGTGCTGGCAGCCGGCGCCATTGCTCCAGTAGGCACGATCCAGAGCTGCACCATCAGATCAGACCGGCAACCACCGTCAATGGTCACCAGCCGACCAGCATCGATGCCGCGCGTGTTAACCAGGTAATCCTTAGCGCGATCGGCTCGTGCCTGTGCTTCACCTTCGCAAGTTCCATAGGCAATGATGTAGCCCTGGGAACCTGGCTCGTTCTGCAGTTGGATGGCGTAGTTGTCGAGACGCGCTTTCTCATCGTTGAACTTGATGTTGCCATATTCGTCAAACTTCCGAGGCACTGGTTTTTCTGGTTTGACTGACGTGGTGCACGAGGCGGTCCTCGCGCAGGACGGATCAAGTCCACCAAGCTCTACGGTTGCCGTCACACTTTGGCCGCCGAGTCCGGCAGTATCTACCTCAATGGAAGATGTTCCCTGGCCGCTGCTGATGGTGCCGGCCGAGACCGTCCAGTTATACGTTACGTTCATGTCACCAGCACCGGAAGCGGTGAAGGTAATCGGCGAAGCCAAGTCGACTTCAGCTGGACAGCTTACTGACACGGTCGGGCATGGCGGCACACAACCTTCGCAGTTGGCGATCGTCACTGTTGTAGAGCCAACTGCTGTGTGTTGGTTACCGTCGTTGACAGTCACCGTCGCGGTATAGGTTCCAGGTTGTGCACCTGAAAGATTCCAACTCACCGCACGGCCATCGCCACTTAGCGTGCCGCCAGTAACCGACCACGTATAGAGCAACGTGTCGTTGTCGGGATCCCGACCGTCGGCAGTTAAGTCTACTGACTGACTGGCGCTTGCCGTACAACTCGGAGAGCTGGTTCCCGGCGGGCACGGTAGCGTTATCGAAGCACTCGACGACGAAACCGAAACCGTCGGCGCTTGATTTGGCGGCGGCGGCGGTATCCGCGGATTCCGATGACCGGCCCAGAACTGGAAGATGAAACCATTTGGATCGCTCGAACCCTGGAACACACTTGGCAAGGTGTCACTAAAGTGACCTTGATCCTGTTGGTTCATGTGCCGGCGATAAGCTGCGCCAATGCCCCACCAGCGTGCCGGAAAGATTCTCACACCGCCTATGGCGTCGACCGGATTGTTGTTGAAAGCATTCGGCGTTCTGCCGCCCGTGTACATGGTCGAACGCACTTCTCCGATCAGCTGGAAGTGCTTGTTGACGACGTAGTCAAATCCCACTCCTGACAAAAACTCATCCGGTCGATCGAGAAGAATGGCGTCACCCATGGCTTTGCTCTTGGGGTTGCTGTTCAGGATGTAGCCGAGGTTGGCCGAAACGCTCACATGTTGACTCAGCCTGCCCGAGATGAACCCAATCAGACCAAAGTCGCCAATGTCGGCTCCCGGGCTTGCGCCACGCTGCAACTGATTGAAGCCAGATGCATCATTAGCCTTGTCCGGATTCCAACGATAAAAAGGAATGAAGCCCACTCCCAGTGCGTTGTTAGGTCCAGTTAGTCTGATCTTCGCACCCGCCACAAAATTCGTGAAACTTGATTCGCCATACAAACGCCCGATGAAGGGCGCATCCGGCAGGTAAGCAGGCGCCACTGTAAATACGTCAGCAACAGTAAGCGTATTGAACGTGGAATTAGGCGGAATAGTTCGCGTGGACAGCACAATGCCTGGAAGGATACTGCCTACGGTCGAACCTATGCCCGGGAAGTTTGACGCGGCTCCGAAATTTCCGTTGCCGCCAAAGGGTGTGCCGATGCGACTCACAAACGGCGGCGCGATAGCGTTGCCAGTCAAGCCAAAGTTTGGCCCAGTGCCCCCGATGAATGGAAATTGCACGAAGGGTTGTCCCCCTACGTTGCACGGCGGTCCGGCCGGTCGAAACAGCGGACTGAAGCCGGTCAGCTGGGTCGAACCACTCACGCGCTCGGGCGGAAGTATTATTGCCGGGCCGGTGCAGAGTAGAGTCGCACCGAAGAACAGCCCATTGTTTGGCAGATAGAAACTGGAGAGGTTCTTTGGATTGTTTACCTTTATGCCACGGTAACCAATCGTCTTGAAAAACAACTCCACGTGATCGTTCAAGCCAACGTTGAAGCTTAACGGCGTCTCCACCAGGTCCACGTCCCCCGGGTCACGATCGAAATTGCTGTACGCGACACTGAACGTAAACTCACCTCTGCGTATCGTGTCGCCGTCATAGACCGTAAATAGTCCTGTCGGTCCGCCCTCCGGGCCGCCGGTCCCCACTGCCGGAGCCTGATTACGCGGATCCTGTGGCGATCTCAAAGTCTGCGCCGACACGGCGGCACTTAACACAAGAACAGTCAGCGCGGATAAAAGCGCCCTCGTTGCGAGTCTCATCGCAATCCTCCTGCATAACGAATATAGAAGTTTGTTTTGAATGCCAACGTCGATAGTTGCAAGTTCTACCATTAGAACCAATCTAGTTAGCGCAAGACCAGAAGCACCCAAGTCTCCCAATGCCCCGTAGTCACACGTCGCTGCCAGGAACTCCAGACATCTTTACGTCGGGCGATACCGCACCCCAAAGCTCGGCCCAAGCAAGGATTATTTACACAGCTGGCCGGTACGGAATCATGCCAGACCATACCCTACCAGTTAACGGAAATCAAGACTTTTTCACGACTTAAGTCCATTACTTTATGTCTTTTCCGTCACGCATATATCCCTCTCATGCGCGTGTCATAGGCCACCCGGTCTATCGCCAACATGTAGGCCGCGGTGCGGGTGTCAACCGAGTGGGCATCGGCATAACGGCAAAGATCATTGAAGCTGGCAACCATTGTTTCCTGAAGTCGCTGATTGACTATGTCTTCCCGCCAAAAATATCCCATCCGGTCCTGAACCCACTCAAAATAAGAGACAGTAACGCCTCCGGCGTTGGCGAGAATATCAGGGATGACAAAGATTCCCTTCTCATGCAATACCTGATCCGCCGCTGCTGTCGTAGGCCCATTCGCACCCTCTGCCAGCACCTTACATTTGATCCGATCCGCGTTCTGCGAAGTTATCTGGTTCTCAGTCGCCGCCGGAACCAGCACATCGCATTCCAACTCCAGCAATTCGCTGTTCGTCACGCGTTCAACGTCTGGATAATCCTCGAAGGAGCGGGTGGTCCGCAGGTGATTGAGCGCGGCGGGAATGTCGATACCTTTGGGGTTGTAAATACCGCCATGAACGTCGGAAATGGCGACCACCTTATAGCCCGCTTCGTGAAGCAGCTGTGCACCGATTCCACCAACATTGCCCGACCCCTGTACCACGACTCGCGTCGACTCTGGCACCATTTTGAATCTCTTGACGGCCTGGTTGATTACAAACAGGATTCCTCGACCGGTTGCTTCACGTCGTCCTGAAGACCCTCCAAGATCGATGGGTTTTCCAGTCACCACCGCGGTTACGGTGTGCCTGGCGTGCATGGAATACGTATCCATTATCCACGCCATTGTTTGCTCATTCGTGTTCATGTCCGGAGCCGGCACGTCCTTCTCAGGTCCGATAAAGTCCAGCAGCTCGGATGCGTAGCGCCGCGTCATTCGCTCTAACTCGCCAATGGACATCTGCTGTGGGTCGCAGATAATCCCGCCTTTTGCACCGCCAAAAGGTACATTAACAACCGCACATTTCCAGGTCATCCACGCGGCCAATGCGCGTACCTCGTCCAGATTTACGTCTGGCGAATAACGAATGCCGCCCTTTGCAGGTCCGCGCGCGAAGTTGTGCTGGACGCGATAGCCTTCAAAGACCTGGATCCGTCCTGAGTCCATCCTCGTTGGTATGTAAACCTTGAGTTCCCTGTTGGGAACGCGCATGACGGCATACAAGTCTGCATCGAGATTGAGCAACTGAGCTGCTCGGTCGAACCGCGACATCATGGACTCAAAAGGGTTCTCTTCCTTTATCTCGCGGATGTCGTCTACATAAACTGTGCTTGGCATACTGACCATGGGCTATCTCCGGATCTCCTCAAAGTCGGATCAAAAAGTGCATCGAAACTTTCCACCCACTGGGCCCGGGTGAATCAATAGGCTACAACGAGGCAGAGCGTCATTACTGACTTCCGGTTCGCGTCAGACGGAGCGTCGTTGGTCCAGGACCTCATTCATCGCGCCACTGCGAAATCCCTGAAGGTCGAGCGTTACATACTTAAAACCTAGTTCGCGAAAGCGGCGAGCCAGGTCCTCAACCACATCAATTCGCAGTGCCCGCGCCATCTCAGCCGGAGCTATTTCCAGACGAACGAGACTGTCGTGGTGGCGAACACGAAACTCCTGGAAGCCCAGCTCGCGCAGAATTTCTTCCCCTCGATCCACCACCGAGAGGCGCTCGATAGTTACCGGGAGACCGTATGCGATCCGCGACGAAAGACAAGGGCTGGCAGGTTTGTCCCAGGTTGGTAAACCAACTCTGCGACTCAAAAATCGGACTTCGGCTTTTGACATGCCAACTTCTATCAGGGGACTCCGCACGTCGTGCGCGCTTGTCGCCGCCCGACCCGGCCGGTAGTCGGTCAGGTCATCAAGGGTTGAGCCGTCAACAATGAACTCAATTTCGCGAGCGCGCGACACCTCCTCGAGCTTTTTGTACAGTTCGTCCTTACAGAAGTAACAACGCGTAGGACCATTCGCGGTGTAGTTAATATCTTCCAGCTCTTCGGTCCTTACTACTTCCCGGCGAAGGCTGAATTGTTCGGCAAGACGAACTGTCTGCTCGCGCTGCTGCACAGACAAACTGGCCGATTCGCCAGTGACGCAAAGCGCATTTCCACCAAGTTCGGAATTAGCTATGTATGCGAGGTAGGTGCTGTCGACGCCGCCCGAAAAAGCCACTAGAGCAGAACCCATTTCACGGAATAGTTGACGCAGTCTTTGCTCTTTAATCAGCGTTGCGTCGCCATCCTCGATGGCAACTTTCGTTTCGACATCTTCGACCAGTGAACTGCTCAAAAGTCTTGGCTCTCCGAGGATAAAGACACGTGCGCCCTGTGCGTTCGAGTTCTTTAAAGAATGATGGGATTGCGCTGGCAATGTTAGCGCATGCATCAAGACGAGCGCAACCGGCATCTCAGAAATGCGGCAGCGTTGGTGGCGAGTTTGAATTTTGGACGCAAGTAGTTTTGCCATGCTAACATCGTCATCTCCTCAGAGATCGCTTTCCACGCCTGCT
Organism: Pyrinomonadaceae bacterium; assembly: GCA_050747225.1. Taxonomy (GTDB): domain Bacteria; phylum Acidobacteriota; class Blastocatellia; order Pyrinomonadales; family Pyrinomonadaceae; genus PSRF01. The sequence goes on from JBOGOP010000022.1 coordinate 22,919, forward strand.
ACGAACTTTGTTTTCATGATGCGACCGCTACCAGGAACGATGGCTTCAGGGTCGCGCTTTTCGGCGCTTGCGGCCGCGCTGTGCCTGCTGTTTTTCAGCGGCAGCATAACGCACGCCCAAACCGACGATCCTTTTGGCGATGGTTCCGCCGACCCGGTGAAACTATTTGAACGTGGACAGAATGCGCACGCTCACGGCGACCTTCTCAAAGCGCTGGAGTTTTACGAGGAAGCCATCAAGGTGCGGCCGGAGTTTGCTGAAGCGGAATTCCAAAGAGGAAGTGCGTTGGTTGGGCTCGGACGTTTGCCGGAAGCTGAGTCTGGCTTTCGACGCGCGATTGAACTGCGAAAGGATTGGTCACTCCCTTATTCGGCCCTGGGCGCCTTGCTCGTGAGCCTCAATCGTGACGCAGACGCCGAGTTGGCCTTACGGCAGGCAATCAAGCTCGACAAACAGGACAACCTGGCCCTTCGCATGTTGGCTGACATTCGTTTGCGCGCGGGCGATGCAAAAGAAGCATTGGATTTAACGCGCCGAGCTACTGCCGACGCAGATGCACCAGCGTCGGCCTGGATGCTGCGTGCTATGGCAGAACGCGCGGCTGGTGACAACATCGCTTCCCTGGCCAGCTTTGATCACGTATTGCGAATCGACCCCGCAAATCTTTCGGCCCTGATCCAACGCGCAGAGATGCTCATAACCGCCGGCAACAACGAGCGTGCCCTTGCCGATCTGAAAAGAGCTGAATTACTGACCAAAGGAGAAAAAGCGATTGTTTCGCGGCTCGCGGCAGATTACGAATTAGCGGGCAAGCCTGACGAAGCGCGGCGACTCATTGAGGCTGCCGGGTTGACTCGACCGTCACAGGTTTCCGGCGACGGCAAGCTCAAGGTTGTGGGCACGCCGGAGGAAATCGAGGCGGCAAATAGCGACGATCCGGTGGTGGCGTCCAAGGCACTGGAAATTCTGCTCGCAAAGAATCCCAACAACGCGATGCTCATGGCAAGGTTGGGCGCCGCGTATCGCACGGTCGATGCAAAACGTTCGCTTGACCACTACAAACGCGCGGCGGCGCTCGAGCCTACGAATCCTGACTACGCTACGGGCTACAGCTCAGCGCTGGTGCAAGTCCGCCGCTTTGCGGAGGCGGCCGCGATTCTTCGCCGCGTGATCCAGGTTGCTCCTGAGAACTACGTGGCTCACGCTAATCTGGCAACTGCCTTGTATGAACTCAAGCAGTTCGCTGCGGCCATCGCCGAATATCAGTGGCTACTGAAAACGAAACCGGATCTGAACGTCGCCTATTATTTCATTGCCACGGCGCATGATTATCTTGGAGAATACCAGGAAGCACTGGGAGCATACGAAAGTTTTCTCGCACGGGCCGACGCAAAAGCAAACCAACTCGAACTCGAGAAAGTTCAATTGCGGCTGCCGACTCTGCGAAAGCAAATTCAATTGGGTCAGGGCGTAAAGCGAAAGCCTGAGCGTCCCAGGCAAGATTAACTTCCACCACTGGAGCTGACATGACACTCGCCGGGATTCAGCGTCATACGATCCGAAGTAGTCCGGTCATACTTCTGTTCGTTGCGCTGTTTGCACCTGCGGTGAACGCTCAGGATCCTCGGCCTATCGATCAAACCGCGCCACCTCCCGCAAAAGTCATCACGCGCGAGGAACGCTTGCAACTCAACCAATCCAAAGACGAGAAGGCCCGCATTAAGTTATCAATCGAACTGGCGGAAATTCACCTCGCTAATGCCGAGAACCACACTTCACAGCAGCAGTTTGAGGGCGCCGCCGCCGAGGCTGGAAAGTATTGGGCTTTGATCGAAGACGCGCTCAGCTTCATGAAGACGGTTAATCGCAAAGGCAACCGAAGGCGCGATCTGTACAAACGTTTGGAGCTCTCGCTTCGAGCGCACGGACCGAGATGGGCCACGATGCGACGCAACACGCCGGCTGAATACGCCGTTTGGATCAAGGAAATTGAAGAGTTCGCGCGGAATGGTCGAACCGAAGCGCTTAATTCTTTTTACGATAACACCGTTATTCGCGGCGGATCAGAGAAATCGGATCCGAAAAACAACAAAGTGTTGGACAAAAACTAAAGCACTCGAAAAGCAACAACTATGACAGCCCGTGCCCCCATTCTGCTGCTGACGTTCGTTCTCACGCTCTCTTTCTGTAGGCTGACCCCAGGCTTTCAAGGCCGCGAGCACCTGACGCCACAAGAAATAGATCTCGTCAAAGATGCGCAGATTCTTGATAAGCGCATCGACATTTTCATCAAAGCCGCTGATCGACGGATGCTCGTTTTGAATAGCGGCGGTCCAGACAAATCGACCGCCAAACAGTTGAAGAAAGATTCTGAAACGTGGGGAGACCTGCCGACCGGATCTCGCGCCGAACTCATCGGCGACATTGCGGGAATTTTCGACGAGGCAATTACAAACATCGACGACGTCAGCATGCGGGATGAAAAGAACCCGTTGATCCCAAAGGCCCTTCGCAAGTTGGCGGCAGCAGCGTCGCGTATCGTAGAACAGTTAAAACCAGTCGAGGCGCAGGCCAAGGCCGATGCAGAACTAAACAGCTTCGATCAACTTAGCGAAAATGCTGAGTCAATCCTCCAGGCGGCAAACAAGCTGCCACCAACAACAACCGCCGAGAAGAAGGGGAAGAATAAGACGAACTAGCGGGGGCTGCGAAGTAGGTGGCTACGATGAGCTACTGAAGAGATTTTCCATTTGTCATTGAAACAAAAGACGGACGACCGGCGACGGACGACCGAAGAAAAACCATTATGGCTGCGGTCGGCGGTCCACCGTCTTCGGTCGCTCGGCAATGACAAATGGAAAATCTCTCCCTGGTCATCTCAGCTTCTCTTTAGTTCCTTTTCCGCACCGCAGCACTAACCTGCTTTCCTTCCAGGTCGAGCGCTGTGCCCGCGCTGCCTTCGTCACCTTCTTCCTTAGCATTCGCGGCGGACTTCAGACGTGCGGTTGTCTCGCCAACGGCAAACAGTTGGAACTCGACTTTCGCTTCTGTCTTGTCAACCCCTGACCCTACACCGGTTGCGCGCCCGAGGAAGCCGCCAAGTTTCTTAGCCGCCGATGCCTTCAGCGTCGTCAGATCTGTGTAAAGAATGAAGTCACACTGTTTCGCCTTTGCCTCGGCCTCAGCTTCGCGCGGCGAGATCGCGTTCAAAGGGACGGCATCGATACCGTCGCCTTGTATCTCCCCAATCAAGCGCTGGCGCAGTGACTCCTGCGAAACGCTGCGGTCGGTTTTGTTGTTAATCTGAACTACGCCGACGCGAATACTGCCTGATGGCTTGGCGTTACTTGTGTTTGACGGAATACTTTGATTATGCGCACTCGGCTGCTGACTCTCTGACATCTGCGACATCGCTGCCATTGAGGGCATTGCATACAGCTCCTGAGCGCTGGCCGCTTCAACGTAGCCCGCAGGAATATCAAACAATGCTGCATCAAGCGGCTCACGAGAAAGCTCTACAACCTCTTTGCTTGAAGTAAACGCCACCCTACCGTCGGGACCGTAGGACGTCACCGTCTCCTGGAGCGCATAGCCGGTTCGCGCCGCACCTTGCCGGTTGAAGCGGACTGCATCGCGACAGCCCCCGCGCGGAGACGGTCGTCCAACCATTGGCGGGCGGGCGCCCAAATCGCAATTGAGACCAAAGGCAAAGTCGATGTACCAACCATCTGTCTCCATTCGTTGCTTTACCGGATTACACGCGTCCGGCGACGAGTCAACGATCATGCTGGTCTTCACGTGACGAGCCTGGAAGCCAAACATCTCCTTGCGCTCGCCGGTGTCAACCGCGTTCGACGTATAGGTCACCACGCCGCCGCGCCGCGACGGCTCAGACATTCCGCCACCGGAAACCGGAGCGTTCGGCGTTGCGTCTCCGCTTTCCATCGGCGTGATGACATACTTTTTCGCGCTGTCACTGATCTGAATGGTCCGTTTTAGATCACACTGCGTGACGTTGATCATGTCCATCCCATAACCCAATTTCATTTCGGAGCGCTCACGCACACCTTTGAGCATCGTGGTCGTTTCCGTAGGCTGTCCTGATGTGGTTGTGCGGTATGTAATCTTCAGGTCATTTCGCGCCGGCGTTGCCGGAGGCGGAGCTGGACGGTTTGGCCTCCGTTGTGCCATGAAAGAGGGCGACGAAACGAATAGCAAGACGAGGACGCTCAGTATGTTTATTCCCAAAAACCCTTTTCTCATTATCTCTCCTTGTTTGCTCTTAGCGAGGTTGTTGTAACAGCAAGATTTTTGGCCGCTCCTTAGTAAACGCGCAAAGAAACAACAGATCGGTTCAGGCGTTTGCGACAACTCTTTGGAGTGCGGTGACCTGTCACCGCTTTGGCCTTGGATGCCTTGACGCCCAGTAGATTCAAACGCCACGGTGGTCGCGACAGGTCGCGACTGACCAAAGCGGTGACAGGTCACCGCACTCCAAAGTTAATCGCGAGCCTTTCGCAGTGTCTCCGTGGCGCGGTTAATCGCCTCCACAATGCGACCCAACGCCTCCGCCGCGTTGGTCGTATTTCGATCATCGAGCGCCTGACGGAAATCGGGCAGCGGTTGCGCTGCGTAACCGGTGTATGTTCCCGGCGCATAAATCTGGTGAACATACCAGGTGCGCCCGCGAAGTCCGCGTTCATCGGTTAGCGATCGCTCAACGGCCAGCAACGCGTCATTTATGCGCTTCAACCGCGCCATCGCTCGCGGGTGACGATCATTTGCTTCCACTCGCGTGCGTTCAATTTCTGCGACCGTCTCCTGTCGCGCCTTCTCAACTCGTTCAGCTTCATCCGAAAAACTCTGCAGTGCTTTATTCATTGGCTTCTCATCGAAAGCCCCTGCCAGCTTGCGACGTCTGGCAGTCTTCATACACTGTTCGAAAAACTCGCGCACCTGCCAGGCATAATCGCGATAGTCGAGTGGCAACCCAACGGCATCGGCCAGGCGCATCGCTACAGTCCCCCAAAGTTGCGCTGCGGCTACGTGGTAGACAAAGTTTGGATCACCGAAGTGACTCATCCAATAGAAGGAATCGTAAGCGGAATGATAGACGCCGTAATCGCCGCCGAAACCCATGTCACTGGCAGGCACTCCCAGGTGTTGCAAGAATGGGGTGAAGTCTGAACCCGAACCCAGGGCGCCGATGCGCGCCTCAGCAATCGTCGTATCCGTTGCCGCTTCTGCGTTCGTCAGTTCCGGGTCAGGCTCATCCTCGCGCGCGCGTGCCTGCCATTGCTGATAAACCGATTGGCCGCTTTTTGGATCCTTCACGTCGCGCGTCGCGCCACGAATTAGTTTCCACATCGAAGGCACCGACGAGGCGCCAAAATTTGAACCAGACACCGCCGAATCCACGTTGAGGTAGGCGACCGCCTTTTCTTTCAACTCGGTGGCGTTTTCTTCCGCCCATTCCGTCGAACCCAGCAGGCCATACTCTTCACCGTCCCAACTGCAAAGCACAATCGTACGCCGCGGTTTCCAACCTTTCTTCAACAAACCACCGAAACCGCGTGCGGCCTCGAGCATCGCGGTCGTACCACTATTTGGATCGACGGCGCCAAAGACCCAGGCATCGCGGTGGTTGCCCATGATCACCCAGCGGTCCTTTTCTTCATCGCCATCGATGCGCGAGATCACGTTCCAGATTTTTCGCACCTGATAATCCATGGACGTTTTCAAGTGGACGCGAACGTAATCGGTGCCACCAACGTGATACGGAAATGGCAAGCCACCCTGGAACCCTTTCGGCCTCACCGGACCACGCAGCGGTTCCAGCAACCGCCGCGCGTCACCATAAGAAATCGGCTGCACCGGAATGCGCGGCAGAGTTGTGACTTCTTCCATCTTCAGTCGCGGCACGCCTGGTATCGCAGGCTTGCCTGGTGTTAGCGGATCGCCCGGCGCTGTCGACAAAAATTGCACCGAGCCGCGCTGCGCCGAATACGCCGGACGCCAGGGACCTTTCGGATAAACATCTCCCTGCCCGTAGCCATCATCTGCCGGATCGGAATAAATGATTAACCCAATTGCGCCGTGTTGCTGCGCAACTTGTGCCTTCACTCCGCGAAAGGAGTTCCCGTAACGCGCGATCGCAATCTTCCCAGTCACGTCAACGCCGAGTTTCTTCAGAGCTTCATAATCAGGAGGCAAGCCGTAGTTCACATAAACCAGCGGCGCGGTCACGTCGCCGCTCGGACTATAGCCATTGAAGAGCGGAACGATCTTTGGATTAGACGACGAAGGATCTTCGGCGATGACCGGCTCCTTGATGGCGAGCTTTTCGGGCCCCGGTCGGACTAGTTCTACGATGCCGGGTTGTTTCGGATACGGCAGCAACACTTCGTATTCTTTCAGCTCTGAGGCTATGCCATAGCTGCGAATCTGATCGCGAACATATATCGCCGTCGCATAGTCTTCTTTGCTGCCGGCTATGTGCGGCTCCGCAGTCAACCGGCGCAGATGTTCTCGCGCCGAGGCCGGCGCCGGCAGCGAACGAAATTCATCTTCCCAGCGGCGCTCCTCGCTTGAGCCTGCGGGAGTGAAACCGTCGAGAACTGTGGCAGGCGCCCCGGAGCTTTGTGATAAAACTGAGCGGAAATTTGCGGAAGTGGTCAGGAAAGCAAGAGCCAGGACTGCGACCAACATGCTGCGAAGGGATCTCATTTTTAAGGTTTTCCTTGATACAAACGGTTCAGATATTTTTCAAGTGAACAATGATCGTTACCTGATCGTAAACTGAAGTCGCGGATAGCGAAAGTCAGCGAAAGGATGGCCGTCAATGGACAGCAGATATTATCCCGGCGTTGAAGCAGATGTCTTCAAACTGGTAGCCGAGCTTCGCACTATTTTTGATCAGGATTATGAAGTGCAAACGATGCACGTCTCGTCAACTACGGTAATGCAAGCACGCAAGTCTAGCACGTTGCGGGATCTAACCGGGCTCTCGGCGGCGCTGACAATCAAGATCACGCCGGAGGCCGGCGGCACGCGGGTGGAGATGGGCATGCAGAAGTGGTTAGACAAAGCAGCCGTCGCCGCTGTAGCCGTGTTGATTTCTGCGGGGTTGCTGCTTGCCTTGCCCGCCCTCGGCGCTTACTGGCAATACAAACTTACCGAAGATGCGTGGCGAGTAGTAGAAGCGCACCTCGCCGGCAAAGCGGGTAGCTATGTTCCACCCTTACCGGGACGCTGCGGCAGTTGCGGCGCCGCCAACACCGCCGATGCGAGCTTCTGTTCCGCGTGCGGAGCAAGCTTCAAAGTAACAGCCTGTCCCTCCTGCGGCGCCGCTCCCAAAGACCCTTCGTCTCGATTCTGTAATCAATGCGGGAAGCCACTATCGCATTAGTAAGTCATCTTACTTGCCAGGAGTTTCAACTGGGCTCAAAGACCTCTCCTATTGAACTTGACTCCTTGCCGAACCAGTGCCATAAATTTGCCGACCCAGACGAGGATGCCACGGTAGAAACGCCTTTGACCGCCAGCTCCTCACCTTACGAGTAAAGAAAGACACGCCATGAGGGTCTTTGTTGGCTTCGGCTACAACGAACGAGACAAGTGGATCGAAGAACAAGTCTTTCCGGTTCTCCAGTCCATGGGGTTTACTGTTGTGCACGGTAAAGACCTCCACGGACAGATCCTTCAGCAAGGTGTTAAGGACCAACTCGATCAGTCAGACGCGGCCGTCGGATTCTTTACCATTCGAGAGGGGCAAGGAGACGCCGACTTCACCTCTCATATCTGGGTCCGAGACGAGATGGTTTACTTCAGCGCGAAGGACAAACCGATCGTCCCGATCAAGGAGGAAAACGTCAAAGTTCCGCGGGGTCTCCTGGGCGATCGCCAATACATCGTGCTTCGTCAGAATGATCGCCTGGCGTGTGTGGTTGAGTTGGTCCGCGCGCTGGGGCGTCGGAACATTCGCAGGATCCGGCTCGAACCGCAATCTGATCGGCTCACTCGCGACCTTCATCAATGGCGAAAGAAAGAGGCGTTCTCGATCCAATACCGAACTCGGAGCGATGGTCTGGATTCAACCTATAGCCCAGGGCGCCTGGAGGTCGTGGATCAAGGCTTCTATATGAACGCAGTGGATGTTCCCGATCGCGCCCAAGTCGAAGTCGAAGGCTTCTTGAACGGCGATAAGAAATTCAGTTCGGGCTGGGCATCAGCGGATGCTGTCATGGTCAAGATCAATTAGAGGACACGCGATGTCAACGGAGTTTAAGATCTCGCAATCGGAAACCTTCCAGGGAAACGATTGGTGGGAGTGGGCGGTGTGGGTGGAGGGGAGCGATGAAGCGCTCGACAAGGTTGACTACGTCGAGTGGACACTGCACTCCACTTTTCGAGATCCAATTCGCAAGGTTACTAACCGTGCGCAGAAGTTTCGCATCGATACTGGCGGCTGGGGTGAGTTTCAGATACACGCTCGGGTGCGAACCAAGGACGACCGCTCTTTTCGCTTGAAGCACAACCTCAGCCTGCGCTATCCCAGTGGCAAGAGGGCCTCAGCGATAGAAAAAGTGCATGACATCCAAGGTGATAATTACCAGGGCATTGCACGACAGGTCGCCAAACTTTCCATTGGCAAAGGTCCCGTCGAAAATTTTAAGGAACTGAAAGACCTTATCGACTCCCTACCCCCGGACAGCACTATGATGGCTCACGTGCCTCCAATTACGAACAATGCAAACTCAGCTCGTGTCAAAGAAGAGCAGCGGAACATACGGGTTAGGGCATTCTTGTATGCAGCGCGCAAGGAGCGAAACAATGACTTCGCTCTGATTGTAGGCCGAAACGAATCTTTGCCGGAGATGTATATGATAATGGATATGTCTGGATTGCCTCCTTTGAGCAGCAAGTCTTTTCCGCAACTAAATGCCGCTCGAACTCAATTCAAGGACTTCTTCGGGTCAGGTTTACCAGGTGTTAGCTATGATTTTTACTACCCTCCAATTCCAGTAGAGGTCGAGGGATCGTTGTTCTTTAACTATGGCCATAACTTCGACAAGCCCGGGCCAAAGAGCCTCAGATCGCGGATCCATAGCAAGCACTGGGAAGTGCATCCGATCACGAAGATTGTATTTAATCCCTGACCGTTTCATCGAAAGACTGAACCTGCCTTGAGTCGTGACAACAGCGCTCACAATTGACTTGCCTAGAGGATCGTCGTATCGTTCCGCCGCCCGAATAGTTCGAGCTCGTTGACTGCGTCTAGGATCTGCCTGGGTTTTCTACCTCGCGCTCTAGTTTCTTCGAAATTCAATTGGGTTCACACGGTCGTACGATAAATCTAAGTTCGGAGCCGCAACCGCAGTCGTGTCCCGCCCGGCACAGACTGCGAAAATCAATCAAACGTCAAATCGAAACTCCTGGAGGTATGTGTTTATGAAGAAGTCTCTCCTGTTTTTTGCAGTCGTCACCCTAATCTCAGCTTTCACCCAGGCCTTGGCCCAGGATCCGCCGAGGCAAGGTCCACCTAAAGTTCTTTACGTCGTGCGCGAAGACATCAAGCCCGGAATGATGGCGCCACACAGCAAACATGCCGCAAACTATGTCAACGCCTTCCGAACGCTTAACACACCAAACCATCGAATTGCGCTGCTTCCGGTGGCTGGCAGCGAGAACGAGGTTGTCTACATCACCGGCTCCGATTCGTTCAAAGAGCTTGAGGAAATTCTGAACAATACCGACAAGAAGATGTCGGGCGCCAGCGGCAACTTGAAGACTGAACTGGGCCGGCTCGACGCTGAAGCGCCGGCATTGCATGCGGCCATGCGCGATATGTTAACAATCTTTCGGCCAGAGTTGAGTTACAACCCTGATGTCGATATCCGCACGATGCGCTACTTCTCAATCACAACCACGCGCATTCGACCAGGACATGACGCGCAATGGGCCGAGTACGTGCAGAAGTTGGTCAACGTCGCTCGGCAAAAAGCGAAGATCGACAACTTCCATGTAGCTGTTTTCCAGGTCGTGTCTGGAGCACCCGGCGGCACGTACCTCGTTTTCCGACCGATGAAGTCTTTGGCTGAGTTAGATGATCCGATTGCCATGAGAGTCAGAGCTGCAATGGGCGACGATATGAGAAAGGATGCTGACAAGGCGATTAGCGAGGCGGTCTTGTCCAGCGACATCAGTACCTACGCGTTCGCGCCCAGCCTGAGTTATTTAGAAAAGGAGTTCATGGCGGGCGATCCAGGATTCTGGAACCCAAAGCCGGCGATGATGGTGAAACCAAAACCGAAGAAGAAAATGGCAAAGCCAGTTGCACCACCGCCGCCAACTGACTAATAGATCTACAACAGACTGGGCCCAGAGACTGGTGATTGGACGGGTAATGGATAACGCGTATCAATCATCGACTTAGGATGGGGAGCGAAATCGACGCCAGTCGATGTTTCGCTCCCCTTTTTCTATTTTTAGCGAATCTTAGAGATTTGGTCCGGAATAAGGATTTCACAAGTAGATGCTAGAATGGCCCTGACTCCGAAAAGCTATCGGAATTCATCCGAAAGTGAGAGACGCTTTGGGTGCCAAGTCTGAAACTCTTTGAAGAACCACATGAATGACTTATTTGACGAAGTACCGGCAGCGCAGGAATTCTGTCTAGACGTTGAAGAAAATGCTGCGAGTTACAGATTGTTCGATGAGGAACAGTTCAGTGAGTTACGTTGCGGCGTGATGTCATCCACCGCTGTAGATCTGCAGGGAGAGTGCTTTTCGAATTCATGACCAACTATAAAGGATGTCAAGTTGAATTTGTTACCTCATCAACAGACACCGCCATTCTGTGCGAGGCTTCGAATTCAATACATACTGCAGCGAAATCCGCTCTTAGACTTATTGATTATCTTGAGCACACATCCATACAAAATTTGGTTTATCAGTTTGATACCAATACGCACAAGTGGCTTCCGTTACACGCCGTAACAAAAGCGAGGGGCGTGATATCCGACAGACCTTATCTGGTTGCAATTGACCAAATGAAAGGGCTGAGTGTAGGAGGATTGATAGCAAGTGAATCCGACGCTACCACAAACTACCTTTAAGTTCAGCAGACAAAATTCAAAACCATCTCCTGAATCGAGACGCCAACATAATAGTTGCCTCGACCTTATCAAGCGGCTTTCAGGAAGGCCTCTTTAACCGCTTGCGGCAGTCGAATGCCGACAAAGAAACTTTCCGGGTAGAGGTAATCCTCGCCTGACTCATCAATCACGCGCACCAAGTTGTGTTTCGCCGCGTTTTTATCCGGGACAGTTCGATATATTTTTCGTAACTCCAGAGACGCCGGATAGCCCTCATTATCGACGCAAACAACAAACTGCTTTGGGGAATTTGGTTTTGTCTTCATCGTCTTAGTCTAGCAATTGCTTAACTCTCATCTCTCTCTTGCCAATACCGTGAGCCTCATACCAGTGCAGTTCAGCATCGCACGCGGCGCCATCTTCCAGCCGAACAAGGGCAATCCCTTTTAGTTTTCGCCAACGTCCGCGGCCGTAGCTCCTGCGCAATCGTTCCAGGTCACGGATGCTACCACTGACGGCGATCTTCTCTATTTCTCTGATTTCGCCGATGACTTCAAAAAACACGCCTAGATAATCGCAAGAGAGGTCAAAAGATTCAAGCGATAATCAGATCAAAACTCAATCATGCCGCAACGCCCGCACCGGATCGATGCGTGCGGCGCGTGCGGCCGGATAAAGTGCGGCGAGGATTGAAACGACGAGCGCAAACAGAATGGCTCCCATTGAGAGCCAGGGCGGTAAGGAAAAGAAGTCCACAAACGAAGCGCCGTTCGGTTTCAGAAAGAACCGATAAGCGAGACGATTAGCAATCCCGTCGACAGCCCAGGCCGCCAGTACGCCGATAACTCCGCCGACCACCCCCAACACAGCCGCCTCAACAAAAAAGATCAATTTGATCTCGCGGTCTTCAGCTCCAATCGCCTTCATGATCCCGATCTCGCGCGTCCGCTCGAGAATCGACATGATCATCGTGTTGGCGATCCCGAATGAAGCCACCAGCAGCGAGATGCCGCCGAGCAATCCCAGCACGGAATCGATTATCAGGAAGACGGTGCGAAACTGTTCCAACTGATCCACGATCGAGAAGCTTGCAAAACCTGATTCCTTGAGACGCTTGCGTACTTCGGTTAAGGCCACTGGATCATTAACCCTGATGACCGCAGAATCGTAACCCTCATTTTCGGAGTCGCCCAACGAACCACTTTCGCGCGCTAAAGCCAGCGCTACCTGGTTCATTGGTCCGCGATGCTCAAGCGACCATTGGTGCGCCGCCGG
>JBOGOP010000023.1:0-34571 GCA_050747225.1 Pyrinomonadaceae bacterium
GGCCTCGCTAAAAGCCGAGTTAAAGATCGCCGAGACTCAGATCAAGGACGTAAGGTTCGGGCAGCCGGTAGCGGTAGATACGCGCAACGGCATCATTCAGGGCCAGGTGATGCGCATAGATCCCGCGGCTCGGGAAGGGACCTTCGTGGTGGACGTATCACTGACCGGCCCGCTGCCTGGAAGCGCCCGGCCCGATCTAAGCGTTGACGGAACAATCGAGCTAGAGCGCCTAACTGACGTCTTATACGTCGGCCGTCCGGCATTTGGGCAGGGGCAAACGACCGTGAAACTGTTTCGCCTAAGCCCGGATGGGCAGGAGGCTCAGCATGTTCCGGTAACTTTGGGCCGCAGCTCCGTAAGCACAATCGAGATAGTCAACGGACTGAAGGAAGGCGACCAGGTCATCCTGTCAGACACGTCGGCGTTGGATAGTTACGATCGCATTCGCATACGTTGATTTTCGATGTGACGTCGAGCGCGGCTTTGCCGCCTTCCGTGCGGTAAGGCTTTGCCTTACCGGACGCAAGAATTGTTTCAGGAGGCTGCGCCTCCAACCCATGCCGAAGGCGTAGGCTTAAAAAAGATCGAAACGGTAAGGCAGAGCCTTACCGCACGGAACGCGGCATAGCCGCACATTCCCGTTTAGTCGTTTACGAAATTACCGACCATCCTAAGGAGACACAAAATGAGCGCAACCGATCCCCTTATTCACCTGGCGGACGTCAAAAAGGTTTTCTACACCGACGAAGTTGAGACGCACGCGCTTTCCGGAATTCACCTCGACATCCAGAAAGGCGAATACGTTTCGATTGCCGGTCCGTCAGGCTGCGGCAAGTCGACGTTGCTGTCGATTCTTGGCTTGCTCGATACGCCAAGCGACGGCCAGTACGTGCTTAACGAAAAGCCGGTTGAGAATCTTTCGATGTCGGAGCGGGCGCGGATCCGCAACCGTGAGGTCGGTTTTATCTTTCAAAGTTTTAACTTGATTGGCGACCTGACGGTCTATGAAAACGTCGAGTTGCCGCTCACCTATCGCGGCATGAACTCGGGCGACCGTAAAAAACGGGTGACTGACGCGCTGGAGAGCGTGGGCATGGGACATCGCGCCAAACACTTGCCCAGCCAGCTTTCGGGCGGTCAACAGCAGCGCGTGGCTGTCGCTCGCGCAGTAGGCGGCCAACCGAGCATCCTGCTCGCTGACGAACCGACAGGAAACCTGGATTCAACCAACGGCGAGGCGGTAATGGAGCTCCTGCGCGAACTGCACCGCGGCGGCGCCACCATCTGCATGGTCACGCACGATGCGCGTTATGCGCAGCATGCCGACAGGATTGTCCACTTATTCGACGGCTTGATCGTCGAAGAAGAAGCCGGCGCGAATCGACGCGAAGTCGAAGATGCGCGGCGTGATGCCAAAGAGAATGGTCTCGGAGCGATCGGATGATTAGCCTGCGAAACGTAGAAAAGGCCTTCTCTTACGGCCCGGCGAAGACGTATGTCCTGCGTCGCATCGACTTTGACATACAGTCGGGCGAGTTTGTTTCGATCATGGGGCCATCCGGCGCCGGCAAGTCGACATTGCTGCACATTCTCGGGATGCACGATCAGTCGTGGGCAGGGGAATACTTTTTTGACGACGTTGCCGTTCATAAGTTGGATACCAAAAAGCGAGCTGCCCTGCGCAACAGCAACATCGGCTTCGTCTTTCAAAGTTATCACCTGCTCGACGATCAAACAGTTTTCGAAAATCTTGAGTTGCCGCTTTCCTATCGCGACGTGAACAAGAAGGATCGGCAATCGATTGTCTGCGACACGCTGGACAAGTTTCAGATCGTAGGCAAGAAAGATCTCTTCCCCAGCCAGCTCTCCGGCGGCCAGCAACAACTCGTCGGCATCGCGCGCGCAGTAGTAGCAAATCCGCGCATTATCCTGGCCGACGAACCGACCGGAAACCTCCATTCCAGCCAGGGCAAAGAGATCATGGACATGTTTAAGCGCCTTAATGATGAAGGCACCACGATCGTTCAGGTTACGCACTCCGAAACTAATGCTGCCTATGGCAATCGGATCGTGCGGCTGGAAGATGGCTGGATCGCGAATAACTGATCTCCCCCGTTTAGACAGTGCAATGACCGGCTCTCAAGGCCGACTTGTAGGTAGCGTTAACGTTTCGAAGGAGGGACAGCGATGGACACTCTTTCTAAAGACGTCCGTTATGGATTTCGAAGTCTGTTGAAGCGGCCCGCTTTTACGGTAATCGCTGTAATCACACTGGCACTTGGGATTGGCGCCAACACTGCGATCTTCAGCACGATCAATGCACTGTTACTAAAACCACTGCCTTTTCCTGATCCGGATCGGATCGTTGCGCTTTGGGACAAAGTGCCGAGCCGCGGCGTTGAGCGAAACGAAGTCACGGTCGCGAACTATCTCGACTGGCGCGCTCAAAGTAAGTCGTTCGAAAATCTGGGGATTTATCGTTGGTGGAGCACGAACCTCACCGGAGGCGAGACGCCGGAACGTGTTCAGGGCTTTCAGGTCACTGCAAACTTCCTTGACATCGTGGGTGTCGAACCAATTCTGGGCCGGGGCTTTTCCGCTGAAGAAAACGAGCCTGGCAAGGATGCAGTCGCTCTTCTTACCTACAACCTCTGGCAACGTCGCTTCGGCGGCGACCCCAACATAGTCAACAAGATCATCGCGACCAACGGGATCCAGCGAACGGTGATTGGTGTGCTACCGCCGGGCTTCAATTATCCGAAAGGCAGCGAGATCTATGCGCCGATCTCTTTAACGCCTGAACTATCTCGCAGCCGTGGAAATCATAGCTATCTGGGAATCGGTCGGCTGAAGCCTGGCACCAACATACGGAGCGCGCAGGCCGATATGGACATCATCGCCGGCCAGTTGGAGAAACAATACCCCGAAACTAACACCGGTCGCGGCGTTGTCATTTATCCGATTCTCGCTGACACAGTGCGCATGTACGCAACTGCGTTGTGGGTAATGATGGCTGCGGTTGGATTTGTCCTGTTGATTGGCTGCGCCAACGTCGCCAACCTCATGCTGGCGCGAGCCGCAGGACGTCAACGAGAGATTGCGTTGCGGGCGGCGCTCGGAGCGAGCCGCTTACGCATTATTCGGCAATTAATGACAGAGAGCGTAATGCTCGGTATCGCGGGTGGCGCGCTGGGAATACTGGTGGCGTATTGGAGCATCGATCTGATTCGCACTGCCAATCCCGGTGAAGCAGCGCGCTTCGCCGCCGGATGGAGTCAGCTGGGTATCAACTTGCCGGTCCTCGGATTCGCGCTCCTGCTTTCAATATTGAGTGGCGTTCTATTTGGCCTGGCACCTGCATGGCAGCTTTCGAAACCGGATCTGAACAACGCACTGAAGGAAGGCAGTCAGCAATCTACCTCGAGTTCGCATCGCCTGCGTGGGTTGTTGGTAGTCGGCGAAGTAGCGTTGTCACTCATGCTGCTGGTAAGCGCCGGATTGCTGATTCGCAGCTTCCTCCAGTTGGTGAAAGCGGATCCGGGATTCGACGCCGAGAACCTGATGACAATGAACCTTGTGCTGCCGATGGCGAAGTACAAGGAAGATCCGCAGCTCGTTGCCTTCTTTGCTGACCTGGTGCACCGCGTTGAGGAACTACCGGGTGTAAGTTCGGCCGCAATCGTAAATCACCTGCCGCTGGGAGGCAGTAATTCGTCGAGCAGTTTTCTTGTAGAAGGGACGCCCGAGCCGCCGCCCGGTCAGCAGTTTGACGGGCGCTTTCGAGTCTGCTCCCCAAAATATTTTCAAACAATGGGCATTAGACTGGTGCAAGGTCGTTTGTTCACTGAACAGGACAGGGCTGGTGCTACCCCAGTCATCATCGTCAACCAAACTCTGGCACGGAAGTACTGGCCCAACACGGATCCCCTCGGCCAGCGCATGCGTTTTACCGGCCCGCTGGCGGAGAACCCGTGGATGCAAGTGGTCGGCGTAGTTCAGGACGTCAAGCACGAAATGAATCTCCCGGTTACAGCGGACTACTTCCTGCCGCACGCCCAGTTTGCGTTGCAGTCAATGGTACTCGTAGCAAAGACGAAAGTTGAGCCGGCAGCCATGGCCGCGCCGATAAGAGAACAGGTGTGGGCAATCGACAAAGACCAACCCGTCTTTGATGTGCACACGATGGAGGAAGTGCGGGCTATATCGTTAGCTCTCCATAGCTTTTCTTCCGTGATGCTTAGCGTATTCGCCGGCGTGGCGCTGTTGCTTGCGGCTATCGGCATCTACGGCGTCATGGCTTTCACCGTCACACAGCGCACTCACGAGATTGGCATTCGTATGGCGCTCGGCGCTCGAGCCGGAGATGTCTTGAAGCTCATGCTCAGAAACGGAATGTCGCAGGCTTTGCTGGGCGTGCTCGTGGGGTTGGCCGGCGCTTACGGCGTAACGCGCGTGTTGGCCAGCTTGCTGTTTGGAGTGAAGCCAACGGATGTCGTCACCTTTTCGATCGTTACGTTCGGTTTGTTAGCGGTGGCGTTCCTCGCTTGCTACATCCCGGCCAGGCGCGCAACCCGAGTCGACCCGTTGGTGGCGCTGAGATACGAATAACTTTTGGAGTGCGGTGACCTGTCACGGCTTTGGTCCGTCGCGACCTGTCGCGACCTTCGTTGCACTAAGAGTACTTAAGACGGGCGTCAGGCCGCTCAAGACTAAAGCGGTGACAGGTCACCGCACTCCAAAGAGTTGTCGCAGATTGGAGTGATGTTATGGAAGCAATACTCAAGGACATTCGCTACGGGGTTCGCAGTTTGCTAAAGCACCCGGGATTCACCGCGATCGTTGTCGTTACGCTCGCGGTTGGCATCGGCGCCAGCTCGGCAATTTTCAGTGTGGTTAATACCGTTCTGCTTCGTCCTCTCCCTTACCGGCAAGCAGATCGCATCGTCGCGATTCAGGAACTCGATAAGAACGGCAAGCGCGTTCAGGTTACTCCCGCCAACTTTCTTGACTGGCGCGCGCAGAACACAGTCTTCGAGCAGCTGGCCGCCATCCTCACGCGACCGGCCAATCTTGCGCTGGCCGACACAGCCGAGCGAATCGATCTGGCGATGACGTCTGCCAACTTCTTTTCGGTCTTCGGGGCAGAACCTCAACAAGGACGTTTGTTTATTCCTACTGACGAACAAGCTGGACACGCTCCAGTTGTAGTTGTTAGCCATGGACTCTGGCAAAGACGTTTTGGTGGTGAGGCATCGCTGGTCGGTAAGGCGATCACGCTCGACGGTGTCAGTTACACCGTTGTCGGCATCGCGCCTGCCGGCTTCCAATATCCCGACAAGACCGATGTTTGGGTGCCGCCTTTCAGACTTGCGCCGACTGTTAACGAACGCATGGATCCTACTCAGGTACGCGGTTTTGGAATGCTCGCCGCAGTCGCGTTGTTGAAACCGGGCGTCGGCTTACCGCAGGCCGTAAGCGAAATGGAGACGATAACCGCGCGCCTGCGACAACAATATCCGGACAGCAATAATCGCCGTTTCAACCGCGTCGTTTCTTTGCATACGCATCTGGTGGGAGAGACGGGCGCGATGTTGTTGCTCTTGTTCGGAGCCGTGGGATTCGTCCTGTTGATCGCCTGCGCCAATGTCGCGAACCTGTTGCTCGCGAGTGCCGCTGCGCGACAGAAGGAATTAGCAATTAGAACCGCGCTGGGCGCATCGCGCTTTCGCCTAATGCGCCAACTGCTTACCGAAAGCGTGATCCTGGCGCTCACTGGTGGGGCGCTGGGATTCCTGCTTGCCCTCTGGGGCGTCGCACTGATGACGAAGTTGTTGCCGCAGGACTTTCCGCGACTGGGCGAGATCAAGCTCGACTGGCGCGTGCTGGGCTTCACGCTGGTCGCGTCGATCGTTACCGGAATCCTTTTCGGGTTCGCTCCTTCGCTGCAACTCTCAAAGACTGACGTCCAGGATTCATTGAAAGAGATGGGCCGCGGTGTCTCCGGCAGCCGCCGTCACAATCGATTACGTAACTTGCTCATCGTTGGCGAGGTTGCGTTGTCAGTAGTGTTGCTGGTTGGGGCTGGTTTGCTGTTCCGCAGTTTCATGCAATTGCAGGCAGTGAACGCCGGCTTTACGCCGCAGCAAGTGTTGACGGCGCGGCTCTCGCCTGCCGGCGCCAACTATCGCACCGATGCCGACTATATCGCTTTCTATAACAAAATTATCCAACGCATCAGCTCGGCTCCGGGTGTTGCCGTAGTGGGAGCCATAAATACGTTGCCCCTCGATAAAGGCCCGCAAGCCGGCTTCAGAATTGAGGGCCGACCACTGCTGACTCCAGACAAGTGGCCCGGCGGAAACTATCGCACTGTCAGCACTGATTATTTTCGCGCCATGAACATCCCCATCGTGCAAGGGCGCGCCTTTACCGATCGCGACATCGAAACCGCGCCGCTGGTGATGATTGTCAATCAGGCACTCGCCCAGCACGACTTTCCCGGCGAAAACCCAATCGGCAAAAGAATCAGCCTCGGCAATAACGGCCCGAACGGACAACCGGTGTGGTGGGAGATTGTCGGAGTTGCCGCCGACGTTAGAAGCCTGGAACTGCGTGAGCCGGCAACGCCGGAGTTTTATCTTTCCGCCCTACAAGACAGCTTTGCAAATATGTTCGTGGTGGTTCGCTCAACGGTTGAGCCGACCGCTATTGCTGGTTCTATTCGCCAGGCTGCGGCCGAAGTAGACAAGTCCGCTGCCGTGTCGGACATCAAGACCATGGACAACATCGTGAGCAATGCTGTGACCCAACCGCGGTTCAACCTATTCCTGCTCGGTCTGTTTAGTGGCATTGCGTTGTTCTTATCAGCCGCCGGAATCTACGGCGTTACAGCCTACAGCGTCGCGCAACGTACGCATGAGTTTGGCATTCGCATGGCGCTGGGAGCGCAGGTCGGCGATGTATTGAGGATGATCATCAGACACGGAATGCTGCTGATTTCGGTGGGAATAGCGGTTGGTTTGGCGGCGTCGTTTGCGCTAACGCGATTGCTGCGAACCCTGCTCTTCGGAGTTAGCGTGACTGACCCGCTGACGTTCGTCGTGATTACGTTGCTGCTGTCGCTGGTTGCGTTGATTGCTTGTTACGTTCCGGCGCGACGCGCAACGAAAGTCGATCCGTTAGTGGCGCTGCGTTACGAATAACTCCTTGGAGTGCGGTGACCTGTCACCGCTTTGGCCGGTCGCGACTTGTCGCGACCACCGTTGGTTGAAACTTTTGAAAGACTGGGGCGTCAAGCCGCCCAAGACTAAAGCGGTGACAGGTCACCGCACTCCAGGGAGTTGCTCGGCACCCAAACGGAGACTTTGTTATGGAAACACTATTCAGAGACATTCGCTACGGAGTGCGAAGCTTACTAAAGCGGCCGGGCTTCACCGCGATCGCGCTGGTGGCTCTGGCGCTTGGCATCGGCGCCAACACAGCGATCTTTAGTTTAGTCAACGCGGTGCTGCTGCGTCCGTTGCCTTTCGCTGAACCGGATCGTTTGGTTTGGGTATGGGGCAACATAAAGAGCGGTGGCAACCGCGCCAGCGTCTCGCCGCCCGATTTTCTCGACTACCGCCAACAGAACAACACCTTCGAAGAGTTTGCTGCTTCTTTGCCGTTGCGTTTGAACTACACGGGCGGTGACGAACCGGAACGCCTCGAAGCGAGCGGAGTTACCGGAAACTACTTCCAGGCGCTGGGCGCGAAGCCGGCTTTCGGCCGCACCTTCCTACTCGAAAATGAAAAACCGGGCAACGACCAGGTAGCAGTCTTGAGTTACAGCCTCTGGCAAAAACGCTTCGCCGGCGATCCGGCAATCATCAATAAGACAATTACCCTCGACGGCAGGTCCTGCGCCGTACTTGGCGTGATGCCGCCGGACTTTAGCATGCCGCGAGCGGCTGACGTCTGGGTGCCGATCAACTTCGACATTGACCCGGAAATGAAAATGCGCGGGGCGCACTTCCTGCGACCGATCGGCAAACTCAAAGCCGGTGTAACCATGGCGCAGGCGCAAGCCGACACTGACGCGATTGCCCGGCGGCTGGAGGAACAGTTTCCGGAGTCAAACAGCGGCTGGAACCTGCGGCTCGTTTCGCTGCGGGAACAACTGGTCGGTAACACTCGACCAACTCTCTTCATTCTCTTTGGCGCGGTCGGATTTGTCTTGCTGATAGCGTGCGCGAACGTAGCAAACCTTTTGTTGGTCCGCGCTGCAGGCCGTCAGAAAGAGATCGCGGTTCGCACTGCCCTGGGTGCCGGGCGCTGGCGCATTGTGCGGCAGATGATCACCGAAAGTGTCCTGCTCTCACTCGTCGGCGGAGCGCTGGGGACGTTGCTGGCTCTCTGGGGCGTTGAAGCGCTGGTCGCGCTTAGCGCAGAAAGTTTGCCCTCAACCGCCCAGGTTGGAATCGATGCCAACGTGCTTGGCTTCACGCTTTTAGTTTCAGTGCTTACGGGAGTGCTATTTGGTCTGGCTCCGGCGGTCCGCACGATGAAGCTGAATCTGAGCGAGTCGCTGAAGGAAGGTGGCAGAAGCGGCAGTGAAGGAGCGCATCGCAATCGCACCCGCAGCGTCCTGGTGGTTATCGAGAGCGCGGTCGCTGTGGTGTTGTTGATCGGTGCGGGCTTACTCGTTAGAAGTCTGTTGCGACTGCAGGATACCAGTCCCGGATTCGACGCGCGCAACGTATTGACGATGGGCGTCAATTTACCCAGGGCTAAATACGACAATCCGGAAAAGTCTGCGAGTTTCTTTGCGGAACTTGAAAGTCGAGTAGCCGGCTTACCGGGCGTTGAGGCCGTTGGATTTGTCAGTGAGCTCCCTCTCAGCGGCCAACTCAACGATATGCCCTACACGGTCGAAGGTCGCCCGCCCGTGTCGATCGATCAAGCTTTCGATAGCGATTTCCGGCGCGTGAATACCAACTACTTCAAGGCGCTCAGAATTCCGTTTTTGCGCGGACGCAACTTTACCGAGCAGGAAGTTCGTCAGGGCGCACAGGTTGTGATTATCAGTGAGCTGCTGGCCCGCCAGGTTTTCCCCAACGAAGAGCCACTGGGCAAGCGACTAATCATGGCGTTTGGTAGCACATTCGAAATCATTGGCATCGTCGGCGACATTCGCGACCGCGCGCTGGAGTCGAATCCCGCCGCGGCAATGTATATGCCTGTCTACCCCAGTTCAACGAACGTGATAATTCGCAGCAAAGGCGATCCGGCCAGCCTTGCCGCGGCCGTACGCAAAGAGGTTTGGCAAATCGATCCCAACCAGCCGGTTGCCAATGTTAGAACCATGGAGCAATGGCTGGAAAGGGCGGTCGCCGGACCGCGATACCGCACTACCTTGCTTGGGTTGTTTGCCCTGGTGGCGTTGGCGCTGGCGTCGACCGGAATTTACGGCGTGATGTCTTATTCCGTTTCGCAGCGAACTCATGAGATTGGCGTGCGCATGGCCCTGGGCGCGCGGCGGCTTGATGTACTGAGGCTAGTCGTCCGACAGGGCATGACGCTGGTGATCGTCGGCGTGGCGCTGGGCCTGGCCGGTGCATTCGCGCTGACGCGCCTGATGGCGACGTTGCTCTTTGGTGTCACCGCGAAAGACCCGTTTACGTTTGTTGCGGTCGCTGCTTTGTTGACGTTGGTTGCTTTCGTTGCCTGTTACCTGCCTGCGCGTCGAGCGACGAAAGTCGATCCATTGGTGGCGTTAAGGTACGAATAGAACGTTGGTCTTAAGACTTTGGTCTTTGGTCTTTGAACTTTGCACTTTGTTCTTTGTGCTGGCTTTTATGCTTGAGTTCCAAAGCGCACCAGCTTGCTATTAGCTCGGCGGTCCAAAGAACCAAGTACAAAGCACAAAGACCAAAGTCCAAAGGTGAACTTTGGAGGCTCGATGCAAACGGTCTCGCAAACAAGCGAGACGAAGAGGTTTTATGCACTCTCTCATAAAAGACATCCGTTATGGTCTTAGGAATTTCCTGAGGCGCCCATGCTTCACGATCATAGCAATCGTCACGCTCGCGCTTGGCATCGGTGCTAATACGGCAATCTTCAGCCTGGTAAATACAGTGCTGCTGCGACCATTGCCGGTGCCGCATCCCGAACAACTGACTGAAGTCTACGGCACTTTTCACAACGGCGCCGACTACACGATTCAGTCGTACCTGAATTACAAAGACTATCGCGACCGCAATCAAGTGTTCTCGGGTCTGATGGCCTATCGATTCGCGCCCATGAACATCAGTTACGAAGGTCGTAACGAGCGCGTCTGGGGTTACCTTGTTTCCGGGAATTACTTTGACGTGCTTGAAGTCCAGCCGTTCCTGGGTCGTTACTTCGCAGCGGATGAAGACAAGACTCCCGGCTCTCATCCGGTGGCAGTCATTACTTATGGTGCCTGGCAAAAACGCTTTGCTTCTGACCGCGGCATAGTTGGCCGGCCGGTCACACTCAATGGCCGGGTCTTTACGGTTATCGGTGTAGCTCCAGAGGGATTTCACGGGACAGAAGTCGCATATGCGCCGGACCTGTTCGTCCCCATGATGATGTCGCGCGAGGTGGAGCCGGGCAGCAATTGGCTCGAGTCTCGTGATAGCGACAACATCTTCGTCGTCGGCCGCCTGAAACCGGACGTTAGCCTGGCCCAGGCTGAGAGCGCCCTCACAGCCGTCACCCTGCAACTCGGCAAGGAGTATCCGCGCGAAAATGAGGGACGCGGTGTGCGGCTGTTAACACCCGGCCTGTTTATTCCCGACATACGCAATTCAGTTATCAGTTTCAGCAGCGTGCTCATGGGCGTGGTGGGATTGCTGTTGCTGCTCGCCTGCGTCAATCTAGCGAACTTGTTACTGGCTCGTGCGACGGAACGCCGCAAAGAACTCGCTATCCGGCTGGCAGTGGGCGCAAGTCGCGCTCGCATAGTGCGGCAGTTGTTGACGGAGAGCGTGCTGCTTTCGCTGGCGGGAGGTTTGGGTGGGCTGTTGTTGGCGGCTTGGATCAACAAGTTAGTGGCTTCGATCAAATTACCAACTGACATTTCCCTCGTCTTCGACCTGCATCTGGACTGGCGAGTACTGGTGTTTGCCCTGACGGTGTCGCTGGCCACCGGTGTCTTTTTTAGTTTGCTGCCGGCGCTGCAGTGCTCAAACCCTGAACTGGTTCCGTCTTTAAAAGATGAAGCGTCGCTGGGCGGTTTTCGTCGTTCGCGTTTGCGTAACTCTCTGGTTGTTGTGCAAGTCGCCCTTTCGCTCGTGCTGCTCGTTTGCGCCGGCCTGGTGGTGCGCAGCCTGCAAGTAGCACAAAAGACGCGGCCTGGGTTCACTTTCGAAAATGCGGTGGCGCTCTCATTTGATTTGGGACTGCAAGGGTACACGGAAGAGAAGGGCAGGGCCTTTCAGCGACAGGTCATCGAGCGAACACAATCGGTCGCGGGAGTTCGTTCGGTGGCACTTACTTCCGTGGTCCCACTCACACTCGATTACAGCTACACCTCGATTTATGTAGAAGGGCAGGCAACAACAAACAACACCGAGTTGCCCGTCGCTGTGCCCAACTGGATCAGTCCAAATTATTTTCGCACGATGGAGATTGCTTTGCGCGGTCGCGATTTTACGGAACGCGACGACAAGGGCGAGTCGCGCGTAGCGATCGTTAACGAAACTTTTGCGCGACGCTTCTTTCCCGGCCAGGAAGCAATCGGACGTCGCTTTAACTTCAGTGGTCCTGATAAGCCGTATTGGGAGGTCATCGGCGTAGCAGCGGACGGCAAGTACAACAGCCTGGGCGAAGATCCCAAAGCGGCATTCTATCGGCCGATCCTACGTGACTACAGCACGAACGCGACACTGGTAGCCCGCACTACCGGTGACTCAAGCGCCGCACTTGTAACGTTGCGCAGCGAACTGCAACGAATGGATCCAACCCTGCCGCTCTATAACGTGCAGACGCTATCTGACCATATGAGCGTACCGCTGTTTCCTTTCCGGATGGCGGCGACAGTACTCGGAAGCTTTGGCGTTCTGGCAATCATTCTGGCAGCGATCGGTATTTACGGCGTGATGTCTTATGTCGTCGCCAGCCGGACGCGCGAGATCGGAGTGCGCATCGCGTTGGGAGCGGCGAACCGTGATGTATTGCTTCTAATAATCAGACAAGGAATGACGCTAGCACTTGCCGGCCTTGCAATCGGGCTCGTGATTGCCTTCGGCGTGGCTCAACTCGTTGCGAAACTTTTGTTCGGAGTCAGCCCGCTTGATCCAGTGACATTTGCCGGAGTCTCGCTGCTGCTTGGGGCGGTGGCCATGCTGGCCTGTTACATCCCTGCCCGAAGAGCGGTGAAAGTCGATCCGCTGGTGGCGTTGAGGTACGAATAGGGAATTGGGGTCTTTGGTCTTTGGACCTTGGTCTTTGTTCTTTGTACTTGGTCATTTGTACTGGCATTCACACCTGAGTTCCAAAGTTGACGAGGTTGTCCTTAGCAGGGGTTGGCCAAAAGAACCAAGAACAAAGCACCAAGTTCAAAGACCAAAGACCAAAGACCAAAAACCGATTAGCAACTGGAAACAATAACGATGGAAACCATATGGCAAGACCTGCGCTACGGCGCGCGAATGTTGCTAAAGACTCCCGCAGTAACGCTGGTAGCGATCGTCGCATTGACGCTCGGCATCGGCGCTAACACTGCGCTCTTCAGCGTGGTCAACGCGGTGCTGCTGCGCTCGCTGCCCTATACCGACGGCGAAAGGTTGGCAGTCGTTTGGGAACACCGGAAGAGTGGCGCGGGTAATCCACAGAACGTAATCAACCTCGGCAACTTCTACGACTGGAAAGATCAGAACACGGTTTTTTCCCACATGGCCGCGTTTTTTGATCGCAATGTCAACCTCACCAGTGACGGTGAACCCGAAGAAGTGCCGGGACAAATAGCCACGACAAATCTCTTTTCAGTGTTGGGAGTGAATGCTTTTCAGGGCCGAACCTTCGACGTTGATGACGGCAAACCCGGACAGCCAAACGTGGTCGTTATCAGCTACAGCCTTTGGCAGCGACGCTTTGGCGGCGGCCAGGTTGTCGGCCACCAGATCACTCTAAACAACCTGGAGAACACAATCATCGGCGTTCTGCCGGCGGATGTCGGTTGGTATGTCCAAAAGGGCTCGATGATCAATAAGGCGCCCGAGATCTGGTCGCCGTGGCAGGTTTCAAATGAACTACGCGAACGCCACGGACGATTTGCGCGGGCGGTGGCGAGACTAAAACCCGGCGTCACATTCGAGCAGGCGCAGAATGAGATGGACGTCATTGCGGCGAGACTGGAACAACAATACCCGGAATTCGATACCAAGTGGGGCGTCAATGTTGTGCCGTTGCGCACGCAGTTTACCGGCGAGATCCGCAAACCTTTGTTAATCCTGCTGGGTGCGGTGGGGTTTGTGTTGCTTATTGCCTGTGCGAACGTCGCGAACCTGCTGTTGGCTCGCGCTTCCGCCCGGAGGAAAGAAATTGCAGTAAGAGCGGGGCTGGGCGCCAGTCGCTTGCGTATCGCGCGACAACTGCTTACGGAGAGTTTGTTGCTGTCGTTGGTTGGGGGCGCACTCGGGTTGTTGCTGGCATGGTGGGGGACCAGAGCACTAATAGCTCTGAGTCCCCCGGGGTTGATAAACCTTCGCGGGGTAGGGGTCAGCCTTCCCGTTCTGGGCTTCACCTTCGCCCTCACGCTGATTACTGGAATTGTTTTTGGGCTTGTGCCTGCCCTCGAGGCCTCGCGTTTCGATCTTAACGACTCACTGAAAGAGGGTGGAAAGAATATTGGCGGGGGTTCGCGTACTCAGCGATTGCGAAGCGGTTTCGTAGTGACGCAGATCGCGCTGGCACTGGTGCTGCTCGTGGGTGCCGGACTGTTCATGAAGAGCCTCAGTCGTTTGCGGTCAGTTGATCCGGGATTCAATTCCAAAAATCTTTTGACCATGCGCGTTAGCTTACCTGAGCGGAAGTATGACACTGACCCGAAGTTGATGGAATTTTTCAATCGAGCGCTCGAACAGGTGCGCGCGATTCCCGGGGTTGAATCGGCCGGAGCGATCAATACGCTTCCGTTTAACGGTCCATATTCCGGCACGCGGATCCAGATTGAAGGTGAACCGGTTCGACCTCCCGGTCAGGAACTGCATACGAGAATATGCGTGACTGACATCAACTATTTCCAGGCGATGCAGATCCCGCTCAAACGCGGCCGGCTTTTTACGGAGCAGGAAGCGAGAGAGATGCGGCACGTCGTGGTAGTCAACGAGGAATTCGTGCGCACCAACCTCCCCGGACAAGATCCGCTCGGCAAACGTGTGACGATAAACATGAAGGACGAAAACGTGCCGACTGAAATTATCGGCGTCGTTGGCGACACAAAACACCTTGGGCTCGATAGCGAAAACGAAGCAATGGCCTACTGGCCACATCCGGAACTGGTTTATTCGTCAATGACGATGGTTATCCGGACTAAGGGGGACGCAACGAGCATTGCTCCAGCCGCCCGCAATGTGATTCGCAACATCGATCCTGAACAACCGGTAGGTGAGGTCAACACGATGGAAGGGTTATTGGCGACTTCTATTGCTCGTTCACGATTCAACACAGTTCTTCTCGCCGTCTTCTCGCTGGTAGCTCTGGTGATGGCGGCGGTGGGAATTTACGGCGTCATGTCGTATTCCGTGCAGCAACGCACGCACGAAATTGGTTTGCGCATGGCGCTTGGGGCACAACAAAGGGACGTGCTGGGGCTGGTCATAAAGCAGGGCGTCGTTCTGGGATTGATCGGCGTCGCCGCCGGCCTGCTGGTTTCATTTGGCCTGACACGGCTGGTTGTCAGCCTGTTGTTTGAGGTGGCCCCGACCGACACGAAGACATTCGCAGCGGTCGCAACAGGTCTGTTTTTGATTACGTTGATTGCTTGTTACATACCCGCACGCCGAGCGACTAAGGTCGATCCGCTGGTAGCGCTGCGGTACGAATGAAACGGATCGTCTTTGGACTTTGGACTTTGGACTTTGGACTTGGGGCTTTGAGCTTTGTTCTTTGAACTTTGTGCTTAGTTCTTTGTTCGGGCAGTTAAGCTTGAGTTCCAAAACGTGACCAGGTTGCTTTGGTCGGACGCCAAAGAACAAAGCACAAAGAACTAAGTACAAAGTTCAAAGAACAAAGTCCTAAGACCAAAGGCCAAAGACCCAAGACCGATTAGCAATTAGGAACCGCTATGGAAACACTACTAAAGGACATTCGCTACGGAGTGCGCAGCTTACTGAAGCGGCCTGGGTTCACCGTGGTCGCCGTGGTCACGCTGGCATTAGGCATTGGTCTGAACACCGCGATCTTCAGCGTCATCAACGCCGTCTTGTTGCGGCCATTGGCTTACGTCGAACCAGCGCGCCTGGTTACTTTTCGTTCAAATCAATCAGCGCCTGACCTCGCGGATGTCCAGGCTCAGAGCCACGCGTTCAGTAGTTTTGGAGGCGAGGTTAAGCAGCCGTTGGACTATACCGCCGGCAGCGAGCCAGTGCAGTTTAAGATTGGTCAGGTTACCGGCGGATATTTTGAAACTTTCGGAGTGAAGGCGCAGCTTGGCCGCGTTATTACCCATGAAGACGACAAGAACGGCGCTCCTTTCGTTGTCGTCCTGGGTCACAAATTGTGGCGTAACCAGTTTGCTGGTGACCAACAAATCATCGGCAAGGCAATTCCGCTGAGTGGGAACGTCTACACAATTATCGGTGTCATGCCCGAAGGCTTCGCTTCTCCGCGCGACAACATTGAAGCCTGGACTCCCGTTCACGTTTCCAATCCGGTGGCGACGAATTTTCGCGGTGTCCACTTCCTGCGGACCTACGGCAGGCTGGCCCCTGGTGTGAGCCTCGAACAGGCGCGAGCGGAGATGCAGGTGATTGATAAGAGCCTGGCTGACCAATATCCAGCGGACGACAAGGGCCGCGCGAGCATACTGATTCCTCTGCACGAACGGATCGTAGGGCAGTCGCGGCAATCCCTGCTTGTCTTATTCGCGGCCGTGAGTTTGGTGCTGCTGATTGCCTGCGCGAATTTTGCAAATCTGCTATTAGCGCGGGCTGCTGAACGTGAACGCGAGTTTGTGATTCGCACCGCTTTGGGCGCGGGCCGTTGGCGATTGATTCGACAACTCCTGACTGAAAGCGTGCTTGTCTCTTTGGCCGGCGGCGCGATCGCCGTGTTGCTGGCGATTTGGGCGACGAACCTGCTGGTTGCACTGCAGCCGGAAAATTTACCGCGCTTGCAGGAGATTGGCGTGGACGGACGTGTGCTCGCGTTCACGTTTGGCCTTTCCCTGCTGACCGGAATCATCTTCGGCTTGTTGCCGGCCTGGAGCGCTTCGCGAAGTGTGGTTGGCGAAGCGTTGAAGGAAGGCGGCCGCAGCGCGACTGCCGGTGGCGCAAGGCAGAGAATGCGCAGCACGTTTGTGGTCGTGGAACTTGCGATTGCATTAGTTCTGCTGGTCGGCGCCGGACTACTCATAAAGACGTTTTGGAATCTGCGTTCGGTTGAGCCAGGGTTTAATCCCGACCACCTGTTGACCATGCGCGTTGAACTGCCAGAGGCGCGCTACAAAGAAGTCGACAAGCAAACACGCTTTCGTGCCCAGACCCTCGACGCCATCAATTCGTTGCCGGGTGTACAGGCCGCGATGGTTAGCGAACTACCACTGAGCGGCAATTCGCTTGACCACAATTTTGTGATCGATGGCCGGCCACCGTTGGCGCCCGGCGACGAACCGAGTCTGGAAACGCGAAGCGTCATGGGCGACTACTTCCGGACTATGCAGATCCCCTTGCGCCTGGGGCGCGACTTTGGACCGCAGGACTTTACGGACAACGCGCCACGGGTGGGCATCGCCAATGACATGTTGGTACGTCAGTATTTCCCGGATGAGGATCCGCTCGGCAAGCGAATCCGCTGGG
Organism: Pyrinomonadaceae bacterium; assembly: GCA_050747225.1. GTDB lineage: Bacteria > Acidobacteriota > Blastocatellia > Pyrinomonadales > Pyrinomonadaceae > PSRF01. Next base: position 17,022 of record JBOGOP010000023.1, read on the forward strand.
CACGCGATCCGGAAATTCACTGGATAACGATCATCGGCGTGGTAGGCGACGTCAAACATTTCGGACTCGACTTGCCCGAACAACCCACACTTTATTCTCCCTACACGCAGATCAATCCGTGGAAGCGTTGGATGGCGATTGCTGCGCGGACGCAATCCAATCCGGAGTCGATGGCGCAAACCGTCAAGCAGCAGATCTGGAAAGCTGACTCACAACTACCCGTCACTGACGTCAAGACAATGGACGAAGTTTCGGCGGCATCGTTTGCTGCCCGTCGCTTCAACATGTTGCTGCTCGGGATCTTTGCCGGCCTGGCGTTGGTTTTGGCGGCGGTAGGTGTTTACGGGGTGATGTCGTATGCGGTTACGCAACGGACGCAGGAGATCGGCATCCGTATGGCACTGGGCGCTCGTGCTAGCGACGTGCTGAAACTGGTCATTAGAAACGGCATGACGCTCACGCTGCTGGGAGTTGTGATCGGAGTGGCGGGCGCATTCGCGTTAACGCGCTTGCTTACGACGCTCCTTTTCGGCGTTACACCAACCGACAAGCCGACTTTTGTTGCCGTCTCAGCCGTGCTGATTCTGGTTGCAATGCTGGCCTGTTATCTGCCGGCGCGGAGAGCGACGAAGGTCGATCCGCTGGTGGCGCTGAGGTACGAATAACTTTTGGAGTGCGGTGACCTGTCACCGCTTTGGTCGGTTGCGACCTGTCGCAGCCACCGCTCGCATGAAGCTTCTGAAGTATGTGGGCGTCAAGCCGCCCAAGGCCAAAGCGGTGACAGGTCACCGCACTCCAAGGAGTTGTTCGGAAGACCGGAGACAATGTGATGGAAACACTATTGAATGATTTGCGCTACGGCGTTCGCACGCTGGCGAAGAAGCCCATCTTCTCAATCATCGCGGTGGTCACGCTCGCGTTAGGCATTGGCGCAAACACCGCCATCTTCAGCGTCGTTAACGCGGTGCTGTTGCGCAGCCTGCCCTATCACAACGCCAAACAACTGGTTCTTCTTGCGACAACCACTTCGAGCAGCGATCGAGACGGCCTATCTGTTCCTGACTTCCAGGACTATCAGGCGCAGATGAGATCGCTTGAAGACCTAACGGCCTGCCAGTCTCAAAGTGTGAACGTGACTGGTGGCGATCGGCCCGATCGCGTGCGTGGCGCATTTGTGGCGGCAAACTTTTTCAAGTTCATGAATCTTTCGCCGCTGGTGGGGCGGACCTTTGCCGAGGGCGAAGACCGGCAGGGAGGCGAGAAGCTTGTAGTAGTCAACGAGAAGATTTGGCAGGAGCGCCTGAATAGCGATCGGAACCTGGCGGCGAAAAAGCTCATTCTAAACGGCGAACCATACAGCGTGATTGGCGTGATCTCGTCAAGCTTCAAACAACCATTCGACCCGGATGTTGAAGTGTGGATGCCGGTAGCAAACTATCCCGGCAATACGGGAAGGCGAGAGTGGCGGCAGCTTTTTGGACTGGGACATTTGAGATCAGACGCAAGCCTGACGCAGGCGCAAGCAGAAGCAAGCACTATCGCGGCCCAGTTGGCAACGGCTTATCCACAGGAAAACGCCGGGCGCGGGGCCAGAATCCAATACTTTCGCGAGGTGCTGGTTGGCGATGTTCGTCCGATGCTCTTGCTCTTGTTCGGGGCCGTGGGTGTCATCCTGCTTATCGCGTGCGCAAATCTCGCGAACCTTTTGCTGGCTCGTGGACTGGCGCGACAAAAGGAGATTGCTGTACGCGCCGCGTTGGGCGCGAGCCGCTGGCGGCTCATTCGGCAAATGCTCACCGAAACCACGGTGATCGGCCTGCTCGGTGGAGCTGGTGGCTTACTGGTCGCCTATTGGGGTTTGTATGGCCTGCTGAAATTGCCACAGGGCTTTGTGAATACGGAATCGGCTACGCTCGATGGACGCGTGTTGGTTTTCGCTCTGGCAGTTTCGGTGATCACTGGCTGGATATTTGGCCTTGTTCCGGCGCTGCAGTTGGCACGTCCTGATCTGCAATCGTTTTTGAAAGAAGGTGCGCGGGGGAGCGGCGAAGGATCCAGATGGCACCGGGTGCGCGGCGGTTTTGTCGTCGCCCAGGTAGCGCTGTCGCTTGTCATGCTGGTGAGCGCGGGGTTGCTCCTCAGAAGTTTCGACAAGCTGCTGCGAGTTAATGTCGGCTTCAGACCTGAACAACTGCTAACGCTCGAATATCGCCTACCGCGCACTAAGTACAAAGAACCCGCAGCGCAATGGAATTTTCATCACCAGCTGGTGGAGCAACTCCTGCAGGTTCCCGGCGTGCAGTCGGCTTCGCTGGTACGCGGGCTTCCGTTTAGCGGCAACGGTGGGACCACAGCGATTGTTCTGCCGGATCGCGAAGCGCCTCCGAAAGGGCAAGAGCCGGAGGTGATGTTCAACACTGCGATGCCGAATTACTTCGAGACTATCGGCATTCCGTTGTTGAAGGGTCGTCTCTTCGGAAACGAAGACCAGGCCAACACGCCCGGAGTTGTAGTCATCAACCAAACAATGGCGCAAAGGTTTTGGCCCAACCAGGATCCACTTGGTAAGCAAATCAAATTTGCCGGAGACGGATCGACGGCCACGGTCGTAGGCGTGGTTGGCGATGCCAAGCATTTCTGGATCGAGGAAGAGCAAAAGCCGCAGATGTATGACAGCTATAGCCAGGACCCGGGACTCTTCGCGACCGCTGTCATTCGTACCAATGTCGAACCACTGAGCCTGAGCGAGCCGGTGCGCCAGGCGCTTTGGAGAGTAGATGCCGACCAGCCGATGTGGAAAATACGGACAGTTGAATTCCTGGTGAATCGGAGTACCGCCGACCGAAGATTCTTGATGGCGTTGATGGGGATCTTCGCCGTGCTTGCCTTAGTGCTCACAATCATCGGGCTCTACGGGGTCATAAGTTATCTGGTGAACCAACGCACGCAGGAGATAGGGATTCGGATGGCCCTGGGCGCGCAGATGCGCGACATCATGCGCATGGTGCTGAAACAGGGAATGGTGCTCGTCCTGACCGGAGTTGGTTTGGGATTGGCTGCGGCCTGGCTATTGACCCGGTTGATGTCTCGTTTGCTTTACCAGGTGAGCGCAACTGACCCGTTAACCTTCGTGGCAATTTCTTTGTTGCTCGTGTCAGTCGCGTTGCTGGCTTGCTACATCCCGGCGCGCCGCGCAACGAAAGTCGATCCGTTGGTGGCGCTGCGGTACGAATAACTTTTTGGAGTGCGGTGACCTGTCACCGCTTTAGCCCGGGGCGGCTTGACGCCCAATTGTTCTCGAGTCTCGGGTGCAACGGTGGTCGCGACAGGTCGCGACCGGTCAAAGCGGTGACAGGCCACCGCACTCCAAACAAGGCCTTCTGGAGGAGACATGAATACATTATTTCAAGACCTGCGCTATGGCGCGCGGATGTTGCTGAAGAATCCGGGCATTACTTTCGTCGTGATTGTGGCGCTGGCCCTCGGCATCGGCGCTAACACCGCGATCTTCAGCGTGGTCGACGCAGTGCTGCTGCGGCCACTGCCCTACCCGGAGTCTGATCGTCTGGTCTTCATTAATGAAACCAGCAAAGCCATGGACGAGATTTCAGTCTCTTATCCGAACTTCACCGATTGGCGAAATCAGAATCATGTCTTCGAAAACATCGGCGTCTACAACCGCGGCAGCTACAACCTCACTGGCGTAGGCGACGCTGAACGAATCATCACCGCGCAGATGTCCGCAGACCTGTTTGCAGCTTTGCGAGTCAATCCAGCGGTGGGCCGGCTTTTCACAAACGATGAAGACAAGCCCGGTGGAGCGCCCGTCGTTCTCTTAAGTTATGGGCTTTGGCAACGGCGCTTTGGCGGTCAGGCCAATATTCTGAATCAACCGCTGACGCTCAATGGCAAGAGCTATACGGTGATCGGAATAATGCCCGAGGACTATCAATTTCCAAGTCGCGTCGACCTGTGGGTGCCCGTCGGTCAACTTTCTGGTGAAGCCATGTGGCAAGCACGCGGAAATCATCCCGGACTATACGGCGTGGCGCGGCTGAAGCCGGGCGTGACGTTCGCACAAGCAAAGGCTGAGATGGACACGATTGGGGCGAACCTCGAAAAGCAGTATCAGGATTCAAATGCCGGCAACGGCATAGGCCTACATCCGATGCTTGAAGTGTTTGTCGGGGATGTTCGGCGCGCGCTTTGGGTGCTGTTTGCGGCCGTTGCCTTTGTGCTGCTGATTGCCTGCGCAAACATCGCGAACTTGCTGCTGGCCCGCGCGCAGTCGCGGCAGAAAGAGATGGCCATTCGCTCGGCTATGGGCGCGGGACGCTGGCGCATCGCACGTCAGTTGCTCACCGAGAGTGTCCTGCTGGCGCTCATCGGCGGCACGCTCGGAATGCTGGTCGCGCAATGGGGAATAAAGCTCATTCTCTATATAAGTCCGGACGCGCTGCCGCGCTCAAGAGAAATCGGGCTCGATTGGCGAGTGCTGGCATTTACTATCGGACTCTCGTTTGTGACCGGGCTCCTGTTTGGACTCGTGCCGGCGCTCCAGGCCGGTGTTGTAGACGTTCATGAAACCCTAAAAGAGACCGGACGCGGCACCTCGGGAAAGCATTGGCTGCGCAGCTCGCTGGTTGTTGTTGAAGTTGGAACGACGCTGGTGTTGCTTGTCGGAGCGGGCTTAATGATTCGCAGCTTTTACCATTTGCAGCAGGTCAATCCTGGATTTTCTTACGATCACCTGACCAGCTTCGCAGTCTCGTTGCCGCAGAAGAAATATGTTGAGAGCGAGCAACGCGAACAGTTTTACAACCGCCTACTCGAAAACCTTCGCAGCTTGCCGGGTGTTGAAGCCACCGCCGCCGCTTCCGGATTACCTTTGGGCAACAACGGCTGGCAGACCGGGTTTGTAGTTGACGGCCGGCCACGTCCGCCGCGCGATCAAACTCCATTGATGGAAGCCTGCCTGGTGACGCCCGACTACTTTAAGGCGATGAATATCCCAGTGAAGAGCGGACGTGTGTTTGACAGTCACGACGACCGGTCGTGGCTCGCCGGGAAAGACCTCAGCAAACTCGACGACGATGAAAGACAGATGGCGCCGCTGAATTCATTAGTGATTGACGAAGAGTTTGCACGACGTTACTGGCCGGGCGAAGAAGCGGTTGGTAAACGCATTGTGATGGGAAGTGAAAAGGACCCGCGCTTCCTTACCGTGCTCGGCGTAGTGGGTCGAGTGAAGATGGACGGTCTCAGTCAAGACTCAAAACGAGTGCAGGGTTACTTTCCGTTTGCTCAAATCCCTGGTAATGGCATGACCGTCATTATCAAGGCCGCGGGTGATCCAAACCAGTTGATTGCCGCCGTCCGGCAGCAGATTAAGGTGATCGATCCCGATCAGCCTATCTACAGCGTGCGCACGATGGACGACATACGCGCAGAGTCCGTCGCGCCTGAGCGTTTGAATTTGACGTTGCTCAGCATCTTTGCCGGCATTGCGCTGGTGCTGGCCGTCGTCGGAATTTACGGCGTGATGTCTTACACGGTTACCCAGCGCACGCACGAGATTGGAATTCGCATGGCGATCGGCGCGCAGCCGCGCGACGTGTTTCGCATGGTGATCGGGCAGGGAATGATGCTGGCTTTGATCGGCGTCGGCTCTGGGCTGGTAGGAGCGTTTGGTTTGACGCGTTTGATGGCGAGCATGTTGTTCGGCGTGGAGCCAACCGATCCAATGACGTTCGCCGCGATTGCCGTATTGCTCACGGGGGTTGCGCTGGTTGCCTGTTACGTGCCGGGCCGGCGCGCCACGAAGGTCGACCCGGTTGTGTCACTGCGTTACGAATGAGCATTTTGCAGTGCGGTGCCTGTCACCGTTTTGGTCGTCGCGACCTGTCGCGATCACCGTTGATTGAAACTCCGGGAAAGACTTGGGCGTCAAGCCGCCCAGGGCCAAAGCGGTGACAGGTCGCCGCACTCCAAAGAGTAGTGATTTGCGGGGGGTTATGGAAAATCTTTTTAAAGACATTCGCTACGGATTTCGCGGCTTACTCAGGCGGCCGGCCTTCACCATCGTGGCGCTGTTGATTCTCGCACTGGGCACTCAGCGGCCAAGAACTAAGTCCAAAGACCTAAGACCAAAGACCGATTGATAATTAAAATCATGGAAAGTTTATTTAAAGACATTCGCTACGGGATCAGAAACCTGTTGAAGCATCCCACCTTCGCAGCCACGGCGCTGATTACGCTGGCGATCGGCATCGGCGCGAATACCACGATCTTCAGTTTTGTGAACGGCATTCTGTTGCGGCCACTACCGTATCCGCAGTCTGAACGATTAGTAATGATCAACGAGACCGCCTTGAAACAGGGCGTTTCCTCGATGAGCACTTCGTTTCCTAACTTCCTCGACTGGCGCGCGCAAAATCGCGTCTTCGAGGACATCGCCTCGTTTTCCGACGGTAGTAATTTTTCTTTGACCGGTATAGGAGAGCCGGAACGACTTCGAGGCGCGGACGTTTCTCAGGGAACTTTCGAATTGCTGCGCGTCGCGCCTGTGTTAGGGCGGACGTTCACCGCTGAAGAAGACAAACCCAAACAGGATGCTGTCGTTATTCTCGGTTACGCCCTTTGGCAGCGCCGCTTCGGTAGCGACTCTCAGATCATCGGCAAGCCGATCACCGTCAATAGTCGCCAGCGCACCGTGGTCGGTGTGATGCCGCCCGGTTTCAAGTTTCCCGAGACTGCCGAACTGTGGGTTCCGCTTGGGCTCGACACGACCATGTTCACCCGCACCGACCACGGGCTGGGAACCATCGCGCGCCTCAAAGACGGCGTGAGCCTGGCTCAGGCCCAGGCAGAAATGGACGTCATAGCGCGTCGCATCGAGGAGCAAAACCCGGTTACGAACGAAGGTCTGGGAGTCAGTATCAGCAGTTTGCATACGGTGCTGGCGGGAGACTATAGCAAAGCTCTACTGATCCTGCTCGGCGTAGTTGGCTTCGTCCTATTGGTGGCCTGCGCCAATGTTGCGAACCTGATGCTGGCGCGAACTTCAGCGCGACAAAAAGAATTTGCCGTGCGCGCTGCTCTTGGCGCCAGCCGCTGGCGAATCGTCCGGCAGATACTAACCGAAAGTCTGCTGCTCAGTCTGCTTGGCTCTGGGCTGGGTCTTTTGCTGGCAATGTGGGGAGTCAAACTCATGCTGGCGTTGATTCCAGTTAAGTTGCCGTTCTGGATGAACTTCAATCTTGATCCGAGAGTCCTCGCATTCACAACGGGTGTTTCGTTGCTGACTGCACTGATCTTCGGGACTATGCCGGCGGTGTTAGGGACTCGCATTGATCTGAATAACACGCTCAAAGAAGGTGGGCGCAGCGGCGGGGCTTCTGCTCGTCACCGCACTCGAGGCCTGCTCGTCATAACAGAAGTTGCGCTGGCGCTAATGGTGTTAGTAGGTGCGGGCTTGATGATTCAGAGCTTCTTGAATCTGCGGCATTTCGGTCCGGGATTCAGTGAAAAAAATGTTCTGACGTTTTCGGTGAGCCTGCCGCGGGCAAAGTATAAGGAGGAGCCACAACGTGGTGAATTCTTTCGTCAATTGCTTGAACGAGTGCGCGCGCTGCCTGGCGTCGATTCTGCTGCAGCCACCACAACCCTCCCGCTAAAAGGCGGCAATTGGGGTCGCAGCCTGACAGTCGAAGGCTATCCAGTGTTGTCTGTAGGTCAGGCTCCGATGATTCAACACACTGTGGTGACGCCCGGCTATTTTCACACCATGGGAATTCCGATCCTTAAGGGCCGCGACTTCACCGATCGGGACTCTAAAGATGCAGAGAAGGTGACGATTGTTGATGAGCGCCTGGCGCACGACTACTGGCCAACTGAAAGCCCCATCGGCAAACGCGTCCGCTTCGGGCCGCCTGAAGATAACGAACCGTGGCACACCGTGGTCGGTGTGGTGGGCGCCGTACGGCACCAACAGCTGGACACTGATACCAGAAAGAGCGTGTATCTGCCACACCTTCAAATTCCGGTCAATGGTTTGGCGCTCGTCGTGCAGTCAAAGAATCCTTTCAGTTTGGTAGGCGCACTCCGCGGCCAGATCAGGGAAATGGATCCTGATCTGCCGGTGGTTGAGCTGATGATGATGGAAGAGGTTGTTTCGCAATCAGTCTGGCAGAACCGGCTCTACGCGATTCTCTTCAGTGTGTTTGCAGCCATCGCGATGTTGCTCGCGGCTGTCGGCATTTATGGAGTGATGTCCTACTCGGTAACGCAGCGCACGCAGGAGATTGGCATTCGCATGGCGCTGGGCGCGCAACTGAAAGATGTATTGCAGCTGGTAGTGAAAGGCGGTCTGGCGCTTTCGTTGATCGGTGTGGCGATTGGAATAGCCGGCGCCCTGGCGTTGACACGCCTGCTCCGGACTTTGCTGTTCGGCATAACTCCGACAGACGCAGTCACCCTTATTGCTGTCTCGTTGATGCTTTTGTTCGTTGCTTTGCTGGCTTGTTACATCCCGGCGAGACGGGCGACGAAGGTCGATCCGTTGGTGGCGCTGCGCTACGAATAACTTTTTGGAGTGCGGTGACCTGTCACCGCACTCCAAATAGGAGGAAACATGCTGACGACAATCGGGCACGACCTGCGTTATTGCCTGCGGATGCTGGTAAAGAATCCCGGCTTCACTTTGGTTGCCATTCTTACGCTGGGGCTCGGGATCGGTGCCAACACCGCCATCTTCAGTGTGGTCAACGCGGTCTTATTGCGTCCCTTACCCTATGCGCGGGCTGACGAGTTGGCGGGAATTTCCCTCAGACAGGGTGGTGGATCAGAAGAGTCGACATTTCCCTTTTCACCGGCGGCCTATCTACATCTGAAGATTCACAATACGGTCTTTACGGATATCGCAGCGCTAAGCAACAAAGGTTGGCCCGCGAACCTAACCGACTCGGGTGATCCAGAACGGCTGCAGGGGTTTCAGGTTTCAGCGAATCTATTTCCGCTGCTTGGGGTAAACGCCGAACTAGGGCGTACATTCGTAACTGAAGAGGATCAGCCGGGCGCAAATCGCGTCGTAGTGCTGAGCCACGAAGTCTGGCAGCGAAGGTTTGGCGGCGATCAAAATATTATTGGACGGGCCCTCACTCTCAATAGCGAAACCTACAAGGTCGTTGGGGTACTGCCGCCTGACTTTCGCTATTACTCCAAGACCGATGTGTGGACGCCACTGGCATTCAGCAACGCCGAGGCGAACGAAGACCATCAGCGATTTTTGGAGTTGATAGGTCGTCGCAAAGCTGGAGTCTCAATGGAGCAGGCCAGCGCGGAATCCGATCGCATCACCAGCGAATTCATAAACAATCCCAAGGCAGACGTGCACGCGCGACTTAGCCTCCCGCAGGCGTCGTTAACCAAAGAAGTGCGGCCGATGCTGTTGTTACTGCTGGCGGCAGTTGGCTTTGTCTTGCTCATAGCCTGCGTCAACATGGCTAATCTGACGCTGGCCCGCGGCAGTGCCCGGCGCCGGGAGCTGGCAGTTCGCTCGGCGCTGGGGGCTGGTCGATCACGTATCGCGCGTCAACTGCTGATCGAGAGCGCTGTGCTGGCGGTGATTGGAGGGGTATTTGGATTACTGCTGGCCCAATGGGGCATTAAGTTTCTGGTGAGTGGCTTGCCTGAATATCTGGCTGACGCTAACTCACGGGTCGCTTTGTTGAAAGTCGATGCGATGGCGCTCGGCTTTACCTTCGTGCTTTCGCTGCTGACCAGTCTGCTTTTTGGATTCGTACCGGCTCTGCAACTTTCGCGAGTGAATCTCAATGAAGAACTGAAAGAAACAGGACGCAACGCAGGCACACGCAACCGATTTCGCTCGGCGCTGGTAGTTGCCGAGATCACGCTCGCGATGGTGACGCTGGTTGGAGCCGGTCTGATGATCAAAAGCTTCTGGCGGCTGGCCCATGTCAATCCCGGCTTTGAGCCGGCGGGCGCCCTGACCGCGCAGATTGATCCTGCTGGTGCTGGTTATAAAGAGCCTGCACAGGTCGTCATGTTCTATCAGCAATTGCTCGAACGGCTCTCCGCAGTTCCCGGGGTAAGCCATGTGGGAATTATTAACAGCCTTAATTCATCAACGCCAATTAGTGTAGACGAACACCCGCCGGTGCCACCGGAGCAGCGACCACAATCACAAACCAATCAGGTGAGCGCGGACTACTTCCAGGCGATGGGAATTCCGCTGCGGGCTGGTCGATTCCTTAATGAGCACGATGGGAAAGGCGCGCCGCCGGTCATCGTTATCAGCGAAGCTTTGGCCCGGCGAGATTTCCCTGGTGAAAACCCAGTCGGTAAACACATTCACTTTTGGGATAAGGCGTGGGAGGTAGTCGGTGTAGTTGGCGGCGCGAAGTATTGGAGTCTGACCGAAGGGGCGTTTCCACACATCTATCTCTCTTATCTGCAGGAGAACTGGCGATCAATGTCGCTGATAGTGCGCGCCCAGTCAGGCAATCCATCAAAGCTGGAGGGTCTGATACGCGCCGAGCTCACGGCAATAGATAAGAACCAGCCGATCCATTCCTTCAAGACTCTCGAAGCCACGGTCTCTGAACTAATCGCGCCGCAAAGGTTCACCGCGTTATTGCTGGCAGGCTTCGCAGCCCTGGCCGCAATGCTGGCGGCAGTCGGTATCTATGGCGTGATGTCATACGCGGTTTCTCAGCGCACGCGCGAAATTGGCGTTCGCATGGCTCTCGGCGCGAAACCGGGCAATGTGCTCCGGCTGGTCGTCGGCAATGGAATGGTTTTGGCACTAGCGGGAGTGGCATTCGGCTTAGCCGGTTCGTATTGGTTAACCCGGCTAATGGAGACGCTGTTGTTCGAAGTGAAGCCGACGGATCTGCCGACCTTCGCAACTGTCGCGGTGGGCCTGCTTTTGATCGCTCTGCTGGCCTGCTGCATTCCCGCCCGCCGCGCTATGAAAGTCGATCCGCTGGTAGCGCTGCGATACGAATAACTTTGGATCTGAGATCTCAGATTTGAGATCTCAAATTCAAAATCGGAGACGAGTAATGGAAACACTATTCAAAGACATTCGCTACGGTTTCCGTTCGCTCCTGAAGCACCGGGGGTTTACTGCCGTCGCTGTGATCACCCTGGCACTCGGCATTGGCGCGAACGCGACGATCTTCAGTGTTGTAAACGCTGTGTTGCTGAAATCGCTGCCCTATCCTGACGCCGAGCGGTTAGTGGCCCTGTCTGAGAATTCGAAGCAGTCTGCGGACCTCTCCGTTTCCTATCCTGATTATCTTGACTGGCGCGCGCAGCAGACTGTCTTTCAAGAGATGTCGGCGCGCATGCCGACCGGCGGTGTGATTACCGGGCAAGGGGAGCCGGACCGCGTGATAGGACGCCTTGTGACCGCCAGCTTCTTCTCGACTCTTGGTGTCCAGCCTTTCATTGGGCGCGCCTTCACAGACCAGGAAGACAAACCTGGAAACAAAGTGATGGTGCTGGGCCATGAACTGTGGCAGCGCCGATTTGGTGGCGACCGCGATGTAATTGGTAAGTCAATAACCTACAACGGCCAATCCTGGACGGTTGTTGGGATTATGCCAGCCGGCTTTGATTTCTACGGTCGCAATAATATCAACAACGACATATTCGTTCCGCTCGGTATGCTGGCCGATCAGGACTTCATGCGTGATCGGCAGGCGCACACGGTGCTGATAACGGCGCGTTTGAAACCAGGAATTGGACTTGAAGAAGCCCGTTCTCAACTGAATGCACTGGCGGCGAGACTCGCCTTGCAATATCCGGCGTCGAACACTGGTATCGGCGTAACGACTCGTTCCTTTTTGGACGACTACGTCGGCGATTCGCGCCGGGCATTGCTCGTTATCTTTGCGGCGGTTGCGCTCATGTTGCTGATCGCTTCCGCGAACGTTGCCAATCTCATGTTGGCGCGGGCGACGACGCGCCGCAAAGAGATTGCTGTGCGTCTGGCGTTGGGCGCCTCGAAATGGCGAATTGCCCGGCAGCTGATGACTGAAAGCTTGATTCTCGCAGTTGCAGGAGGTGTGCTCGGAGTTCTGTTGGCGAATTGGGGAATCAACCTAATTCTTAAACTCAATACCGGCGAGTGGTCCCGACTGGATGACGCCACGATTGATTTGCGAGTCCTCGGATTCACGCTCGTTATCACTCTGATGGTAGGTGGGCTTTTCGGTCTGGCTCCTGTGCTTCAGAGTTCGAAGTACCGTTTGCACGAGGCCCTCAAGGAAGGGACGCGTGCTTCAGCATCGGTTGCAGCCGGAAGACTGCGTGGCTCGCTGGTCGTCGCTGAGATCGCGATATCGCTAATGTTGTTAATCGGCGCTGGGCTGACCTTCAAAAGTTTCGGCCGGTTAGTCTCCGTAGAACCGGGCTATGACCCGCAGAATGTTTTGACCTTCCGTTTGCGCGTGCCCGACGCCAAATATCCCGGAGCTTCGCAAGCGCTGGAGTTCAACCGCGCAGCCGCGGAGCGAGTATCGTCTTTGCCGGGAGTGGTCGGCGTGGCAGTCGCCACCGGATTTCCCCTCGGTCGCGCTTCCGACGTCAGCTACACAGTAGAAGGACAGCCCGCAGCACAGCCGGGGCATGGCCTCACGGGCATCAGACAGGATGTCAGCGAAACTTATCACGGCGTCCTGAATATTCCTCTGCGTGAAGGCCGGCTCTTCACAGCTTACGACACTGAGACAACGCCGCTGGTATTGCTCGTCGACGAGGAGTTCGTTGCAAGAAACTTTCCCAACCAACCTTTGCGCCAGGTGATCGGAAGACGGGTGCGGTTTGACGGTGACAGCTACGGGTGGCGCGAGATTGTCGGCGTAGTCAGACATATAAAGCAGAACGGTCTTAATGAGGAAGCTCGCGCGCAGTTTTACCGGCCCTGGACGCAGATCGCAGCTAACAGGAAGGCGGGCTATTTACACGCCACGGACTTGCTGGTGAAAACATCCGTCGAGCCGTTGACTCTTATTGGCGCGATCAAGAAGGAAATTCAGGCGCTGGATAAAGATCAGCCAATCGCTCAGGTGCAAACGCTCGCCGATAAGCTGGACACGTCGGTCGCGCCGCAAAAATTCACGCTGGTTCTGCTTGGCGTCTTCGCTTCGATCGCGCTGTTGCTCGCAGCCGTCGGAATTTACGGAGTCATGTCGTATGCAATCACGCAGCGCACTCACGAAATCGGAATTCGGATGGCCCTCGGGGCACAGACGCGGGACGTATTGAAGTTGGTGGTCGCAAACGGAATGCGGCTGGCTTTTGCGGGCGTAACCATCGGGTTAGCTGGTGCTTTTGCGCTAACAAGATTGATGAGGAGTCTGCTCTTTGGAGTTACACCAACCGACGGCATGACTTTTTTCATGGTCTCGATTGGCTTGATCGCCGTAGCGCTGCTCGCTTGTTACGTTCCGGCGCGGCGCGCGTCAAAGGTCGATCCGTTGGTAGCGATGAGGTACGAATGACTTTTGGAGTGCGGTGACCTGTCACCGCTTTAGTCTTGGGCGGCTTGACGCCCACGTCTTTCAGGAGTTTCGACGGAGCAACGGTGCGATAGGTCGCGGTTATGGAGTCACTACTACCCTTGCGTGAGATTCAAGCTCTTCACTGGGAGCGCGGGCGTCCCGCCCGCAATGAGCTCGCAGCGCGAACCAGGCGGCGCGAGTTGAACTTCTGGATAGATCGTCGCACCTTGCGGTGCTCAGGCGGGCGAGACGCCCGCGCTCCCAGTGAAGAGCTTGAATCTCGTGCGAGGTAGTTACTACTTCGGCTGAACGAGGAATGGGGAAGAGGCAGAACCAAGACCCGCGTTTGAGGAGAACAAAATGAAAAGACTATTACAGGATCTGCGCTATGCGGTTCGCACGATGATAAAGAAACCCGGCTTCACGCTGATCGCAGTGTTCACGCTGGCCCTTGGTATCGGCGGCAGTACGGCGATCTTTACCGTTGTTAACGCGGCGCTGCTGCGCGGGCTTCCATATAGATCACCGGATCGCCTCTATCACCTTTTCGAGAGCACGCCGCAGAAGGAGTTTGCGCAGCGCGAGTTTTCCTATCCCGATTTCCAGGACTACCAACAGAATCAGGTCCTCGATGGACTCGCCGCTTACACCGGCGGTGGCGGAATCCTGAGCGGTCGCGGCGAACCAGAGCGTGTCTTTGCTCCTGCCGTAACCGCGAATTTCTTTTCAGTGCTTGGCGTCCAACCCGCCATTGGGCGCACGTTTCAACCGGGAGAAGACAAACCCGGCACACCTCGAGTGGTTGTGCTGACCTACGGGTTTTGGCAACGCAGGTTCGGTGGTGACCCCGGGATCCTGGGCCAGTCGCTGACATTCAATGGCGATCCCTACACAGTAGTTGGCGTTTTGCCCGCGAGTTTTCAGTTTGCGCTTAGAAATGCCGACTTGTGGCGGCCTTATCAACCGACCGAAGCGCAACTAACGCGACGCTTCATGCATGGCACCAATCTCATCGGGCGGCTGAAGGACGGTGTGACACCGGAACAAGCGCAAACGCAACTTGCTGTAATCACAAAACGCATTGAACAGGAGTACGCCCAATCGCACGCAGGCACTGGTCTTAACTTCGTAGCGCTGCAGGAACAAGTAGTAGGTCAGGTAAAACCAATCCTGATGGTCCTGCTGGCCGCTGTCGGATTTGTACTACTGATTGCCTGTGCCAACGTGGCCAGTCTGCTGCTTACACGATCGTTGTCGCGGCAGAAAGAGGTCGCCATTCGCGCTGCACTTGGAGCCAGCCGCTGGCGCGTTATCAGGCAGTTGCTGACGGAGTCAGTGCTGCTGTCGCTGGTCGGTGGCGCCGCAGGTTTGCTGGTCGCTTATTGGGGCGTTAGCGGCCTGGTTGCAGTATTGCCGGACACGCAGATCAACGCGCTGCCGTTCCTCAGATCGCTACATCTCGACGCCGGAATCCTCGCCTTCTCGTTTGGTCTTTCACTGCTTACCGGAATCGTATTCGGGTTGGCGCCGGCGATTCAGTCGACGCGACTGGATTTGAATGAAGTGCTCAAGGAAGGTGGTAGGAATACCGCCGGAGGCAGCGGGCAGCGTCTACGCGGCGCGCTGGTGATGACGGAGATCGCTTTAGCTGTAGTGCTATTGGTTGGCGCTGGTCTGATGATGAAAAGTCTGCTGCATCTGTTGAAGTCAAACGTGGGATTCAACCCAGAGAAGTTGTTGACGATGACGGTAGTTCCGCCGGCCGCTAAATATACCGACGCCAACCGTCAGATAGAATTTTTCGACCAGTTAAGACAAGGAGTGCAATCGCTACCGGGAGTCAGCGGCGCCGGCACTGTAAACATCCTGCCGCTCCAGGGAGGAAATACCACTCGCGTTAATGTTGAAGGCGATCCGATTCCACCTCCGGGTCAGGAAATTGAGGCCAACATTCGTACGGTCGACGAAAACTATTTTCAAACGCTTGGAGTTCCGGTCTTAGCAGGCCGCATGTTCGACGAACGTGACAAGCCGGCCGCGCCAACGGTTGTGATGATTGGTAAGAGCATGGCCGATAAAGTTTTTGCTGGTCGCGATCCAGTCGGACGCCGTTTCGTATATACGGGAGTCCAAGCGCCGCCAGTCATGATAGTCGGCGTGGTGGGCGACGTGAAAATCGGCAACCTGGATGAGGCCATCAGGCCCGTGGTTTATTACCCGTTCCGTCAAAACTCAAATGCAGGAACCAACCTGGTCATTCGTACTAGCGGAGATCCTACGTTGTTGACAGCCGCAGTTCGCGACGAGGCGCGCAGGTTGGAGCCGGACGTAGCAATTTTTAACGTCAATGCGATGGAGCAATTGATCTCCAATTCACCGGCCGCTTTTATGCGACGTTTTCCGGCGCTGCTCATAAGTATCTTCGCGGGAATCGCGCTCTTGCTGGCGTCGGTTGGTATCTATGGAGTTGTTTCGTATTCCGTCAGCCAGCAAACACATTACATCGGCGTGCGCATGGCCCTTGGCGCCCGTTCGTCTGACATTCTGAAGATGGTACTCAAGCAAGGACTCTCGCTGGCGCTTGCGGGCATGGCACTCGGACTCGTGGCTGCGTTCGGACTTACTCGACTGTTGCGAAGCTTGTTGTTCGAAGTGCAGGCGACCGATCCGATGACTTTCGCGCTGGTGCTGGGCACGCTGTTCGTTGTGGCGTTGTTGGCGTGTTACATCCCCGCGCGCCGCGCTACCAGAGTCGATCCGTTGGTGGCGCTGAGATACGAGTAATGGTTTTGGAGTGCGGTGACCTGTCACCGCTTTGGCCGGTCGCGACCTGTCGCGGCCAGGAGTCCTGAAACAGACTGGGCGTCAAGCCGCCCAGGACTAAAGCGGTGACAGGTCACCGCACTCCAAAGAGTTGTCGCTGGGGTTGGAGATTCAAAGATGGAAACATTAATCAAAGACATTAGGCATGGAATTCGAACGTTATTGAAGCGGCCCGGCTTCGCCTTCCTGGCCGTCATCACATTGGCGCTTGGTATCGGTGCGTCGACTGCGATCTTCACTGTAGTCGATGGCGTCCTGCTGCGGTCATTGCCGTACCCTCAAGCCGAACGCATCGTGCAACTCCGAGAAATCAATGCGAAGGGCAGGCAAATGAATTTTGCCGAGCCAAACTACCTGGACGTTCGCGATCGCAGCCGCACACTTGAAACCGTGGCTCAATACGGTGGTGGCGACTTAACGACTGTAACCGGAGGAAGTGAACCGGTCAGGGCAAGAGCGTTTGTCGTATCAGGAGACTTCTTCCGTGTCCTCGGCACTCAACCGTTCGTTGGTCGCACCTTCGTTTCCGAAGAAGGCAAGGGCGGCCAGGCAGTGGCTGTCATTAGTTATGGCTTTTGGCAACGCCTGCTGGGCGGAAAAACCGACTTCTCGAGCACGCCGCTTAACGTCCTGGATAAGACTTGCACGGTAGTGGGTGTGATGCCCCCCGGTTTTGCCTTTCCTGAAAACGCCGAAGTTTGGATACCTCGGGAATTATTTCCTGGCGAAATCTCCCGCTCGGCTCATAACTGGGACGTAGTCGCCCGCATGAAGTCAGGGGTCGAGCTGACACAAGTGCGCGCTGAGGCGAGCAATATCAGCAGGCAACTAAGGGAGCAATACGGCAAAGATGTTGATTCCATAGATTTCGCTGTCATTCCGCAGCAGGATTCTCTGGTTGGTAATGTTCGTGGCGCCTTATTGATCGTGCTCGGAGCCGTTGGATTTCTGCTGGCGGTAGCTTGCGCCAACGTAGCCAATCTCCTGCTTGCGCAAGTGACCGCCCGACAGCGTGAGTTCGCGGTAAGGACCGCGCTCGGTGCAACGCGCGTTCGGCTCGCGCGGCAGTTCATCACGGAAAATCTGCTGCTGAGTCTTGGAGGTGGGGGGCTGGGCATACTGTTTTCGTTTTGGGCAGTTGATCTGTTACTCGCCTTGAACCAGACGAGTTTGCCGCGGGTCAACGAGATCGGTATTG
>JBOGOP010000024.1:0-34570 GCA_050747225.1 Pyrinomonadaceae bacterium
GGCCCACGACACTCGCGAGACCAATCAATAAAGTTAACAGCAAGAAGCCGTCGCGAAGGGGGGCTTTGTGGTTCATTTGAAATTACGCCGGCGAAAAATCAGGGTGGCCGCGGCAAGGATTACAACGATGTAAACGAGAGAGTAGAGAACCGCAACCGTGGCCTGCCCAACGCTCGGCAACTGCCCGTGCGCCGCCGGTGTGATGAAACTGAGATTCGCCAGGTTCGGCAACAAGTAATAGAGAGCGGTGAAAAGCCACCGGGCGGCGCTGCCTCCCATCGAGTTGGCAAGACCTTTGAGATCCGCGCTGAAATGTCCAATGATGAAAACGAAGAAAGTTAACAGCGCTGACAGCGCCGGCGAAGAAAAAGAGGAGAAGAGAAGCGCGACTCCCGTCAGGATCATCAACTCTACATAGAGCAGCAGGATGGCTGGCCAGATCCTCAGCGCCAGTGGATCCCAGCCGCGTTTGACATAGATGAGCGCCAGGGAGACGCCTGCACCCATGACCGCAACATTCACCAGCAACGTTAAGCAAAGACCAAGGTATTTTCCGAGCAGAAACTCGCCACGCCCTACAGGCTTTGAGAAAATCGCATAAACAGTGCGTCGTTCGATTTCTTTGTAGACCAATCCGACGCCTACAAAGATCGAGATGAACACTCCGAATAGGAGCATGGCGCTAAGCCCAAGATCCACAATGATCTTTCGCTCTTGTCCGCCAGAGAGTTCACCGATGAAAACCGCGGCGCCAGTGAGAATCAGAACAAAGAGGACCAGGTTGTAAAGCACACGGTCGCGCACGGCTTCTCGAAAAGTGTTGCCTGCTATTGTCGCTACGCGATGCCATGCGCCCACAAGCGGCGGTGTCGCCTTACTTTGTGCAGTCTTTGCAGTTTGAACTGTTTCCACTGATTTGGTGATGTTGAACTAAAGCGTCGTTAACGAGCGGGTACTCTAGCGTAACCTTTTAGATTTTCCAAAGTTACTTTCGGTTCCTGCAACTTCATCCGAAACACCACTAAGCGTGATTCGAAAATGCTTGTACGGATCCCAAACGCCCAATCGTTGCTACTTATGACTTCGCTTTGCGCAGCACTCTCAAAAAGAACTTGCGGAGGCGGAGCTTTTACTCCAGCCTCCGCAAAACTTCAGTTCAAAGTCTCTGGATTCGCTCAATTGCCAACCGGATGCCAACTCGCCGAGTCAACAGCATCAGTGTGGTCAGTCGGGCCGACGTCCGAAACCTTGGTCCGCAGCACGCCGTCCTCAGCAACCGTGAAACTGCGATTGCCGGTGCGAGTGAAAGCGGAAGTGTTTGCAGGCACCGCAAACGCGAAATAGGTGGGTATCAGGAGGGTGTTATCAGGAGTTGCCGTGAATGCGTAACCGCTCTTGGAGCCACCTCCGAGTTCAGCGCCGACAAGGTCGTTAGCCATAAGAGCCGCAAGGTCTCCATAGTCACCGTCACCTGCGGTTGCCTTGTAGGCTACTTGGGAGCTGTGAATGGTGCGTAGGGAGGATTCTGCCGAACCTTCATTTGCAGCGCGTCGAGAAGCGAGAAGGTTGGGGATAGCAATGGCAGCAATGATACCTATAATGGCAACTACAATTAGTAACTCGATGAGAGAGAAGCCCTTTTGTCCATCGTTTTGCATTACATCTACTCCTTATGACTGAGAAAGGTTTGTTGACCTCGTTGCAACTTCATTTCGCGGCTGGGAGTTGCCGCTCAACGTATCCTCAGTCAATCCTGCCCAGGCAGGAATCAATAATGAGGGACCAATAAACTTGCAACGGGGGCCGGGGCTTTACCCCGGCCCCCGTCGCCTGTCGGTTCAAAACCACTGTCGGCTTTAGTTACCCATTGCCGTCATAGCATTGGACTGAACGTAGGCCCTGCTAGCAGGTGTAGTGTCGCTGACTTCGGATTTCAGGACGCCGTCTTCTGTGATACCAAACACGCGGTTGCCGGTGCGTGTAAAGGCCGCAGTGTTAGACATGTGCGCGGTCGCGTAGAAGTTCGCCGGAGGACCAGCAGCCGGGGTGGCAACAAAGTCATAGCCGCTCTTGCTACCGGTCGCCAACTGGCTGTCGACCAGGTTCTGGCCGGCGAGGGAAACCTCGTCCTGCACGAAGACGTTACCGACGCTCAGCACGCCGAAAGATCCGTCACCGATGGTTGACTGATAGACAGCTTCAGAACTGTGGATGGTACGGAGGGTAGACTGGGCCGAGCCTTCATTGGCGGCGCGGCGCGAGGCCAACAGGTTAGGGATAGCGATGGCGGCGATAATACCGATAATCGCAACGACGATGAGGAGTTCTATCAGTGAGAAGCCCTCTTGGCGTTTGTTCGTGTTCATTTTTTTATTCGTGCTCCTTAGAGAGAAAGTGTTTAGATGTTTCTCGCGCCAACGGTTTCGTCGTTACGATTCTAACCGCGCAGAGCGCGAAGTGTCAGGCTCGCTCTTTACAAGGCCCGTGCCACCGGGAGTTTTGAGCAAAAGGCCAATAAATAGCGAGGTTTTGGCCTAACTGAACTTCGTGAGACAGAGGGCTTTAGGCTTGGTGACAAATTACGGCAGAGCGTCGCTGACGGATTCCGTCAAAAGGCGGGATTCAGGAAATTGAATGGGTCGTGGGGGAGATAAATTTCAACTTTCACCGGCGCCGGCGGCCAACTCAGACTCGTCGTCCTCGCGGCGCCTAAGCGGCGGATCGGTCGCACGGCGTCGGGGTGTCGACTCCGTCGAGCGGCGCTCGTCTCGCATTTGGGCTGTCAGACTTCGAATACCGTGTTTGTCCAGTAAGTGCCGAAGCGAGCGGACGGAAAGCGCCAGGAGTTCGGAAGCGCTGGTCTGGTTCCCGGCAGTCCTGCGAAGAGCTTCGAGGACGTAGGTCTTTTCGAGTTGATCCAAGTGAGCGGTGAGGTTAAGGCCTTCTTCGGGAAATTCAAAAATCTCGGCAATGCGATAAGGGTTGTAGTTGGTAATCTTCTCCGGCAAACGCTCAGGCTGAATCGAGTCGGTTGTTTCGAGGGCGACAGCACGCTCAATTGCGTGTTCAAGTTCACGGACATTACCTGGCCAGAGATACTGTTCCAAAAGGCGCAAAGCAGCGTCGCTTATTGTCAAGCTACGACCTACACTACTACCAAACTTTTCAACGAAATGTTTCGCTAGTTCAGGGATGTCCTCAGTCCTCTCGCGTAGCGGAGGGAGCTCGATGGGTATGACCGAGATTCGGTAAAAAAGATCCTCGCGAAACGTTCCGTCCTTAACCATATTACCGAGATCGCGATTGGTGGCGGCAATGACCCTCGTATCAACTGTGGTCTCCTCGGTAGCGCCCACCGGTCGTAGCTTTCGTTCCTGCAAAACTCGCAGCAGTTTGACCTGCATGGCTGGTGACATCTCGCCAATCTCATCGAGGAAAACTGTCCCGGTGTTAGCGGCTTCAAAGAGTCCCTTGCGATTCGTATTGGCGCCGGTGAATGACCCTTTCACATAACCGAACAGCTCCGACTCGAGCAGCGTCTCAGTAAACGCCCCACAGTTGATCGAAACGAATGGCTTCTCAGCTCTGGGTCCGAGGTCATGGATCGCCCGTGCGACTAACTCTTTTCCTGTTCCTGAATCGCCGGTCACCAGCACGGTCGACTGCACTTGCGCCACCGTTTCAATCATCTGGTAGAGCGCCTGCATCTTGCCCGACTTGCCTATGATGTTGTTGAGTTTGCCACGGGTACGCTGGCCCTGAATCAGCGCTTTGTTTTCTTCGAGCAGCGCTTCCTTTTCTTTAATCAGGGAAATCTTTTCAAGGGCGCGCGCGACGGTTTCCTTAAGCAAGTCGTTGTCGAAGGGCTTCTGAACGAAATCATATGCACCCAGCAGGAAGGCTTCGCGAGCGCTATCAACATTCGCAAAGGCGGTCATCATTACAACTTCGATCTCAGGTAACAGTTCGCGAGCTGCCCGCAACAGTTCGATACCGTTCATGTCGGGCATTCGCACATCAGAAACGATTAAGTCGGGCGGGTCAGCACGCAATAGTTCCATTGCCTCACGACCGTTTTCGGCCGCGCGGACGCTATGTCCCTCGCGCTGGAAGAGATGCGTCAGGAACTGACGCATTCCCAATTCATCATCAACTATTAAGAGGTTGGCCATAACTTAAAAAGAGAAAGAATACAGGAGACGGAATCCACGAGATTGAACACTAATGATCTGGATGGTTCTAATATTACTCTAGTTCTTGTGACCCCGGACTCTTCTCTGCTAGGCCCTGGTCTCCCACCGGCAGCTCAATCGTAATGGTCGTTCCTTGTCCCTCGCGGCTGCGCACATTAATTGTACCACCATGATCGCGAATGATTTGATAGACAATCGAAAGTCCCAGTCCGGTTCCTCCGGTTGTCGAGGAGAATGGCTCGAATAGATGTTCCACTTGTTGCGGCGTCATTCCCCGTCCAGTATCAGCAAAGGCAATCCTTACGCGGTCGTTGTCCTGGCGTTGCACGGTTGCCCGCAGTTCACCCCCTCCCGGCATTGACTGCAAAGCATTTCGGGCAAGATTCCAAAAAACCTGCTGCAGTTGTTCCGCATCGGCGTCGACCAGGACCCCTGCATCTGGTACGTCATCCTTGATGACTTGACGCTCATTTATTTCGGCACTGTTCCGCAGGAGGGTAAATGTTCTTCGCAAAAGCTCGCCGACGTCAACCTTTGATTGGATTATTGAACGCGGGCGCGCGTAATTCAGAAAGTCGCTGATAATCCGATTTAGCCGATCCGATTCGCGGAGAATGATCTCCATGAGTTCCGTCTGTGACGACTCGCCCTCCATGTCGGCGCGCAGCATTTGAATCGAGCCGCGCATGGCCGCAAGCGGATTGCGGATTTCGTGGGCGATTGAGGCAGCCATGCGACCGATGGCGGCGAGGCGGTCCTGGCGTCGCGATGTCTCCTCCAGGGCACGAATGCGAGTGAGATCCTGAAACGTGATTACCGTGCCGGTGGTATCACCCAGCTCGGAAAAAAGGGGGGAGACAGTGAAACCAAGTCGTAGCCGCAGTCCCTCGGCCGTCAGGCAATCGGCTTCAAAGCGAGGGCTGGCTTCGGTTGCTCCGGCAGCAGCCATCGAGTCTGCAATGATCTGCTTGAGGTCGCCGAAGAAGATTGACGCATCTTGTCCGCGAACATCCACCTCGTGGTAGCCGGTAATTTCTGCCGCGGCCGCATTAAACGTGTAAATGCGACCTTGCAAATCAGTAGTTACAACGCCCGAACGAATCGATTCTACGATTCGCTCATGAAGCGCGCGCAAGGTTGCGAGAGACTGAGTAGCAGCCTTCAAGCGGACTTCGGAACGGGATTGGCCAGCCGCCAGCCGAGCGGAGAGCAAACCTACGACCAGAAACGCAATATCGAAGAGCCCAACGGTCTGAAAGGACTGCACTCGCGTGGAGTCGAGCATCTCCCCAGGTTGGATCCGACCGATGCCATTTAGAACAGCAACTGCACCAGCGGTGAAGGCAACGGTGCATGCGAGGGAGATCACTACAGCATCGCGCGGACCCAGGAACAGGCTTGAGGCTGCAATAACGACGATGTAGATCGCAATGTAGGGCGAGTGAATGACGTCAGTTGTCCAGACGAGCCAGGTCACAAGGACAATGTCTATTACGAATTGAACCCGCGCCTGCAGCAGAAGTGCCTTAGAGAAGGTGCGAACGAGCGCGTACAGCAGCGTGAGGCCGGCAACGACGAAAACAGGCGATAACCTTTCGGTCCAGCCCTGTGCATTTCCTCCATGAACCCAAAGCCCGCGCGCGACAAACAAGATGACCGCCGCGAAGAGACGGCCGATGATCAGCCACCAAAGCTTTTGACCAAGCGAGTATCTGTCTTCTGTGGCTTCTTCGAGGCCCATCCTGGGGCCAAGCCTATCACAGAGCGCTTGCGCTGCGGCAAAGTTTGCCTATGCTGGTAAGAGGGTGAAGGATCCGATGACATTAGCCGATCAACAGAGGAATTCCGGAGACTCTGATGAGGAGGACATTCCATCATCGCCGCAAGAAGTTGAATTACAGGAAGGGATCGACTACTACCTCGAGGATGGCCTGTTTGTTTTCACAGCCGCATTTCTGCGAAAGCGTGGTTATTGCTGCGAGAGTGGCTGCCGTCATTGTCCTTATCAGAACCTAGAAGAGTAGCGACCCAGTCCTCAAGCGAGCTCGGCCAATTCCTTCATGTTATCTTTTGCCAAATGGAAGACAGTCCATTCGCGGACCGGCTCGGCGCCGAGCTTCTCGTAGAATTTGATCGCAGACTCATTCCAATTGAGTACAGACCATTCCATGCGTCCACAGCCGCGCTCACCGGCCCGCCGCGCCAGGAACGAGAGCAACTCCTTTCCCACGCCAAGTCCGCGGAATTTTGGCCGCACGAATATGTCTTCAAGGTAAAGATTTGGTAATCCAGTGAACGATGAATAACTGAAGAAGTAGATTGCTAAGGCAGCTGGCTCCTCACCGAAATAGACGATGACGCTTTCAGCGTAAGCTCTCGTGCCGAACAGTGTGGTGCGCAGGACCTCTTCAGTTGCTGTTACCCTCGCGAGTTCCTTTTCGTATTCGGCTAACTCCCTGATGAAGTTAAGGATTAATGGAACATCTTCCTGAGTTGCTTCTTGAATTCGGAGCGGCAGGTGCGCGGTCATATGAAATCCTCCCGAGGTACATTCAAGGTACGAAGGCTGCGACCGACCGCAGCCAACTAAAACGCAGATAGGTCGGCGGACTGCGAAGTCAGCGCGAAGCCCAGCGCCATAATGGCAGATCGAATTTACCGGCACCTACAATCCTTGTCTCTCCAAACTCCTTCTCGAGCCTTATGGAGTTGCACTCTGCCTGTTCTTCCAACACGTGGATCAACTTTGGCGCGTGTGTTACCACCAACACCTGTGACCGTTCTGAAGCGCTTGCTATCAAGCGACCCAACGCAGGCAGCAGTTCCGGATGCAAGCTGGTCTCCGGCTCGTTGAGAACTAACAATGCGGGCGGCCGCGGAGTCAGCAAGGCAGCGATCCAAAGCAGGTAGCGAAGAGTTCCATCTGAAAGCTCTGCAGCCTTGAGGGGGCGCAAGAGCCCGTGTTGATGCATAGCGATTTCGAAGCGCCCTTCCAGGTTCAACACTGAAATGCTCGAACCCGGAAAAGCATCGGCCACAGCGTCGTCCAGCGCCTCGGGGTTACCGATCTCCAAAATTGTTTGCAGTGCGGCCGCAAGGTCGGAACCATCATTGCTGAGTACAGGAGTATGAGTTCCGACCTGACGAAGTCGGGCGGGAGCATCATCATCCGTGCGGAAGTGATCATAAAAACGCCAGGAGCGAATCTGTTCCCGAAGCACCAGCATCTCGGGTGCATTTCTCGGATCAGCAAATTGCGACATCATGCTGTCGAAGCTCGCGAGTTGGTGCGAAAGAGTATCCCACTCGCCGTCGCTTTTCCTGGTGCGCACTACCCAGGCGCGGCGCTCAACCAGCAACGCTGCCGGGCGAAGAATCGGACCTGCCCAAATGCATTCAGTTTTTATTTCCGGATCCAGAGCAAAAGCTGAGTTGCTGGGTGAGGGAAGCCCGAGGTCAATAGCGTAACCAAAATCGTCTCCAGCAAACCCGAGGCGCAAGTTAACGCGCTGCTTGCGAACAGTGCCCTCGATTCTGTGTTCGCCGCGTTTTACTGCCGGGCTAAGTTTCTCCGGCCCAGCCCAAAGCGTAGATTGCAAACCACCTTCGCGGGCCAGTGAAGGAATTACGCCTCCCTGGGCCGTCTCAGCTAACAAGCGCAGCGCCCGATAGACGCTGGACTTACCACTGCCATTGGGCCCGGTTACAAGATTCAGCTGCCGCAGAGGGAGGATCAGGTTGCGAAGCGAACGGTAGTTTGAGATGGCGAGAGTTGTGAGCATCGAGTCTCTTTAGTCGAGTTCTTCGGCCGTCTTGGGCCAATCGTCTCGCAAGATACGCGAGAGGGCGCGATCCGCAAGGAGTTTACCGCCGGTTTGGCAAGTGGGGCAGTAGTTAGTTTCATTTGAGGCGTAACGAATCCGCTGAATCTTGCCGCCACACCGAGGGCACGGTAACTTATAGCGCCCGTGAACTGCCATGCCCTCCCTAAACGCTGTGACGCCTTCAGGAAAACTTGCGCCTGCTTCATTTCGGAGTCGCTCGACCCACTGAGTTAGCGTGGTGCGAGTGGCGGTGTAAAGACGTTCAAGTTCTTCCAGGGTCAATTTTTGCGTGAGCTTAACCGGAGAAATCTGTGCCGTGAAAAGAATCTCGTCTGAATAAGCATTACCAATACCGCTCAACAAACGAGGATCCGTCAGCGCGCGCTTCAAGGTGTGGTTCGCGGACTGAAGCACGGCGCCGAAAGTTTTGAAATCTTTCAACTCAAAAATTTCGAGGCCGCCGGGATTAAGATCGCGGAGACCTCCCTCGCCTCTAACAACATGAAGCGAAGCGCGCCTTTGAGTGCCTGCCTCCGTTAGGGTCAGTCGCCCGTTGTCGAAATCGAAACCCGCGAGGTCACGCTTCGACGGTTTTGTCGCGGCAGCACTGACACTCTCTTTCCAGTGAAGCCTACCCGCGATCATCAGGTGAAGGACGAGCCAGAGGTCATCTTCCAGTCCAATACAAATTCGTTTGCCGAGCCGGCGCAGGTCGATGACCGTCTTCCCCTCAACATTTGAGATTGGTGGCGTCGCGGTCCGAAGAAGAAAAGGCGACGCGATGTGCAGGCGTTCCAGCTTTCGACCCCGGATTCGTTTTTCAAGCGCTTCGATGTAAACGACAATGTCTGGGTATTCAGGCATTTAGTTAGAAGTTGTCCTACTCCATCACGTATTCACCCGGAGCGAAGCGCGCTACTCGGCGACGAAACTTCCAACTGGACGTCGGCCATAGCGTGGAGTTTCGACCAGTGATGTCCAGATACCAACTCAGGCAACCGCCGGAAGTCCAGACTGTGCCGCGCATGTTCTTATCGACATCGGCGATATAAGCCGCCTGCGCTTCCGGGCGCGCTTCGATGGCGGCCAAGCCGTGGCGACGCATGTAGAGCAGAGCGCTCAACATGTGCTCGATCTGCGCCTCCAGCATGTAGATAATTGATGAGTGTCCCAGCCCTGTGTTGGGCCCAACCAGCAGGAAAAAATTGGGAAAACCCGCCACCGTTGTCCCCGCAAGAGCCTTTGGACTACCCGCCCAAACTTCGCTTAGAGTGCGTCCGTCTCTGCCGCGAACTCTTCCAGCAAAGGGAAAGTCAGATACATGAAAACCGGTCCCGAAAATGATTGCGTCGACCGCACGTTCAAGGCCGTCGTTGCCGATAATGGAATGTTTGCGCACTTCGGCAATGCCGTCTGTGACCAGCTCCACATTCGGTTGCGTAAGTGCTGGGAGATAATCATTAGAAATCAAGACGCGCTTACAACCCATGAGGTAGTTAGGCGTTAACTTAGCGCGGAGAACTGGATCCGCGACCGAACGCTTCAGGTGGCGCCGGGCCATCGGCTGGAGCAACTTCATGGCCCAGGGATGACGGAAGGCGAAGCC
The DNA here is from genome assembly GCA_050747225.1 of Pyrinomonadaceae bacterium. Taxonomy (GTDB): domain Bacteria; phylum Acidobacteriota; class Blastocatellia; order Pyrinomonadales; family Pyrinomonadaceae; genus PSRF01. The sequence goes on from JBOGOP010000024.1 coordinate 9,624, forward strand.
GAGCACTTCGCGGAAGCTGTAGATACCCGCGCGCATCAGGCGCTGCGCCGGTGGGAAGTGCCTAAACAGTTGGCGTTCAAGCTGCGCGAAAGGCCGATCGTGGCGCCGCACAATCCACGGTGCAGTTCTTTGGAACACGTGCAGCTTCTTAACGTGTGGCTGGATCGCCGGCACGAACTGAATGGCCGACGCTCCAGTACCGATCACCGCGACCCGACTTTGCTTGATCTCAAACCGGTGATCCCAACGCGAAGAATGAAACACCTTGCCCTTGAAAGTTTCCCGTCCAGGTAACTCCGGCAGCTTCGGTTCGCTAAACGAACCGGCCGCTGAGATCAGTAAAGGAGCCAGGTAGGTGTCTTTCGATGTCTGAATCCGCCAACGTTGCAGATTCTGTTCCCACACAGCTTCCTTGACGTTGTGTCCGAAGCGGATGTGTGGGAGCACGTCGTATTCCCTGGCGCACTTTCTTAAGTAGTCCCATATTTCTGCTTGTGGTGAAAAGCTGTGGGTCCAATCTGGGTTCGGCACGAAGGAAAGGGAGTAGAGATGCGACTGTACATCACAAGCGCAGCCGGGGTAGGTATTATCGCGCCAAACACCACCGACATCATCAGCGCGCTCAAAGATTATGAAGTCTTCAAACTCTTCCTGCTTCAGCCGGATCGCAGTTCCTATACCGCCGAAGCCGCTGCCGATAATTGCTATCTGCACATCCTTCATATTTTTGCGATTCAAGGTCCGTGTTCTCAGTGTCTCTAGGCGGTGAATAAACGCCAGGCAAACACTCACCACAAAGACACAGAGAAGACGGAGAAGGCACAGAGAATTTCAATAGTGGTCAGAACATTTCCCATTATCGCATTCTGCGTAGGCTCTGCGAAGAAGGAATGGGCGTGGTCTATATCGCTGAAGATAGGTTACTGCTGGGCCTTTAAGAAATCTTGACATCATCTTCATTTCTGAGTAGATTCTGCTCACTCAAATATCCCAGAGCTATACGCTTTAGAGACCCCTTTCACTCCCAAGGTCTCTGAGGTTAGTGCTTAAGGCACTTCGATAAGGAAAGATTGGGCGGCGACGAGCGCTCAATTTTCTGCGGCTTTTGCTCTAAAGCTAAGGGTACCAATCCGGCTTCCACCAACTTCGGACGGTCCCCAAACTCCAGAGGAGTAATCGAATGGCAAACATCTCGAAGACAAACAGAAGGAAAGAAAAGGATCGGCAGACGGCTGCGAACAATCGGCGTGAGCTAATTGCTGCCGGTTTGAACCGGCGCGACCTGATGAAGATGGGACTGCTCACAAGTGCCGGCATGCTCATTCCGAAGAAGGGCTTAAGCGCCCGTCCTTTGACCAGCACTGGATTTGTTGACGATGAACCCAACAGTCCTGGGACCACACCATTCGTGGACAACATGCCGCGTTTGCCGGTGCTTGCGCCCGTGAGTTCGCTGACCCCGGCGCCTACAGCCGCCCCAAATACTGCTGCTGGAGAAGCTCGAACGGTACCACATCAGGCTTTTGCGCAGTTTCCGCCGCTGAGGTTCTATGAGCTTTCTCAGCAAGCTGGTTTGGCTGCTATGGCCCCCACGGGTGAACTCCCGCTGCAACCGATCTGGGGTTTCAATGGAATCACCCCGGGCCCAATGATCGTCGAACACTATGGCCAGTTGGGGAGCCCGCAACTCGGATCGGTGCTGGTGCGCCAGCGAAATAACCTACCCGTTAATAATGGAGGCTTTGGCCTGCCTTCAGTTACGACCCACCTGCACAACGGACACACACCGCTCGAGAGCGATGGCTTCCCGTGTTTCTTCATGGAGAGCGGCCAGTTTTACGATCATCATTATCCGAACGTCTATGCCGGTATCAACTCCACGCATCCAGGCACCGGTGACATCAAAGAAGCGATGAGTTCGCTCTGGTATCACGATCATCGCATCGACCACACAGCGGAAAACACTTACAAGGGTCTGGCCGGAACGTACATCCTCTTCAACGAGTTTGATACCGGTAACGAGAACACCGGCTTCAGGCTTCCAAGTTTTGGCGACGGTCAAAACCCGCTCACCAGCTTCGATATCTACATGGTCTTTAATGACAAGGTCTTCGATAACGTGACCGGACTTTTAGCCTTTGACCTATTTAATACTGATGGAATTCTGGGCGACAAATTCCTCGTTAATGGAAAGATACAGCCGGTGTTGCACGTAAGCCCGCGCCGATATCGATTCCGCTGGCTGAACACCGGCCCGTCACGCTTCTATCAGATGTTCGTGCTCGACCCAACCAACAATTCCAGCAAGTCGTTTTGGCAAATCAGCACGGACGGCAATTTAATGGAGAAGCCGGTCCAGGTCACCAGCAGCCGCTTTGCGGTCGCCGAACGCGTGGACGTGATCGTCGATTTCACGGGATTAGCAGGCAAGACCTTTTATCTTGAGAATCGTTTGGAGCAGGACGACGGGCGCGGCCCGACCGGCGATGTGCTGGCGGCTGGCCAGGGTCAGAAGATCCTCAAGATCATCGTCGATGGTCCGGTCGTACCGGACAATAGTATCAACCCCGCGCTGATCACTCAGTTCTATGGCTTTCCCAATACGACGGACGCACCACGCATTACACGGACATTTCGGTTCGAAAGGGGAAACGGTCAGTGGCAAGTTAACGGCCAGTTGGTCGGGGACTGCGCAGATCCGAACGACATCCGTTTTGCAATCAAGCGCAATACCGTCGAGAAATGGATCTTCCAAAACAACTCGGGTGGCTGGCAGCACCCAATACATATGCACTTTGAAGAATTTCAGACCCTCTCGATCAATGGAGTCGCGCCTAAAAACTCCGGATTGATTGAGCGGGGCCGGAAGGACGTTTTTAGGTTGGAGCATAACGCGGAAGCCGTCGTCTATTTCCGCTTTCGCGACTTTGTCGGAAAGTTTCCTTTGCACTGTCACAATGTTGTCCATGAAGATCACGCCATGATGGTTTTGGGCCAAATCAATGACGTTGGAGACAATAAGACCCAGCCATAGGCGGAACTCACCTTTCGATTTAGCTTGATGAAGCTGGCGCGAGTTAGTGGCGCGAGTTTTTGCAGAGAGGATTCGTATATGATGATGAAGCGAAGAAATTTGCTGGCCCTGCTGGGTGCAGCCCCCTTTGTCGGCGGCCTTGTGACGCATGCACAAGTGACGGAGTCGAATCCGAGGTTTCAGGAGATCCCCTCGCGAGAGCGGATCAGGCAGCGATACTTTCCGAACCTTCTTCTGACTAACCATTCAGGAGAAAGGGTCCGGCTCTACGACGATCTAATCAAGGACAAGATCGTTATCTTTAACATGATGTACGCAAAGTGTGAAGGCATCTGTATGCCGATAACCCGGAATCTGGTGAAGGTGCAAACGCTCTTTGGCGATCGCATGGGCAAAGACATCTTCATGTATTCGTTTACTTTGAAGCCTGAGGAGGATACTCCCGACCACCTGGCCCACTATGCGCATATGCATAAGATAGGCCGGGGCTGGTCGCTGCTGACGGGCAATCCCGCCGATATGGAATTGATCCGGCGCAAGCTCGGCTTTACAGACCCGGACCCGAAAGCAGACAAAGACAAAACGAATCATATCGGTGTCATTAAGTATGGCAATGAACCGCTTGAAAGGTGGGGCGGCTGTCCGGGAATGTCAAAACCTGCCTGGATTGTAAAAACAATAGGTTGGGTTGACTGGCCGCAACAGAATGGAGGCGCCAAATGAGTCTTTCACGATCGCGAGTCTTGACTTCAGTTGTAGTCCTGGCAATCGCAGTGCTAACACCATCAGTCAGTCGTGCTCAGACGCAGCCGATGACGGAAATTCCGCTGACCAGCAGTCCCTCCGGCGGTAGCTCGATGGTTGTCGCTGGTGCCGAGACCACCCTGGGCACCGATACAAAAACTGCTGGACCAGAAGCGGTAGCGTTCGACGGCACCTATGTTTGGGTAGCAACTCAATTCACCGATGCGGTGACTCGGGTGCGCGCTAACGATGGAGTCGTGGCGGGTACGTTTGCTGTCGGGAAACGCCCCGTGGCATTGCTCTATGCCGGCTCGTACTTGTGGGTTGCGAATTTACTCAGCGACAACGTAATGAAAATCAGTCCTGCCACCGGAGCGGTTGTGGGCACCTTCAAAGTTGGTGACGGCCCGGGCGGCCTCGCATACGACGGAAACAATATCTGGGTCGCCAACCGCAACAGCAATAACGTCACCAAGCTGAATGCGAGCACCGGAGCCAATCTAGGGACCTTTGCCGTAGGTAAGCGACCAGTCGGCCTGGCTTGTGTCGGCGCCAGTATTTGGGTGGCAAACAATTTCAGCAACACGATATCCAGAGTAAGTGCGGACGGAACAGTGTTAGGCACTTATTCAGTGGGTAAAGGCCCCTTCGGTGTCGCATCCGATGGAGTCAATATCTGGGTAACGAACTACTTTGGTAAGACGGTTACCAAGCTGCGTGCAAGGGACGGATTCACTCTTGGTACGTTCTCGGTAGGTGACGGAGCAGCCGGGATAGTCTTCGATGGAGCCAACCTCTGGATAGTGAATAACGGCGACAACACGGTCGCGAAAGTAAGCCCCGACAACGGCTCAGTTCTGGTTACCTATGCCACCGGCAAAAGCCCGTTCAGTCTAGCCTTCGACGGCGCCCGGATCTGGGTACCAAACTTCGGCAGTAATTCTATTTCAACGGCGACAGTGCAATAGTGCTCCGTAGCACTACAGCGACGAAAAATCCTCAACTGACGCTTCCCTGATCAGACAAACGCACTCGGGCGGGCGCTGATGAACTTTCGATGGTCATTTGTCTCCGGTTTTAGATTGCGCGTCTGGAGATAACAAACTCATTTAAAGCGATTAGAAATGAAAAAGGGCCCGTTTGTACGGGCCCTTTTCAGTGACTAATCATTAGAAGACTCTAACGATCAATAATAACACCGTCGGACTTAGTGTCCGGCGCTCAGTTTGCCAATCAGCGTGAACAGAGGTAGATACATAGCGATAACTATCGAACCGATGGTGACACCGAGAAAACCAATCAGAATCGGCTCCATGAGCGTCAGTAAGTTGGCAATAGCGGCGTCCACTTCCTGTTCATAGAAGTCAGCGATTTTGCCGAGCATCGCGTCGAGCGCGCCGGTTTGTTCACCGATGCCGACCATCTGCGCCACCATGTTTGGGAAGACCTCGGTTGCCCTAAGCGGATCGACGAAGCTTTCTCCGCGCTCCACTCCGCTGCGGACGCTAATGATAGCTTCCTCGATAACAATGTTGCCTGCGGTGCGGGCAGTAATGTCGAGCGATTGAAGAATCGGTACACCAGAAGAAAGCAACGTTGAGAGTGTGCGTGAGAAACGAGCTACCGCAATCTTCTGAAGAATTTTGCCGAACACCGGAAGCTTCAAGAGGATTCGATCAATGATCTTCCGGCCGCTGGTTGTCTTATAGTAAAAACGAACGCCAACTGCTGTAGCAATTATCGCAACGAGCACGGCGAGACCGCCCCAGCCGGCTAGGAAGTTACTGATTCCAACGACAATTCGCGTGGGCAGGGGCAGTTGTTCGCCCGGGCCAAGCAAGCCGAGGAAGATATTTTGAAACTGCGGAATGACCACCACCATGATTACTGCAACTGCGGCAACGGCGAGCACGATCACAGCGACCGGATAGATCAATGCGGAGATTACGTCTCGTTTCAACTTTACAATCTTTTCGATGAAGGTTGAGAGACGCTGCAGGATCAAATCTAGGATACCGCCCGTTTCGCCCGCTTCCACCATGTTGGAGTAGAGCTGATCAAACACACGCGGATGCCGGGCCATGGCCGCCGACAACGTTGAGCCTTCCTCAACGTCCTGTCGAACCTGAAGCAGTATCTGCTGGAAGTATTTGTTCTCCTGCTGCTGCGCGAGGATTTCAAGGCATTGGACCAAAGGCAAACCGGCGTCGATCATCACTGAAAACTGTCGCGTGAATATCGAGAGTTCTTTTGATTTGACTTTCTTACGACCGCCAAGTTTCGGAATCCCTATCTCGCGACCCTTTTCCTTCACGGACGTGAGAGTGACCTGTTCGCGACGAAGAATCTGTCGCAGGGCGTCGCGATTATCGGCAACGCGTTCGCCGACGACAATTTCGTTTAGCCGGTTGCGGCCTTTGAATACATAGGTAGGCATAGCTATTAGCTCCAGAGTCTAAGTCTATTTGTTGACCGAAGGTCGAGTTCCGATTGGCCGGCCCTGGGCATAGGGACTCGGGTGTTGTTTGTTGCCGTTGCCGGTGTTGAGGCCGGATCCTCGCTCGATCAGTTCCTTTAGTTCATCGGTGTTGGAGGATCGCTGCATCGCGATGTCCAGCGTGATCTGGCGTCTGTGATATAGCGTGGCCAGCGCTTGATTAAAGGTCTGCATTCCATATTTGTCCTGGCCGGTCTGCATCATTGAGTAGATTTGGTGGACCTTGTCCTCGCGAATCAAGTTTCTGATAGCGCCGTTGGGAATCATGATTTCAAGCGCCATGGCGCGTCCGGTTTTCTCCGCACGCGGTAGCAGAGCCTGGCAAAGGATCCCTTCCAGCACGAGTGAAAGCTGAGCGCGAATTTGTGATTGCTGATCTGACGGGAAAACGTCAATGATGCGGTTTATAGTCGAGGCTGCAGAATTTGTGTGCAAGGTGGCGAGCGTGAGGTGGCCCGTTTCCGCGATGCGCAGGGCTGATTCAATGGTTTCAAGATCGCGCATTTCGCCAACCAGCACAATGTCAGGATCCTGACGTAGAGCCGTTCGCAAGGCGTTGGCAAACCCGTGCGTGTCTGCGTTGACCTCTCTTTGGTTTACCAGACAACTCTTGTGGTTATGCAAAAACTCGATCGGGTCTTCGATCGTCAGAATATGCTCGTGCCGATCCCGATTGATCTTATCGACCATTGCGGCAAGGGTGGTTGATTTACCGGAACCGGTTGGTCCAGTGACGAGAATTAAGCCGCGCGGCTTATCGCACAAAGTCTTAACTATTTCCGGAAGTCCTAGATCTTCGAATGCCTTGATCTCGTAAGGGATTGCGCGGAACACACACCCCACGGCACCCCTTTGGTTGAACAAATTGGCGCGAAAGCGTGAGAGGCCCTTCACTCCAAACGAAAAATCGAGTTCGAGGTTTTCTTCGAAACGATGCTTCTGCGCGTCGGTGAGAACGGAGTAAGCTAATTGCTTCGTGTCGGCGGCAGTCATCAGGCGGTAATTTTCGAGTGGCCGCAGGTGTCCATCGACGCGTACCTGTGGTGCTGAACCAGTGGTTATGTGCAGGTCGGAGCCGCCAAGTTCGGAGAGCTTTCGCAGCAGCTCCGAAAGGGATAATTGTGTGGCGGTATCAGTTAGTGACATCGAGAAGTGCTCCTGACGGGAAGGTTACCAAGTTCGAAAAAGGGGGCCTGTTAACTACTCTATTTGTTTGTTGGTTGAGCATTGGTTGTGGCTTTCACTGTCAATGACGAGATGAATTTCTCGCCTTCGACTGTCAGCTTGTTTGAAAACTCCAGCGGCGTATTCAGCGTCAAGCTGTAGATTTTCCCGTCGACCTCGGCGAAATAAAAGTTCCAGGCCTTTTCTGGTGAACGGCCATCACTGGGAGTTTGCGCGATCACTACGAAAACTCGGGCGCCGTTAACCTGACGCTCGTAATCGTTTATTACCCAGCCGCCAGCATTGATCATCTTGTCGATTGCGATCCGTCTCAGATCTGAAAAGGACACGCCAGAGAGCATGGTGCGTTGTTCTTTTTGGGTCAGGTAAGCGGGGTTCGGACGACTTTTCGCCACAACTGCGAGAGTGCCCTGGCCGGGAATGGTCGCACTGCCTTCCGTCCGAAACTTCAGTTCGCCACCATTTGCCAAGGTCGCGTTGTTCCAGCCCGCCGGCAGTTTAGGTAGGGTTAAGGCAGCGTCGGGGATGGCTGAATTGACGAGGGCCGGACCAAGCGGAGAGCTGCGGTGCGCAAGGGCAGCGGCGCGGCGCAAACGGATGCGAGCGCGGTGACGACGCCACCAGGCGCGCGAATGACGCCGATAGCGGCGCTGTTGTTGAGAGGCGGAACCTTGCCGAAGGCCATGCGCTGTGGAGCTCGCGAAGGGGAGCATGACTACGAGTGAAACCAACATTAATAGTGACAGAGTAAATGTTCGCAACATAGGATTCCTCTTTCTCTTAGGCCACTGTTTCGCGGACTACTTCCTCGAGAGTAGTTAATCCGGCGCGAATCTTGTGCAGTCCAGACTCGCGTAGGGTGATCATGCCGTCTTCAATCGCTTTCTTTCGCAACTCCAGCGATGAAGCGCCGATCAGAATGAGTTCGCGGATGTCATCGTTGACTTCCATCACTTCGTAAAGACCAATTCGCCCCTTGTAACCAGTGTTGTTACAAGTAGAGCAGCCCTTTCCTTTGAAGGTCTTCAGCGCTTTGGCTTCTTCGGCACTAAAGCCGACTTCCATCAGCGCTTCTGGTGGCATGGGGGTCTCGCGTTTGCAGTCTTTGCAGACGCGACGGATGAGTCGCTGAGCCTGAATGAGGTTCACACTGGTGGCCACAAGAAATGGCTCGATGCCCATGTTCATCAGGCGGGAAATTGTGGAGGGTGCATCGTTAGTATGGAGGGTAGAGAGTACGAGGTGGCCGGTTAAGGCGGCCTTAATTGCAATCTCGGCGGTTTCGAAGTCTCGAATTTCGCCGACCAGAATGATGTTGGGGTCCTGGCGAAGAAAAGCGCGCAAGGCCGCAGCAAAGTTTAATCCAATTTGCTCTTTCATCTGCACTTGGTTGACTCCCATGAGGTTGAACTCAACCGGGTCCTCGGCCGTCATGATGTTGGTCTGAACGGTATTGAGAGACTGGAGTGCGGAATAGAGAGTGTTCGTTTTTCCGCTTCCAGTCGGACCAGTCACCAGAACCATCCCGTAAGGCTTCGCAATGTTCCGCTGGAATTTGACGAGGGATTCCGGCTCGAAACCAAGCTTCGTCATATCGAGCATGAGGTTCTCTTTATCAAGGAGACGAAGCACAACCTTCTCGCCGAACAGCGTCGGCAAAGTGGAAACACGAAAGTCCAACTCGCGCGACCGCGCGTCAACCTTGACCTTAATCTTGATCCGTCCGTCTTGCGGCAGCCGCTTTTCTGAGATGTCGAGCTTGGACATGATCTTAACGCGTGAAATGAGGGCATCACGCATTTTGAGAGGTGGCCGCATCACGTCATACAAAACACCATCAATACGGAAACGAATGCGAAGCTCTTTCTCGTATGGTTCAACGTGAATATCTGACGCCCCGCGGCGAAGCGCGTCGACAAGGAGCACGTTTACCAGTCTGACGACCGGCGCGTCCTCGCTTATGCGGGAGAGCGTGGTGAGGTCAATCTCTTCGTTGTCTTCAAGTACTTCGACGTCTTCGGTGCGGTCAACATCGAAGTCGATCGTATCAAGAGAAACCAGATCGGCATGGGTGATTCCGCCGTTGGCGTTCTTGGCGACGGCGCCGTCGAAGGCAACCTCATCCGCACCCATCGCAGACAACTCAATCTCTTTGGAAGTACCGTAGTACTTGGAGATTGCCTGTTGAATGCTCGCCTCGGCGACTACCACAGGCTCGACGTTAAGCCCAGTCATGAACTTGACGTCGTCCATCGCAAAGACGTTGGTGGGATCGACCATTGCCAACGTTAGGCTGGCGCCCACGCGAGAGAGGGGTAGGACCGAATACTTCTGAGCCACTTCCTGAGGGATGAGGTGGAGAACTTGAGCGTCAATCTGGAAGAGCTCCAGATTCACGGAAGGGATGCCATATTGCCGCGAGAGGACGGCGGTTATCATGTCGTCGGAGACCAGCCCCAACTTGACAAGGTTAAACCCCAACCGGCCACCGTGCTCGCGCTGATAGTCAAGTGCCTCGCGCAGATGTTGCGGGCTGATGAGATTCTCCCGAACGAGAATTTCGCCTAATTTGGCCGACATTTGTACCCCGGTGTTGAGATATCTAAGAGAAGATCCACAAGATGGGCCTGCGATTCGCGAGAAAAGATTAAGCAGACTGGAAGTTAGGACACAGCGGAACGGTGGCTAACACCGTTGGGCAAGAATAGTACAAGTTGATCGTCCGAGCTGTCAAGGTCAATTTTTCTAAGGAATCAGAGCGATATCGAGGTTGAAGCGGTGAACGAGGGCGAACTCGAGTAGTTCGACATGAGTTCAAATCGCGGGAAATGGTGTGAAGGGTTTCGAACTCAAATGCCGGCAAAATCTCATATTGCTGGAACAAAAGTTTAAGGCCGCACCGGGATAGCTCCTCCCGGTGCGGCCTTTCTGGCGATGCGGACTCCTTATGGGCGTCGCGTTCGACGCGCTGGGGTCGCCATTTTCTCTGGCTTAACGTTTTCCTGGTCTTTCAGGGCAGCAAGGATAGCCTTCGCATCTTCCTTAAACGGGTCTGTATCCGGAGCCTTATCGACGAATCTCGCCAAATAGTTAGCTGCTTCCTGATATTTAGCCTTGTCGGTGTTGATGGCACCGATGTTGAAAAGCGCTTGGCCGGAGCGAAGTAGTGCGTCAAGGTCATCGGGATTAGTCTCAAGGATCTTCTGGTATTCAACCAGCGCCTTGTCGAAGACATTGGAGTCAAACAGCATCTGGGCCATGTCGTGTTGGGCTTTCCCCTTCTTGACTGGATCGGCTTCGGCTGCCAGGTACTCCTGGTAAGCAGCTACACCCTGATCCGTCTGGCTCTGATCCACCTTAGTGACGAAAAGGCGTGTAGCTTCAGCTCTGGCAATCAGCGCAAAATACAAATTCAATTTGGCATTGTTAGCCTCGGTCGGATCGGTTGGCGCTGACGCTGCCTTTAACATGGCTACGGCCTTGGCGCTTGATTCTTTAGCCGCAGTCCAATCTTTCTTTGCCAACTCCATACCGGAGCTCCTGGCGGTGTCATCCGTTGCCCTAATGGCAGCGTTATATCGATCCACCGCTCGAGAATTGAGGGCCATAGTTTTGTTCGTTAACAATGCCGGCGCGCCCGGATGTTCCGGGTCAGCCTGTAGTCCTTCATCAAAGCGAGCGATCGCCTCGTCGTAGTTCTTTGCCTTGAGGGCATCATTCCCAACTTTGAACGCCCGGCCAATTATTTCATTGGACGATTTCGCCTTTTCGTTGCTTGCCGCTATTTCCTCGTTCTTTTTGAGTAGTTCCTCTCGTTTGGCTTTGTCTCCAGCGCTTTCCTTGGCACCACCGCTGGCAGGAGATTTGTTCCCCATCAGCGTTTTTATCTCCTCGAGAGTTAAGCGTCTGCCATCGCCGGGAGTTATCTCAATCGCATAGTCAACGTCTCTTCCAGCTCTCACGCCAGGCTGATAAGTAGGTTGCGCGCCGGGCATGCTGATGCCAATTACGTAATCACCTACAAAAATCAAGCCGGCAAAAATGAACTCGCCCTTCTTGTTGGTCTTTGCATTAGCTTTGCCGGTCACGTCTAACCGGAACACATCGACCGTGGCGTCAGCGGCAGGAACCACCGTACCGTCAGCCTGCCTCAGGGTAACGTGCCCCCGAAGCTGGCCAACTTGTGCAGAGGCAGTAATGCCGATTGATGCGATGAGCGCTGCGCTGGCAAGGAGACGTAAGAAATATCTGCGAAACATCTAAGATTCCTCCAAAGGATATGCACTGCTCTGGTGACTTGGTAATACGGGAGAGTCCATAGGATGCTCTGGTCCCGTTGCTGGTTGTAATTGGTTCTCGGGATCGACCTAAAGTTAATAAGCAAACCGCTTGCTGTCAAGCAGATATGGAATGGGATCGATGACACCTGCTGCGCGAAACGCCCGCAGTCGTAAAGCGCAGGAGTCACAGTCGCCGCAAGCGGTATCCGAATCTCGATAACAGGACCACGTAAGTTCAAAAGGTGACTCGAGTCTCAGGCCCAGTTTCACTATTTCAGATTTCTTCAATGCTATGACCGGCGTCCGGATTTCAATTTGAGTTTCGGGTTTCGTTCCGCGGTCTATCACTTGCTGAAACGTCTGGTAAAACTCAGGCCGGCAATCCGGATAACCTGAAGAATCTTCAGCAACTGCACCGATGTAAATCGCATCCGCACCGATCACCTCGGCCCAACTGGTGGCAATAGACAGAAGGTGAGCATTGCGAAATGGGACATAGCTTGTTGGTATGCCGGGGCCCCCAAGCCCCGCCGAGGTGACGTCGATATCTTTGTCCGTCAAAGACGAGCCGCCGATTTGCGCGAGATGTTCAAGAGAGACAACCAGCCGGTGCTTCACCTCATAATGCTCTGCAAGTTCCTCAAACGCGCGACGCTCGCGCAGTTCGGTTCGCTGTCCGTAAGACACGTGTAAGAACGCCAAGCCGTCAGCTTCTTCATTCGCGATCGCCGCGGTCACGCACGAGTCCATACCTCCTGACACCAGGCAAACTGCCAGGCGCAATTGGGCGCCGTGGAGTTTGGCCGATTCAGAAGCCGCATAAGCTGACTCGTCGTGTCCACCCATTAGACCCCGCGTGCCTCCGGCCCCCAAATATATTTGTGAAGTTGCAACTGCATGCGAATGTCGAGCCCGCTGGCAGAAATCCAATCCGCCATGTTCTTTAGATCCACCGCGTCCCAGGCCGGCGAAACAAGAACTGCCTTAGCGCGATGATCTAGCTCATATCTTTCGATAATTTCCAGCGCGTATTTCCAGTCCTCGAAGTTCATGATTACAAACTTCACTTCATCTTTGTCAGCTCGCAGGCGCTCCAAATTTGGCCAGTGATTGCGGTCTGATTCCCCAGACGCCGGACATTTCACGTCAAGGATAATTCGGGCCCTCGGATCAAGCCCTTGGGTTGAAACGAAGCCGCCGGTTTCAACCAGTACTTCAAACCCCTCGGAACACAATTGTTCGATCAAGGTAAAGGCCTCGCGTTGCGCCAGTGGCTCGCCGCCCGTTACCTCAACGAGCTTACAAGCGAACGCGCGCACCTGGTTCATCACGTCTTCAAGGGTAAAATACTCGCCTCCGGTAAACGTATATTCGCTATCGCACCAGACGCAACGCATCGGACATCCGGTCAAACGCACAAAAGCGCAGGGACGCCCAGCATGGGTCGATTCACCCTGAATCGAGCGGAATACTTCAGTCACTCTTAGCATTGAAAACCGGCCTTTCTCGTTGGCGGCCCGTCTCCGTATTCGCAATTCAATCGTGATAAGTGTTTGGCGATCAGCGAAGGCGCATTGCTCGCTTCTTTGAAAGCCGAATCTAGCCCACCGATAAAGGTGTGTCAAAGTTACTGAGAAAGGCTGGAAACCTGCGGCAACTTCAAATCGCGGGGAACATCCAATCTTCCGCGGGCAGTCACACGAGGAGCTCGACGTGGTAGCATAAAGAACGCAGGCGGTTAAATAGATCCCCCGTGAGTCAAAGACCAGACCAAATCGGAGAATTGTTTGTCGATGGCGCTCGCCGCTTGCTTGGGCGCGCCACGGACAATCACGGGCTGACGGTTGAAATGCTGATCTCCCGCGTCAAGTCCGCGGTCGAGAAGTACATTTTGAGGGATGATCCGCACGCTTCGCCGGAAGTTATTCAAGACTTCATCGACAAGCTTCAGGCGGACGATCTATGTCTAATTGTCGCTTGCGAACAGGGAAATCAAAAGGCCTGGACGGACCTGGTGGAGCGCTTCTCGGCAACCGTTCGTTCGGCGGCGCGTTCTGCAAGTTCAAATGAAGAAGGTGCGGAAGATCTGGCGCAATCCATTTGGGCAGAACTACACGGCCTGCGTCTTCGCGATGACGGAAAGCCGGCAGGCAAGCTTGCGTACTACTCCGGTCGCGGTTCGCTGGCCGGATGGCTTCGAGCGGTTGTTGCGCAACTCGCGATTGATCAACATCGCAAGCAGTCCAGGCTGGTCCAGACCGAAGAAGACGCAGATTTTGATCGAATCATTCAGCATGGGCAGGAAGAGACTACCTGGTCTGGACACGGCGCGACTGCAAATCCGGAACTGCAAATTTCTTCGAAGTTGGCCGGCGCGCAGATGCAAGAGGCGCTCGCGGAATCCGTCAGACAAATGTCCGCAGAGGATCGGTTGCTGGTTAAGCTTTACTACTTTGACGGCCTGCGGTTGCGCGAAGCGGGAGCGGTGCTTGGTGTACACGAAGCCACTGCCAGTCGCCGGCTCACCCGCATTCATGCTGAATTGCGACAGCAAGTTGAGAGGCTGTTGATCGAGCAGGAGGGCTGGACTCAGCCTGAGACAGAACGGGCATTTTCCGAAGTGGCGCTTAACCTTGAGGCGGATATCGAGCCCCTGCTGGCGACTGAACCGGTCTTAATGAAGAAAGAAAATAAAGTTGCAGGATGAAAGTAACATTAATACCCGTTCGCTGATGCTTCGGGCGCAAGCAAGCACGCGTGGAAGCGTTCTTGAGAGGGCACAGAATTAGCCAGATGAAACAAGCCAACAACAACGAAGTCGATCTCCTGTTACGGTCGCTTGCGCGAGAGCGTAAGGATCTGTGGCGGAGTCGGTCCGATGGTGAAGACGGACGGCGAGTCTCTTCTGCGCACCTCGATGCGGACGAGCTGAATTCTTACGCGGAAGGGGTGGCGCCAGATCCTGCGCGCGCTCGATACACGGAGCATCTCGCCGATTGCGAGGCGTGCCGCGGCATCGTTGTGAGTTTGACTCAGGCTGCCGGGACAGCCAATCGCTTTGAAGTTCCTGAGCAAAAGGGTGGCGCGGGTTTTTGGCAAAAACTAAGTGTGTTCTTGTCGCCAAAAGTTTTGGGTTACGCAATCCCGGCGTTGGTGCTGACTGCAGTTATTGGGATTGGTTTGGTGGTGCTAAAGCAACGACAGGGAGGTCAATTCGTCGCCCAGAATGAACGGGTGGTCGCTGCACCGCAGGCAGTCCAAAACAATGATGATTCCAAACTCAACTCCGCGGCTCAGCCGCAGGCGACAGTTCAGAATGAAACAAGGTCAACAACGGCTGAGGAGCAGGCCAGGGAGAAAACTGTCCTTGAGACAGAGAACCTCCAGGCGCGTCAGGAATCGCTAAAGCCCGACACCAGTCTGGCGAAAGCAGCGGGGGCGAAGGATTCGGGACAACCAGCAGAAGTAGCGTCCGTTGGCGAGTCGCGACCTTATGCTCCTGAACCAAAATCAGCGGCGGCCCCTCCGCCAGCGCCTCTACTTGGTGCAGAAAAATCAGCGGAGGTCGCAAAGGAACAGCCAGCAAAACGCGAGGATCAATTACGCGATCAAGACGAACGCGTCCAGGTGCAAATAGATGACGTGCACGGTCCTAATCGTTCCCGAAGCAATACGGCGCAACCTTCCAGTTCTGCCAGTCAGCGTGGTGCTGGTGTCATGGGCGGACGTGGCCCCAGCGCGGATAAGAATAAGAAGGCCGGCGAGGTGGAAACTCGCTCGGTGATGGGAAGAACTTTCACTCGGGAAGGCGGCGCCTGGGTTGATACTGCCTACGAGTCTTCCCGCGCGACAGTTCGTGTAGCGCGCGATTCGGATCAGTTTCGCGCGCTGGTCGCCGATGAGCCGGGTCTTCGTACCATAGCCGCACAACTGAACGGGGTCGTCATTGTTATCTGGAAGAACCGCGCCTACCGAATTCAGTGACCCAGGAAACAAACTCTTCAGTCTTTTCGTTGTAGGACAGGAATGCTTGCTTGTCAGTCTTATCGGACAGACTGGAAGTCTGTCCTGCCAGATTGTAGAGTGGTACATTACCCGAGAGCATTTAAGAACTTCGGACGTGGTCACCGGAGGCGTTATGTATTGTCAATCCTGCGGCAACGAGATTTCAGTCGAACTCAAGTATTGCAACCGCTGCGGAGCGAATCTCGCGATGGTCCCTGAAAGCTATCCGGCGCCGGTGGTCAAACCGATGAAGATAGGCCTGCCGGCGGTCGTGATGGGGTTAACAATTACGATCGGACTTGGGATCACATTTGGCGGAGCGTCGGAGTTGGCGGGAAGGGGCGTTAATCCGATCGCGATTGCCTGGATAGTTGTCTTCAGTCTTGCCACCTTATTTGGTTGCACCGCGATGATGCTCCGTTTTTGGTTGAAAGTGCTTTCCATGAATCGTGAAATCTATCAGCTGCCGAATCAGATTCGACTTTCGACCCAAACGAACGCGCAAATGCCGCCGCGGCAGCAATTTCAGCCGCGTCTTGAACCAATGCCCAGCGTGACTGAACACACCACGCGGACCTTCAGCCCGGCTTATCGAGAAGGTTCCGATCCCGGCGCACGCCGCTGACAACGCAGTATTCTTAACTAAAAAAGTGACTTTGAAGCCGATGATTCTCAGCGCCCGATCTCTAACCACCGCAACTGCCCCGCTCCTAATCGCAGTATCCGTTCAGGTGCTATTGATCATTTCAGCAACTGCGCAAACAGGTGGGGCTCGAAAAACGCCGTCGCCATCAGTGACGTCCGCCAGACAACAGCAAATCGCGCGGATCGTGCGGGAGATCGACGCGCGCAACATCAAACGGACAATTCTCAAACTCGTTTCCTTCAGCACGCGCAACACGCTTTCAACGCAAACGGACCCAAACCGCGGCATCGGCGCGGCGCGCGATTGGTTGTTCAGCGAATTCTCTAAAGCCGCAGAACAATCCGGCGGCCGAATGACTGTCGAGAAGCAAACCTTCGAACAACCCAAAGCCGCGCGCGTTCCCGAACCGACGATGATCACAAACATTGTAGCGACGCTTAAAGGATCGCAGCCTGAATCCAAGGCGCGCACCTACATTGTCAGTGGCCATTACGACTCGATGTGCACCAGCCCTACCGACGCCACCTGCGATGCGCCCGGTGCAAACGACGACGCTTCAGGCACCGCAGCCGTTCTGGAAATGGCGCGCGTGATGGCGAAGTACAAGTTTGACGCAACAATTGTTTTCATGGCCGTAGCCGGAGAAGAGCAGGGGTTGCTTGGTTCAACCTATGCGGCTGAGCAGGCGAAACAAAAAGGAGTAGATGTCGAAGCGATGTTCACTAACGACATCATCGGCAATTCGCTCGGCGGCAACGGTGTTCGCGACGCACATACGGTGCGCGTCTTCTCGGAAGGAGTGCCATCAAGCGAGAAGCCTGAAGAAGCTACCGTGCGCCGTGGCGTCGGCGGCGAGAACGATTCGGCGTCGCGGCAACTGGCCCGCTACATCAAAGAGACCGGCGAACGCTATGTATCCGCCATGCGAGTGATGATGGTTTACCGTCGCGATCGTTACTTGCGGGGCGGCGATCACATTCCGTTTCTTGAACGCGGGTTCTCGGCTGTCAGGTTTACCGAGCCGAATGAGAATTATCGCCACCAGCATCAGAATGTGCGCATTGACAACGGTGTGCAGTATGGCGACCTGCCGCAGTTTGACGACTTCAATTACATCGCCAACGTCGCTCGCGTCAACGCCGCTTCATTAGCAACGCTCGCGCTCGCGCCGGCGCGGCCGAAGAACGTCGGCCTGCTTACGACGCGGCTAACCAACGACACCGATTTGAAGTGGGACGCTAACAAGGAACCCGACCTGGCCGGTTACGAAATTGTCTGGCGTGATACTACCTCGCCCGTCTGGACTAACGCGCGAGCGGTCGGCAATGTAACCAGCTTCACGATGAAGGGAATGTCGAAGGATAACTACTTCTTCGGCGTTCGCGCAGTTGATACGCAGGGCAACAGATCGCCAGTCAGCTTTCCGAAGCCGGTGCGATGAGGAAAGCCGGAGGTTTGGTTATCGATATCTGTTCATCGAGGTACTCGATCCACTTATCAATCATTTTTTTGAGAAGCTCAACTTCGCACTTAGGCAGGTTCAACTCCGCTTTGAAAAAGTGAACGCCTTTGCTGTAGTCCATTCCCGGAAACAAATGCGAACGCGCGTCTGAATGCGCGTAGGTTTCGTCACGCAACTCTTTTATTCGTGCGTGCAATTTGAACTCTGCTTCTTCGGTCAGAACCTCTCCGATATATCGATCCAATGGAGATTCACGTTTTTCATCGAGGTCGTATCTCATGCTGAATGGCCTGCAATAGGACATAATCAAAGCAGTGTTGAAGGCGTCATGTGCCATGTTCTTTTTCTGGTGAGACCATTTTTTGTCTAAAATGTGGTTTGCATAGTTTCGAGCTTCAATCAAGTCGATCCGGTCAACTCGAACCCTCGGCAAAACTTTTATCGCTCTCTCAAAGAACGCGTCATCCAATGGCGGAATATCTGAGAAGTCGATCTCGTCATCCGTCATCCGGTCGATTCGCGCCCAGTCGGTTTTAGATTTCTTTTTCAAATTTCTCACGTTCATGCCTTGATGCCTTGCGCAGGGAGATAATGCGAATGGTTTCCCAGCTCCAAAATGCAAAAGCCACACTGACCCACTACCCGACGTTGGGCCTTCAAATATCTGCCATGCGTCATTAAAGTCAATACCGTGTTTACGAATGTTCTCACGGTTCTTGTCCTCGTCCCATTCAAAGTTCACATCCGAGGCTTAGTAAGGCGTGCTTTGACCCGCAATGGCTCAGCAGCGGACAGCTAGCTGCGCTTATGAAAGCCTTTTTGCAATGCCCGGACGGTTTCACTGCGGCCTTTTT
Organism: Pyrinomonadaceae bacterium; assembly: GCA_050747225.1. GTDB lineage: Bacteria > Acidobacteriota > Blastocatellia > Pyrinomonadales > Pyrinomonadaceae > PSRF01. The sequence goes on from JBOGOP010000024.1 coordinate 28,331, forward strand.
TAGACCTTAGCGGGCGAAGGCGCGTCTAAGTTAGCGAAGGACAACATTCTTTATTTTTTGAGCCTTGCCCCCGAAACAATCAACGAAGTTGGGAAATTATCGTATGAAAAGCCGAAAGCTTACTTCGATTTCTCGTCGCAGCGGAGCCAAAAGCCGTGCGATCGCGTTTGTCACGACGTCTGCATTACTTCTCAACACACTCCTGTCCGGTGTTAGCGCACAGCAAACGCCGACCGCACAAAGGAACAGTCTTAATGAAGACCAGCGCATTTTGCATGTTCTGAACCGGCTGGGATTTGGCGCCAGGCCGGGAGATGTCGCGCGCGTCAGGGCGATGGGACTGAACAACTACATCAATCAGCAACTTAGTCCGCAAAAGATCAGCGACGCAGTTGCCGACGCGAAAGTTAAGGATCTGTCGACGCTGAACATGACCGCGGCGCAACTCTACGAGAAGTTTCCACAACCAGGCCAGCTGATAAGACAGATGGAGCGCCGCGGTGAATTGCCCGCCGAACTTGCTGCTGCTCGAGACAATCGCGCGAAGGGCGGCGGGAATACCGCGTCGAGTCAGCCGGCAGGCGATGGAACGGAAATGCAGGCTAACACCGACGAGAAGCGGGATGCTGACAAACCAAACGATAATGTGAACCCGCTCGACAACCAAAAATATCGACAAGCGCTACGCGAGTATTATCAGGAGCACGGCCTGCAGCTACCGCAGCGTATCTCGGCAGAGCTGCAAGCCTCGCGAATTCTGCGGGCGGTATATAGCGAGCGACAGTTGCAGGAAGTGATGGTTGATTTTTGGACGAACCACTTCAATGTGTTTGCCGGAAAAGGCGCTGATCGCTGGCTCCTCACCGCTTACGATCGCGACACCATCCGTCCCAACACGATGGGAAAGTTTTCAGATCTGCTGCTCGGGACTGCGCAGAGTCCGGCAATGCTTTTCTACCTCGACAACTTCCAGAGCGTTAGTCCCGACGCACAAACAGGGCCGCGCGCCGGACAGCGCGCGCGTGGCGGATTGTTCGGAGGTCTGCTGCAGCGCAATCGTGACGGCGCACCCCAGCCCGAAAACGCGCAGCGGCAGAAACGAGGTATTAATGAAAACTACGCGCGTGAACTAATGGAACTTCATACGCTGGGCGTTGACGGAGGTTACACGCAGAAAGATGTTCAGGAAGTTGCACGCTGCTTTACCGGTTGGACAATCTTCGCTCCACGCGGCGGCGGCGCCGCCACCCAGGCGATGTTGAACGGACCACGTGCGGACATGCTGCGCGAAAACGCGGGAAAGTTTTTCTTTAATCCGCGCACGCACGATGACGGCGAAAAAATTGTTTTAGGCCACAAAATTCCTGCGGGGGGCGGAATCAAAGATGGCCTTGCGGTGCTCGATATCCTCGCGCATAGCTCAGCGACCGCGAAGTTCATTGCCACTAAGCTCGTGCGCCATTTCGTTTCGGATAACCCGCCCGCGGGGCTGGTTGATCGCGTTGCTGCTTCGTTCACCAAAAGCGATGGCGACATCCGTGAAATGCTGCGAATGGTCTTCTTTTCGCCGGAGTTTAATTCTCCGGACGTTTACCGGGCGAAGATCAAGCGGCCTTTCGAGCTGACCATTAGCGCTATCAGGACGCTGGGCGCCGAGACAACTGGAGGCCCACAATTGCATCAATGGATCGCCCGCATGGGCGAACCTCTCTACGGTTTTCAGACGCCTAACGGTTATTCAGATCTCGCCGAAAGCTGGGTGAATACAGGTGGTCTTCTGGAACGTCTGAATTTTGGCCTGACGCTGGCAAGCAATCGTATTCCCGGAACGCGTGTTGACCTCAAACAGTTTGTTGGTGACGCGGCAGGGCAGTCGCTGAACAAACCTCAGATGATGGATCGATTCCTGGACTTGATCGTGGCCGGAGACATTACTCCGAAAACCAAAGAGGCGCTCTTGAAACAACTAAATGAACAAGCCGCGCCAGTTGCCCCCGCAATGACCGTGGAAACGCCGGGATCGAACGATGGCATGGGGAGCGAGTCCCTGGCTAGCGAGCCGCCCTTCAGGCAGCGTGGTCCCCGACAGCAGCTGGCTCGAGCGGATGCCAACATCACCGATCCAGTGACGAAGATTGTGGGATTGATATTGGGTTCGCCGGAGTTTCAAAGACAGTAAATAGTAAATCGTGAATAGTAAATAGAAAGTGCTTTAATCTATTTACGATTTACGATTCACAATTCACGAGGTTCTTATGAATCGAAGAATTTTTATCAGGTCCGGAGGCGTTGCGTTAGCCAGTTTTGGTTTGATGAATGCCGCGCCCTCCTTCCTCCAGCGAGTGGTGCTGGGTCAAACTCGTGAGCTGCTAGCGGGCGGGCGGCGCAAAACGCTGATCGCAGTCTTTCAGCGTGGCGCCGTGGACGGACTAAACATGGTGGTGCCGCATGGCGAGCGCGCTTACTACGATCTGCGGCCAGGGATCGCGATCGCGAAACCCCAGGCGGGGAATGCTGAGGCCGTAGTGAATCTGGACGGTTTCTTTGGGTTCCATCCTTCGCTGGCGCCGTTTAGGCCGCTTTGGGATTCGAAGCGTCTGGCCATAGTTCATGCGGCGGGTTCGCCCGATAACACACGCTCCCATTTCGACGCGCAGGATTATATGGAGTCGGCAACACCGGGATTGAAGGCTACAGCCGATGGGTGGCTTAATCGCTATCTGCAGAGCAAACCTGATTCGGAACGCAGTCCTTTCCGCGCCGTGTCCATGACGCAGTTGACGCCGCGAGCAATGCAGGGAAAGGCGCCGACGCTGGCAATGTCGAACCTGGCGGATTTCTCAATTCGCGCCGGGAAGAGCTCAGCGAGTGTTCAGGGCGGCTTTGAAGCAATCTACGATCAAACTGTGAATGATCTTCTGGGAGGAACCGGTAAAGAAACTTTCGCGGCGGTTAACTACATGAAGAAAGTTAATCCGGCGCAATACAAGCCGGAGAACGGAGCACAGTATCCGCGCACGCCGTTCGGGAACTCGCTGTTACAGATTGCGCAATTGATCAAGGCGCGCGTCGGATTGGAAGTGGCTTTCACCGACACGCCCGGACTGAACTGGGACACTCACTTCAACGAAGGAAACGGTCGCGGGCAGCTTGGCAATCTGCTCCAACAGTTCAGTAATGCGATCGCCGCGCTTTACACCGACCTGGGAAAGCGGATGGACGATGTCGTGATTTTGACAATGTCGGAGTTTGGCCGCACCGCCAGAGAAAATGGAAGTCGCGGCACCGACCATGGTCATGCGAACGCAATGTTTGTTATCGGCAACGACGTTCGTGGTGGCAAGGTTTACGGTCAGTGGCCCGGGCTGAAGACGGATCAGTTATACGAGGGTCGGGACCTGGCGTTAACGACCGACTTCCGCGACGTCTTTGGAGAGATCGCACAGCGTCACCTGGGCACTGCGAGCCTCAGTCAGGTATTTCCCGGTTACGTTTCCAGTGAAGCGAAATTTAAAGGGTTCCTTGGGTAAACGGCCGAACACTAATCCGGTAACCTAACTCCAGGAAGGCCGTCCGAACTAACGTCGGGCGGCCTTAGCGTTCAGTAGCTTCTTCAGATTCGACCTTTGCCACGAACTTCCGTTTCATGGCAAAGTCACACCGGATTAATGCAATCAACCATTCAGCTCAGGACGGAAGAGAGGAATCCCTGTGGATAACCTACGAGTTATCGAAACGCTGTTTGGCATTCGGCGGGCGCTCATCGGAGTCGTTCACCTTCAGGCCTTGCCCGGTACACCGTCAAGCAAGCTCGACATCGCAGCCATTACGTCAATGGCTATTAACGACGCCCGCCAATACAGAGACGCTGGATTCCACGGTTTGATAATAGAGAACACCCACGACCGGCCTTACATGAAAACGAGTGTCGGGCCTGAAATCACCGCGGCGATGGCAATTATCGGCGCGGAAGTAAGGCAAGCAACTGGGCTAGCGCTCGGCGTTCAGGTGCTCGCCGGCGCCAATTCCGGTGCCCTCGCGGTGGCGCTCGCGTGCGGTGCGAGCTTCGTCCGCGTTGAAGGCTACCTCTTCGCACACATTGCAGATGAAGGCCTAATCGAGGCATCCGCTGGAGAGCTGTTGCGATATCGACGTGCAATCGGTGCCGACCATATTCGGGTTTTTGCTGACGTAAAGAAGAAACACTCAGCACATGCGATTACGGCCGACGTTGATATCGTTGAAACGGCAAAGGCCGCAGAGTTTTTTCTGGTTGACGGCGTAATCGTCACCGGTATCTCCACAGGCCAGCCGGCACTCCCCGAAGAAGTGAATTCAGTTGGTCGGGAGGTTTCAGTGCCGACGATCGTGGGCTCGGGAATTACAACCGAGAACATAGCCAGTTATCCGGGCGCCGACGCGTTCATCGTGGGTTCTTCAATAAAGAAAGATGGTCTGTGGTCGAGTTCGATTGACTCGGATCGCGCGCGGGCGTTGGTAGCGGCGTTCAACGACTTACCCACCTCTCAAAAACACCGCGGATAAAATTACCACCTCAGCCTGCCAAAGCGATTGATGAAATAAAGCATCACGACGGCGATCAATGAGACGATCACTGCCAGCGTAAATGCTTCATTATCTCGTCCGGCCTGAACCGCATCGTAGATTGCTACTGAAGCTGTTTGCGTTCTGCCGGGAATGTTGCCCGCTATCATAATTGTGACGCCGAAGTCACCTAGTGCACGCGCGAAGGCCAGGGCTGTGGCAGCGAGGACGCCACGCGAAGCGAGCGGCAAAGTAACTCGAAAGAAAATCATTCGGCCGCCAAGACCCAGCGTGCGGGCCGCAGCTTCGAGTTCTGTGTCGACACTTTCAAATGCAGCGCGAAGACTCTTGGTCACCAGTGGCAGCGCGTGAATCGTAGCGGCAATAATTGCAGCACCGACAGTAAACGTTAGTCGGATACCAAAGCGATGATACAAAAAGCCGCCGAACGATGATCGTGTACCAAGCAGAACGAGGAGGTAGTACCCGAGGACTGTGGGTGGCAACACCAGTGGCAGCGTGATCAAAGAGTCGATCAAGTTACGGCCGGGGAATCGCTTGCGCGCCAGCAGCCAGGCCAACGCTGAGCCGGCCACGAGCGCAATCAGCGTCGCTGCACCCGCGACTGCGAAGGACAACTTGATGGGAAACCAATCGATGTTGCCGGCGAAATCCATGGGACTATTTTCGATCCGCGACCACAGCAATAATGCGAAGAGGCCCACCGCTGCCGGCTTTGATTTTCATCGGCAGGGCTATGACCGCGAAACCTTTGTTGGGAAGCTTATCCAGGTTGGCTACGTTTTCGAACGCTGGAATGTCTTTGGCGAAGAGAGTGCGATGACTCTCAAAGAGCTTTGATTGTCCGTAATCAATGCTGGCGGTGTCGAGCCCGATAGCTTTAATCCTTCTGTTTTGCGTCAACCAGCGCGCCGCATCAGGATGCAGGCCCGGGAAGTGAAGACTTGCAACCGCCGCGGCGCCTCGCTCGTTGGTGCCGAGGTAGCTCTTTCGATCGGGGTAGAATTTTCCGAAGCCAGTGCGGAGCAAAATAATGGTGCCCGCCGCTATCCTGCCATGCCGTTGTTCCCAATTCTTAAAGTCGCCTTCTGTGACAAGATAATCGGGATTCCTCTCGCACTGCTTTGTTACGTTCACTACGATGCCTGGTCCCATGAGTTGCTCGAGCGGGATTTGATCGACTGAGTTTCGCCCTCTCGCAAAATGCACCGGCGCATCGATATGAGTTCCACCGTGTTCTGCGGCCGAATAGCGGTAAGCCGAATAGTAGTAGCCTTGTTCGGTAGTGCCCTCAAAGTCTTTTTCCAGCTTAAACGTTTCGGCCGTGGGCCAATAAACGGACGAGGAATCAAACGGGTAGGAAAGGTCAACGATTTTTCCTGAGGGGAAACCGGCGGTCCGAGACTGTGCGTGGGTCACACTGGTTGCAAAGCACGTGAGCAAAGCGAGTAAAAGCGGAAGGCCGAACCGTTTCATCGCGAATCCTCCTCTTAGGTAGTTGATCAAGTTTTGTGAAATTGCAGACGGCATGTTAGCGCATAGTTGGTGTCTGGGAGAATCGCAGTCTGGTTAACCCGTCGTCTTACAGTTACAATCCCGCTGCTCTGCCGACGCTACTCTTTGGAGTGCGGTGACCTGTCACCGCTTTCGCCTTGGGCGGCTTGACGCCCAAAG
>JBOGOP010000025.1:0-34438 GCA_050747225.1 Pyrinomonadaceae bacterium
TAAACTTTTTCATGGCCTTCGTCTCCTTAATGTGGCTCTGTGCCAGGTTGTTCTTGCTAACACCAGCATAATCCACGTTCTTAAGGGACCAAGGCCTTATTTCCTTCTGTCAGCCATAATGACTTTATGCTATCGCCGCGCTTCGCGGGCTTAATGCAGAGTCTTCATAAACTTGATCAGAGTTTTTCTAAGGCTTGAACTGGATATGTTGAAATAAAACTGGGGCGTGGAGCTGTTTTATTTATTGAGGGCGATTTTGAACGGACACTATAAGAGCGGCTAAATCCGTAGCGGCATCTTCAATGGCTACCTCATCGCTTCCATGTAACGGAAGACCATGTATTCGGGCATGGTTGGAACTTGTTAATTCCACTCGCCATCGGCGAACCACAGCGGATGTTTCAAGTACAAATTCACCGAAGCATGTGTGTTGCCGTGCGTCGCAAACGTGTTTTGTGCAGTTCGCCGATACAATTACCGAAAGAGCGGTCTCATTTGGACGCCGCCTGCTTTTGTTTGCGGGTCGTAGTTTGAATCCCTCGCTCGGAACGGCAAACCACCTTTGATCTTTTATTCCTCTGTACAGGCTATCGTGTTCGAAAGGGGAAATATCCGGCATTGCGATTGTGAGGGCGCTTTATCAAACAAATATCCTAGAAAGCTGTTGGGCGAGAACCAATCCCGATACAGAACGCTCGACAAGCGAACGATGGGGCTCCCTACTATAGATATAGCTCTTTCCGCCTTGGTCAGCACAAATGATCAGCCGTACTATTCGGTTGCCAGTTTTCCATTCCACAACAAGACCACCATCTCCGTCTGGAGCGATTGCGGGAACCGGAGGAACGCCGATGTCGTGAGTATATGAGCTTTCTATGATCTGGTGAGCCAGTTCATGGGCGTACTTAGTCGGACGATGCTGAAAGTCCGGATCGTCTACTTGTTCTTCCAACATACTATCTAAGTCTCGCAAAACATCTTTTGCGGTTGGAGTGCGATCTCTTGAGAGAACAATTGGTTGGGTATGAGTCCTTGTGCGACTAATTGATCGTGCCTCTAAGGCTCGATCCCAAATATTATCAGAGTACGCGATGAATCCTTTCACCTGTCTCTTGTGTGTACGGAGCGGGGTAATATGCACCACCGCGTCAGCCACCTCGCATAATCTCTCAAGAACGGCGCCAGAAGCGTGTTCTACTGCCTCAGGCTCTAAACTCCGATTCATCGCACGGAGTCCCTCTAAGCTAAGACGCACACTTTCGGGCAACTCGCGACTCCACCTCTTGCTGTACCAGTAGGCTCGCGAAGGGCGTTCAAAGCTAATAGGATCAATGTCGTGATGTACTATCTTTTCTTTTTCAATTATCACGATTATTCTCTTGTTTTCTCACGAGGGAGCTAACCCGAATAGATAGTCTGGCTAGCTCATCGAGCAAGCTAAATTGTTTTAGGTTTAATTCAGCCTTAGCATTAAAAAACAGGAACATTTCATCATCATCGTCAGTCTGAATTACAGCCGTCTCTGTTCCCTCTTCCTTTGGAAAGAGAATTGAAAGACCCGTGACCAATGATCCTGCTAAGGCTTTCTCGGACGAGATAAGGGGGAAGGGTAGACTAATCACAGGTGCGAACGATTTGTCGAATGTATATGCTGCGCTAATGCGTGGGGTCATTTTGTCAACCGCAAGGAAACTCCCAAGCCACTGTGCACAGTTTTCTGCGTGAGGCGGCTTGTCATCTTCAGTTTCATTCCTAGTCTTAGATTGATGATACCTGAGATCAATTCTGTTTCGGCCATCTTTGAAGAACCGAACTCTCATGTGGGCGTGATAGTCAGTACTTTGCTCGTGCTCATTGAAGGTTAACGCCATCGTAAAGTTACCGTCTTCATCGGTGTATTCGTCTTTGTCTTCAACTCCGGCTGACTTCAAAAAAGCATCCTGATCCATGTCCTCTGACGAAAACCGGAGGGCCAGCTCAAGCATCTCGCAATGGAAACTCTCCATTGTTATTATCTTTTCGTCAGTCATTTTAGGTAGTGTATCTTAGGACGCGCATTATTGTTCGCCGCTCGGTTTGATGTCAATTCCAATCTACCTCGTTGGCAGCGCGAGAGGGTTGATTTAGTATTGCAAGGTTTTAACACCTGAGTCAATGACTCAGTTTTGGTCTGTCCCAAATTGCACTTTTCGTACAGAAAGCGCGCGTGCAGAAAGTTGCTCGGTTCAGCGACTATTCGGGCAAAGCCGCTTGAACTCTTAACCGTTCGAGTGTTCCGAGAGCGAGAGTAACCCGAGGCCAACCTCGGGATGGCTGAATGGCAACTAACGGTTGCGTTACATCAAGGCAGTGGCTCCGCTGGGGCCAAAATTCAAGAAAGGGGTTTGTTATCGTGAAATCTATTATTCTCAAATCATTGGCAGCGGCCCTCGTGCTTACCGTTGCCGTCTCCGTGATCGGACTTGCGCAGCGAAATCATCCGACTGCCAGCACGAACGCAGCACCAGGCTTATTGTTTTCTTTACCGCCTTCTGACGCAGTCGCAGTCATTAACTCCGGCCGCGTGTTCAACGAGGTGTTGCCAAAACTACTGGCCGAGAACCCAGCGAAGTTAGCCGAAGTCACAAGCGAGTTGGTAAAGTTCAAAACGCAGACTGGTCTTGACCCTCACTCGTTCGAGCAAATCGCCCTTGGCCTTAGTTACAAATATCCGCGAGAAGGCGTTACCAAAGTTTCAACTGTGGCGCTGGCACGCGGAACCTTTAACGCCGGAGCCATGGTCGCCGCCGGCAGATTAGCCACGAATGGAAAGTATGTTGAACAGAAGTATCAGGGCAAAACGATTTACATCTTCAGCCTTGATCGGCAGCTCAGACTGTTAGGTTTGTGGAACATGAACGTTCGCGACCTGGCTGTATCTGCTCTCGACAGCAACACGCTTGTTCTGGGTGATCTTGAAGCGGTTCGTGGCTCGATCGATGCCACCAGAACCGGAAAGCGCCCCAGCGCTGAGTTGCTGGCCCTCGCCAGCCGTGACCCGAATGCAATTGTGGGATTTGGTGGCAACGTTTCGCCGAAGCTGCTCGAAAATCTGAGTCTTAGTAACGATACCATCGCGCGCGAGTTGACTGCAGTCCGTCAGCTTTATGGCACGCTCGGAATGACGAGCGTTGACCTGGAATTGATGTTGACGGCGCGCACGGTCGACACTTACTCCGCAAAAAACCTGAGTGACACCGTCGAGGGATTGAAACAGCTTGGCGGGTTGTTTATTAACCGGTTGACTGGAGCGAAAGGCACGCTGGCAAGAAGCGCGCTGGACAATTTGAAAGCTACAACGACGGGCAACGAACTTCAGGTCAGGACAGCGGTCGCGCAGTCGCAGGTGGCGCCGTTGTTGAAGTAATGAGTACTGAGTGATGAGTACTGAGTTATGAGTGACCGTAACAGGTCTACTCATCACTCATCACTTCTTTACTCTATTGGCCGGGAATTGGAAATTGCGGCTGCGGTTGAGGAGCAACCTCGGGTTCACTCTCTTCCAGTTTATTCAGCACGTCCGTGTAAATCTTTATCTTTCCGTCCTGCTTCATTCGCTGCTGAACGGCGCTAATGTAGTCCTCGTAAATCTGACTTTGCTTACCGGAAAGCATTGTCTGCGTTAGCTGTTCTTTTTGCTTGGCAAATTCGGCGAGGTCAGCTTCGTGCCGATTCGTCAGTCCCAGAACAACCAAACCACTGCTAATCTTTATCGGGCTTTTCGTTACTTCACCATTCTTCAGCGCATAGAGCGCTTCGTCGAGGGCGGGACTCGCGCCGGTCTCTCCGAGTGGTGAGCCAAGCTTGAAACTTTCCTCTGTGGCAACTTCAAATCCAGCCTTCTCGGCCGCCGCTTTCAGATCTGCGGCGCTGTTCACTGAAGCCGCAAGATCCCTGGCCCTTTGTTCCAGTTGCTCCTTTGCGCGCTGTTGCTTAAGCACATCAGCAATGTTCGTTTTGACTTCATCAAACTCCGGTATGCGCGGTTCTTTCCTCTCTATCAACATGGGGACGGCAAAGCCACCCTTCACGCCGGTTTGGTCACCCACGTCATTAGGGTTGTTCAACGGCGCGATCACCGCTTCGAATTGTTGACTGGAGCCGATGCCCTTTACGTCGTCACCAGGCTTAATGAAACCTGTCTCTTTAACCATTTCGCCTGGCGTCATGTTCGCTTCGGCGGCCAATTCCTGAGCAACCTTCTGCGGGTCCTTTGTTTCCTTTAAACGGTTCTTGGCGCGCTCGGCAATTTTTGCCGCAGCCACATAACCCTTGCGGTTACGCAGCGACGCCAATAAATCCGGTTTCGCCTCGTCGAAGGTCTTTGGCACTGACTCGCCGCGACGGAGAATGTACCAGTTACCGCCATACTTAGTCGGGATGTCCGAAACATCTCCCGGCTGCATATCGATCGTTCGATCATAGAGCCCGTCGATCTTATTCGGGTTCTTTTTGTAGGCCCGCGGCAGGTAACCGCCGCTCTTTGCCGTTGCTGGATCTTCAGAATTTCCGCGCGCAAGATCGGCAAAAACCTTCTCGGCAGTCTCGGGACTCGCTGCCCGGGCTTTCTCAATCAGGGTTTTCGCTTTCTGTTCCACTTGCGCATCGAGATCCTTACGCGCAACCTTCAACAGAATCTGCTGTACCTTGACGCCCGCCTGCTTGTTTTCGGGTGACATCCTGTCAAACTCGTCGCGTAAATCTTTGTCTGAAATTTGAAGCTTTGCACCAGACTTTGCCTGGTCAACATAAACATAGCGAATCTTTTTTTGCGGTTCGTTGATCTTGAAGTCATTCTTGTGCTGTTCGTAATAACCCTTCAACTCTTCATCCGAAGGCTGGATTTTTTTGGCAAGTTTGTCTACGGAAATTATTGAATAGGTGATGTCAAAAGTGGCGTGCGTACGCTTGTAGTCTTCCAGAACTTCGTTATCCCCAACATGGACCGCAGCAGTCACGAAAGCCCTCAGCTTATCCTGGGCGATCTCGTCGCGCACGGTTCGCTCAAACGCTTCAATATCACCGTAGCGCGCGGTCACGGATTGCTTGTACCGTTCCATGCCAACAAACTGACCTGATGCGTCGGAAAACTGTTTACGTATCTTCTCCGCAACTTCCGCGTCGCTTGCTGAAAGCCCAAGGCGAGCAGCCTCCTGAGCCACCACGCGATTACGAATGATGCTGTCAACAAGACGCTTGTAACCGCCCAGTTGAGCAATGCTGGCGCGGCCGCCAAACATTTGCAGGTAGTTATCTTTAAGGCGCGTAACTTCAGCAACAGTGATTTCGTCGCCGGCAACCTTAGCCACCACGGTAGTGCTTCTGGAGGGCTCCGCGTTGCTCGTATTCCTTGGCGCGTAAAAGAAAATCAGACTCACGCCCATCAAGAGTACGAAGCCGAGGACTATGATTCTGCTGGTGTGTTTCAACCGCGATAGTTGTTTGAGCATTTCCTTACCTCTCTAACAAAGGGCGGATTGTAAAGGAGACCGGATGTAGGTGCAACCGCACCAGCATTTGGTCAGAAGCCAATTTCATTGAGCTGGCAGCCTTTACCCGACGATTGCTGCTTCCGTTGCTGAATGCTATTTTAGTCGACACGAATGGACTCGATTGGCAACTCAGCAGGGCTATGGATCGGTTTCAGCCTCTTCATCCTTTTCATGCTGAGCCTGGATCTCGGACTCTTCAACCGCAAAGCTCACGTAATCAAATATCGCGAAGCGGTGATCTGGAGCGCTGTCTGGATCACGGTGGCTCTGTTGTTCGCTGGTATCGTCTTTTGGTATCAGGGTACCGATCTTGGCCTGAAGTTTCTGACCGGCTACGTTATCGAACTCTCGCTCTCGGTCGATAACCTATTTGTCTTCCTCTTGATCTTTTCTTTTTTCAAGGTGCCCGCAAAGGTGCAGCACCGCGTTCTCTATTGGGGTGTCATCGGCGCTCTCGTGATGCGGTTGACGATGATTTTCATCGGGGCTGCATTGATAAATCGCTTCCACTGGATCATCTATATCTTCGGAGCATTTCTCGTCTACACCGGTATCAAGATGTTTCGGCAGGAAGACACCGACATTCAACCTGAAGAGAATCCCATCGTGCGCGCGGTTACGCGCTACATACCCATCACGCGCCACTACGACGGGAAACGTTTTTTCACGCGGGTTAATGGCAAACTGACGGGAACGCTACTGCTGCTGGTGCTGATAATTGTTGAAGTCACGGATCTTGTCTTTGCAGTTGATTCGATTCCGGCAATATTCGCGATCACTACCAACACTTTCATTGTTTACACCTCCAATGTCTTCGCCATCCTCGGACTTCGTTCGTTGTACTTTCTGCTGGCCGGAGTAGTAGAGAAGTTTCAATACCTCAGAATGGGACTGGCAATTGTACTCACCTTCATTGGGGCGAAGATGCTGATTGAAGCTGTCCATTTCGTTATTCCCGTTTGGATTTCACTGGTCGTAGTGGCGACCGTGTTGCTCGCCTCCGTGGCCGCTTCAATCATGTGGCCAAAAGAGGCCGAGATGGACATTGATGTGGACCTGCCAGAAGACTTCGATTCACCTTTTGAAGACGAATCTGAGGACGAATCGGCGGATAGTTCAGATGAAAAGTAGCTGCGCATCCACGAGGCTCAGTTCCCGCTTTCCCTCCCCCAACATCACGAACTCCCAAAAGACTTGCTTGAACGAGCTCTTGTGGCTGTGCTAGATTCGCTTTTGGTAGTATTTGCTGTTGAAACGTCCCGTATTGGTGCCGAACAGCTGCTGCCAACCTGGCTGCCCGACTTTTCCACACCCGGCAGATTCCCTAATCAGTCGTCCATCCCCGGCGACACGATTACGTCGGCGGACGTTTCCGCGATTGAGTTGCCCCTCAGTTTCAAATAACTTCTAAGGCATGAGTAAAAAAACCCGGCGTTTTGTTTTTGATTGGTGGGTAATACAGAAGCGCGTCGTTTACCTCCTCGTCGCGTTTCTGGTCCTCTGCGGCATGGCTGCCGGCGGAGCCCTCTACGTTTGGAAGTATGGCAACCCCCTGAAAAATGTTGGTACCGGCGTGAAGCTGGCGTCGGGGGCGCGATTCATCTCATTTGAAGGAGACGTGCGCGTGATTCGCTCAGCTACGCGCGAGACGGTTATTCCCGGCGCGGACACCGAACTCTATCCCGGCGATACCGTGCAGACGCAGGCCAGCGGGCGGGCCCGCGTCAGCATGGCTGACGGCTCGACCCTGGTGGTGCGACCAAACAGCACCATCATCGTCCGCGACAATGCCAGCGAAGATGATGGCAAGAAGACCAACGTACACGTGATAGTCGATAGCGGACAGATGGACGTGCGCACTGAGCAACAACCGGAAGGAACGACTAACGTTGTCGAGACTCCAAAGACGAGCAGCAAGGTTAGCGCTCAGACACGTGCAAGTTTCGATGTTAAGCCCGAGGGTACGGAAGAAATTCGCATCAACACCGGTGCAATCGAAACCAAAAATCGCCGCGGAGAGACGAAGACGTTCCATGGTGGTGAATATGTAGCAGTCAACCCTCAGGGAACACTTTCTCCGCCGCAGAGACTGCTCGAAATTCCACAGCCTGCCTTGCCGCGCGATCTGGAAAAGTTTTTTGTTGAAGGACGTGGTTCAGCAAGCATTCCTTTGAAGTGGCTGAAACCTCAGTCTGGAACGGCTGGTTTTTACAAGGTGGAGGTGGCCACTTCTCCCTTCTTCGTTGACGGTGGCAAGGTGATCGAACGCGACCAACTGGTGTCGACGGAATTCAGCGCGAGTGACCTACGACCAGGAGTTTATTTCTGGCGCGTGCGAGCGATTGCCTCCAGCGGACAAACGAGTGACTGGAGCGAGCCCAAGAAATTCATCATTGCTACACGAGGCACCGGTTCGCGCGTTCCGGTTTCAAACCTCGAAGCGGAGTTGCTCGGCGGGCAGATCTATTTGGTTCGTGGTCGCTCAGAACCTGGCACAACGATCCGGGCCGCGGGGCGCGAAACCATCGTACCGGCCGAAGGATCGTTTCAACTTCAGGTTACGGCACCCCCAGGAACCGGAGAGATCACCATCGACGCGGAAGACTCGCGCGGCAATGTTACTCCTTATCGTTTGTCGCTTTTTACCAGTTCGGGCCGCGGGAAAAGTTGATCAGAACCCGTTAGATTGCAGAAACTCCCAAGGATCAAGGTTTCGATGTCCAGGCACGTAATTCTTCTAACCGACGCGCACGAGGCGCCAGCTTACGAGCTGATCGAGGCACTGCGTCTCGCTGGTGTAAAGACCCTAATCGAAGGCTTGCGCGAAGCTGGGACAGTAGCACCGATGAGGCGGGCCGACCATGAAAATGTGGACGAAATCTGGGATCAGGTCCCACTGGCGGTTCTTTACGAAGTAGTCCCCGGCGCCGATATGGTCGAGCTTCATGGTGCAATCGAGCAGGCAACAACTTCCTGGCCCGGCACGCCACTAATCGCCTGTCGCCGCCAATTGAGCGGCTTTCATGGCCAGAGCTGGCGCAATCTTGATGGCGCTGCCTTGAAGCGGCTCGGCTTTCGCGCCATCGCAGACAAGGCAGCACAACTGCCGGCGATTCTACGCGAGATTGAGGGCCACGGAGCGACGGGTGAATTGAAGCTTCCGGACATCGTTAGTCCGCCGGCTCAAAGCGCCGCTACGCTACTTCCGGAGCGAATGAAACCGAGTAAGGTGCGCGCTGCTTTTGATCTCGTTGCATCGCTCCACTTCATTGGCGATCAAAACACCGCTGCACAAACTGCGCTCAACGGACTAACCCCACTGGTTGCCGCTGATCGCTGGACGATATATCTCTTCTCGGATTCCAAGAGCCCCGACGTTGCGATCCTGGAACCAGTCGCCTCACTCAATCCCGCTGACGAAGCAGTGGCTAATTCCTCGGACGATTGGCGCCGGCTTTTGTTAGGAGATGAAATTCCTCCGCCAGGTTCAGAGTCAAAGGCTGCCAGACTCGCCAGCGCCGGGATGGGCACGATTAAGAAAAAAGAACGCGGTCAATACTTCATCGCTGTCCCGCTGGTTTGCGGCGAACGAATTCTCGGCGTGCTCGAAGGAACTCGCCAACGACACTCATTTACAAAAGCGGAGATTGCGATCCTCTCAGCGCTGTCTCTCCCCATGGCTTCCGCGTTGACGAACGCGGTGCGCATCGGTGAAGCCGAGCGACTGTCGCAAACTGACGACTTAACGAAATTGCACAACGCCCGTTACTTGCGGCAGTTTCTTCTTAATGAGATTCGCCGCGCGCGCCGCTATGGCTCCATTGTGGCGGCATTGTTTCTCGACCTCGACGATTTCAAGCGGGTCAACGATGCTCATGGTCATCTCGCCGGCTCTCATGTGCTGATGGAGATGGCCGCGGTAATCCTGTCGTCCATTCGAGACACTGACGCGGTGGCTCGCTATGGCGGAGATGAATTTGTAATCGTATTGCCCGATACCCAGATCGAACTCGCCGGAACGGTTGCCGAACGCATCCGCGAGAAGATTTCGCGTCATCGGTTTCACGCCGGCCGCAACTTGAAACTGTCGCTGACCGCGAGTTTCGGCGTTGCCGCCTTCCCGATGCACGCCTCGTCGCCGCAGCAGCTGATAGCCGCGGCTGATACGGCGATGTACGAGGCCAAGGCCGCTAACAAAAACTGTATCCGCTTCTCCGCATCTCTCTCCAGAGATCCAAAAGCGCAGGACGAAGTCGGTCCCCACGCCAATATCTCAGAGACAGATGACGGAAAAGCCTTTTCGTGATAGCGCAAAGATCGAAAATAAGTGTATCTTGGTCAATTGGTACTGACCTTGTGATTTACGAGTAGTTGGCGAATGGTGACTGCACCGCGGGCTTACCGCTCTAACTGGACAACTCGCTATTTGTTCTACCCCGGGGGAACAGTCATAAGGGAACCTGGTGCCCACCCGACGACGCTCTCATATTCATATTCACGGGAAGAGATCAATAGATGGCTTTTAAATCGATTTTCAGCTTGTTTTCGAGTGATCTAGCAATAGACCTGGGAACTGCCAACACGCTCGTTTACGCAAAGGGGCGAGGCATCGTCGTGTCAGAACCTTCCATAGTGGCGATCAATAAGGTCACCAACCAGGTTGAAGCTGTAGGACGAGATGCGAAGGAGATGCTGGGACGAACGCCCGGTAACATCGTTGCCATACGTCCTATGAAAGATGGCGTCATCGCTAATTTTGAAGTCACGGAGAAAATGCTGCAGCACTTCATTCGCAAGGCGCACAACGGCAAGACGTGGGTCAGTCCCCGAGTTGTCATCGGTATACCGTCTGAGATCACGCAGGTCGAACGACGCGCAGTTGAAGACTCCGCTTACCGGGCCAAGGCTTCGGAAGTTTATCTGGTCGAGGAAGCGATGGCCGCGGCAATCGGCGCCGGACTGCCAATCACTGAACCGCATGGCAACATGGTCGTTGATATTGGTGGCGGAACGACGGACATCGCGGTCATCAGTTTGAGTGGAATCGTTTACTCGCGCGCCGTCCGCGTGGCTGGAAACGAGATGGACGAGGCGATCATCTCCTATATCAAGCGCAAGTATAATTTGCTGATTGGCGAACGCACCGCCGAGGCGATCAAGATTGAGTTGGGTTCGGCGTATCCGCTGGATGAACCTTTGTCTTACGAAGTACGCGGGCGCAACCTTATCGAGGGAATTCCAAAGACGATAACAATGTCGGACGAGGAAGTGCGGGAAGCACTCGCCGACTCGATTGCAACGATCATTAATGCGGTCCGCGTGGCGCTCGAACGAACTCCGCCGGAACTCTCGGCGGACATAGTCGAGCGCGGCATCGTTTTGACGGGCGGCGGTGCACTTTTGAAGAACCTCGACAAGCGCCTCTCAATTGAAACTGGTTTGCCCGTATCCGTGGCGGAAGATCCGCTGGCTTCGGTTGTTCTTGGCACCGGCAAGATGCTTTCCGACTTCGACTTACTCAAGCGAGTAAAGTGGGAAAACACAATGACGAGCGGGATGTAGAAAAAGCAGTGAATAGTAAGTCGTGAATAGTAAATAGAAAAAGCGATTCACGATTGTTACGGCAAACGCCAGGTCTTTGGTCTTACTATTCACTATTTACCATTCACTATTCACCGGTTTTATGGCAGCTATTCGTACCCAAAAAGAGATTCGCCAGCGTGCACCCATCTGGCTGGCGTTATTGCTGTTGACCAATCTGGTGATCATGGCGGTTGACGCTCGCGACAGCGTCACCCGGCAGCGTTTGCTCAGAGTGTGGGTTCAGGCGCTTGTTTCTCCTGTGCAAAGCATCTCATCTGGCGCCAGCGGGGCAGGCACAAACTTCGTCAGACAAATTGTTAACTTTCGCAGCACTGCGTATGAAAACGAAGCGTTGAAGCAACAGTTGTCGGATTCCCAACGTGAGCTGCGTAACGCTCAGCAGGCGGCTGCCGAAAACGAACGTCTCCAGGGTCTCCTGAATCTAAAAGAGAAAACGGGTTTCGATCACGTCAACGCTCGGGTTATCGCACGCGACTCATCGATCTGGTTCAACACCATCACGATTAACCGCGGCAGTTCTTCCGGCATCACTCTCAATATGCCGGTGGTTACAGGAGGCGGAATAGTTGGTCGGGTGATTGCTTTGAGTCCGTGGACGGCGCAGGTGATGATGATCACTGATGAAAAGGCAGCCGCCGGCGCAATTGTGGGACAGCTCGGAGGTTCGGGATCTCTTGGCTCAGTACGGGGCCTCGGTGAAAAGGGCCTGGTTGAAATGCGTTACGTTTCCGGGCTCGAGAAAGTTGAAGTCGGCGATTACATCCTGACGACCGGCCAGGACGGCATTTATCCGCCGGGGCTAACTATAGGTGAGGTTGTGCAGGTAAATCCGGGCTCGGCGACACAGTCTCATGAGATTCTGATCCGGCCCGGCGCTAAATTAGATCAACTCGAAGACGTGGCGGTGTTGCTTTATCATCCGCCATCGCGACCTGCTCCCGAACAGACCCTCCCCAACGTTGATAAGACGAAGAAGTCGTGAAAGGTGAACAGTGAAGAGTGAAAGGCAGAAAACCTTTTTACCTTTCACTTTTCACTTTCCACTTGTCACTGTTTCAAGATGCCTCAACTTAAGACTGCGGTTGCATTAGCGTTGGCGATAATTCTGCAGTTGTCGTTAAGGAGGGTTTCCTCCCCTCTCTCTTATATTGACTTTCCGCTGATTGTAGTTGTTTATATCGCTTTGCAGGGCCACGCATGGCAGGCCTTGATCGTTGGCACCATCGCCGGCCTGGCCGTCGACGCAGCGGGGGGTGGACTAATCGGCGCCGGAGGGTTTTCGAAAACCCTTACTGCCTACTTGATTTATTTCGCCGCTACCCGCGTTAACCTTGAAAACACGCTGCTGAGAATTCCGGTGCTGGCTGCCGCTTCCGTGATCGACTCGGCAATCTACGTCTTCTGGCATCGCTCGCTGGGTTACCCGCCGAACATGCCGTTTCTACAGACGATGTCTTACCAGTTGATAGGTACAACCATTGTCGGAACCTTTGCTCTTTATTTATTGAATTCACTTTTCACAGAACGGGCACGCCAACGCCGTACCTTTGCTTCGCGACGAAAAGGCGCGCGACGCGGCCCGAGTAAGCTGAGAAGATGAAAAAACAGAAGTCAGAGATCAGAAGTCAGAGGTCAGCGGTCAGACCGGCAATCTCCGACTTACGCCCTTGTACGCTAATCGTCGATTTTCTGATCTCCGACCTCTGATCTCTGACCTCTGTCATTATGAAATTCGAAGACACCTCGCAAAACCTCCGCAGCCGGCTTTGGATCGTGCAAAGTTTTGTCGTGCTGCTGCTCGCCTTACTCGGCATCCGGCTCTATTACCTGCAACTCGTCCGCGGACAGTACTACGCAGAGATTGCGCAGAATCAGCGCCGCCGACGGTTGCCCATACCGGCGCCTCGCGGCGTGATATTCGATCGCGACGGCCATCCGATTGTTACTTCCACTCCGATCTACAACGTCATCCTGTCGCGTGAAGACTTGCGGGATCGCAAACTGATCTCCCTTGCCGGACCGCTGGCAGAAGCGTTAACCGTTGACCCTGAAATACTCCGTGATCGCTTTGAACAAATCGGCTCGCAGCCGGCGTTTGAATCCATCCTGGTAAAGCAGGACGCAACTCAGGGCGACATCGCCTGGGTCGAGGCGCACGAATTGGAGTTTCCAGAGTTGCGTGTCGAGCAACAGCCGTTGCGCCGTTATCCGGCTGATGGAATGTTGGCGCATGTGCTTGGTTACGTGGGCGAGATCAGTCCGGAGCAGTTGAAGCAGTCCAGCTATAAAGATAGAGGACTAAAACCGGGAGACGTGATCGGACTGAGCGGCCTCGAGCAGACTTATGATGATTATTTGCGCGGTAAGGACGGCTACCGAGAGGTAATTGTTGATAGTCGCGGCCGCATCCAGGATGAGATCGAAACTGTCGCGCCGCAACCGGGTCAGGATTTGATTACCTCAATCGACCTGGATTTGCAGCTCGTAGCAGAAGAGCAATTGCGAACTTCCGCCACCGGGCGTGGCGTGATTGTGGCGATGAATCCGAATAACGGCGAAATCCTCGCGCTCGCTTCGGCGCCGACTTTCGATCCAAATCTCTTTTCGCGAATCGGCACTAAGGAAGGACGGGCAGAATATGTGGCGGTGCTGAACGACCCGCAAAAGCCGTTGATCAATCGCGCCGTTCAAAGCCGCTATCCGCCTGGTTCCACCTGGAAGGTTCCCATGGCTGTCTCCGGCCTCGAGCAGGGAGCAATCACGCTCGACCATTCAAACCTCGTTTGCGGCGGCGGCATTCAGGTCGGAAACAAATTCACGCGCTGCATGGGAAATCATGGTACGCCGGATCTCAAGGCGGCGATTACACATTCCTGCGACGGCTACTTCTATCGCTTAGGTCTAAAAATGGGACTCGACGGGATTACGGCAATGGTCGAAGAGTTTGATTTGAACAAGCGCACCGGAATCGACTTGCCGAATGAGGTGCTCAACCTGACACCTTCGCTTGAACTCAAGAAACGCACCCAGGGTGAGAACTCCGAGTGGAAAGATATCGATACCGTCTACGCCTCGTTTGGTCAGGTCTACGACATCATAACTCCGATATCTTTGCTGCGAACGATCTCGGGCGTGGCCAACGGCGGCAAGCTTTATGTGCCGCATCTGCTTAAGGAACTAAAACCGGTGGGCACTGAAAGCACACCGGATTACCGCGCCAGCCGCGGCTTTCAACCGCTCGATTCCGCGCGACCGAATCCAAAGGTGCTGCCAATTGCCGAAGACATCCATCACCTCGTAGTCGAAGGAATGTGGGGCGTCGTCAATAACGGTGGTACGGGCGCAGGTATCCGCATGGCGGGATTCGATATCGCGGGCAAAACGGGTACAGCCCAGGTTGCTCGTCTCGGACAAGATGTTGGCAAGAACAAGGACCACGCGTGGTTTGTGTCGTATGCTCCGGCGTACAAACCTGAAATTGCTTTGGTAGCGTTAATAGAAAACTCGGGCTTCGGCGGGATCAACGCAGCGCCGGCAGTTAGGCGAGTCTACGACGTCTACTATCGCAAGACACGCAATGAAGAACCGCCAGGCGCCTTACCTGTCGCCAAAACTCCTGCTAAGCCGCAGGACAAATCTCCAAAGAAGCCGGAGACAGTAGCAAAGAATCAGTAAGAAAGTGATGAGTAATGAGTGCTGAGTAATGAGTGAAAACGATTGAGGGACTAGAGTGTTGCGTTTGACTCATAACTCATAACTCATCACTCATCACTCATCACTCATCACTGTTGTTTCCCCCATGGTTGCAATAATACCAAAACGAGGACTCCGCGATTTCGACTGGCTGTTGGCACTGCTGGCGATTGGCATGGTGTGTTTTGGCGCCCTGCAGATCCGTAATGCCAGCCCAACCGAAAACTTCTGGGTAAAGCAACTCATCGGTCTGGGAATCGGGATAGTGGTAATGCTCCTGATTGCCTTCAACGATTACCGCAAGCTGTTGAATATCGCTCCGGCGTTCTACATCTTCGGTCTATTGCTGCTGGTGATCGTCCTCGTTCCAGCATTTAGCTACAAGATTAATGGTCAACGCGCATGGATCAAGGTGCCTGGTATCGGACAGTTCCAGCCGTCGGAATTTGTAAAAGTAACGACAGCGATGATGCTGGCCCGCTACTTCGGGAAAAACCGAACCGGCACCCTTACTCTAAAGGAGATGACCATAGGCGGTTTGATACTAGCGCTGCCGATCTTTCTTATTCTGCTCGAGCACGACGTCGGCTCAGTGCTGACCTACTTGCCGATTCTTGCAATAGTTCTTTTTCTCTCCGGGATCCGCATGCGTTACGTTGTCGCCGCTGTGGTTTTAGGAGTCGTCTTGTTGCCCTTCGCTTACTGGGTAGGCGTTAAGACTCACTTTATCAAGAACTATCAGCAGGAACGCATCAACGTAATCCTTGATCCAGAAAAAGCTGATCGGAAAGGATTCGGTTACAACACCTGGCAATCGATTCTCACGGTAGGTGAAGGCGGACTGCTGGGGGCAGACACGAGCGCAGCACACTCTCAGAGTAGTCTCAAGTTTCTGCCTGAAGCCCATACTGATTTCATCTTTGCTGTAATTGCTGGGAATTCCGGATTCGTCGGCTGCATCATGGTGTTGCTTGCGTACATGATTTTGCTTTCTCGATTGATCGCTGGCGCCAGACGGGCACCGGATCGCATGGGCATGCTGGTGATCATGGCAATTGTCGGGGGCATGACGTGCCAGATATTCATTAACATCGGGATGGAGTTGGGTATATTGCCGGTGATTGGCGTACCCCTGCCGCTACTGAGTGCCGGGCTCGCTTCGTTGATCGCCACCTTCATCGCCATCGGCTTCGCGATCAGTGTGCAGTTGCGAAGATTTGTAAACTAGCACGACAGAACCGCTTCGCTTTTGCCGCAGCTTGGGTTTATACTCGCCTTAGCTCGCCCCTGCGGAGATTTGGTTTCAACCATCCGAGCCTTTGAAACAAACAAGCTGCACGACGGAAGCTCGAGTTGAGAAGCACCGTGCACCCGACAAGCGAGTCAGAATTTTTAGGGATCGTCCAAACTTGAACGGACGCATCTTTCAAACTCTTTTTAGTAAGCCGCAGAGGCCAGGTCGGCCCTAAGTTGGGAACTTCAAGGTTCCCGTTGACATCCAGCGAGAGTTCAAACAGGTCGCGAGCACACCCGGCTCCGGTTCGGATGTCCTAATGCCTTTGTTATTGTGAAGGCGCTCCCTGTTGCAAAGCTTTCACTGGACGCACAAGCGGCTAGTTAGGTTCCTTTTTGATTAGTTTTAGTGACCGTCGCGTTTTGGGTGAACTACATCCAGACTCAACTCAATCGGCACGCGACCGACAATCGATTCATCACTGGCCAAAGGGCGGTCTTCCGGGAACGCAGTCGTCAAGCCTGCAGGTCCCTTCCCTCTCGCGACTGCCCAATATCCGGCTGAGAATTTCCAGCAAATCAATTTCTGGCGAGACGCACTGCCGTCTTGCTAAACCGTGGCCCGTGCGTCTCGCCTTTCAGCTTGTAGCGCACGTCGGCCCATCCACAATTTTGAGTGACGTCTGGCGCCACCCGGAAGACCTGACAATGCGCGATGCAAAGTTAGAGGCCATCGGGCCTTTCGACCTTCGCGCTCGGCTGACGGGTTCGCTTGAGACGTATCAGGAGACAACAACCACAACATGGCAAAAGAATTAATAGTGAGCGTCAACGGACGCGAAAAAAAGATCGCGATCATCGAGAACGAAAAGGTTAGCGAGTTCTATATCGAACGCGGCGAAGGCAATCAGGGAATTGTCGGCAACATCTACAAAGGGCGCGTCATGCGCGTCCTTCCCGGTATGCAGTCAGCCTTTGTTGACATCGGGCTCGAGCGCGATGCGTTTCTTTATGTATCCGACTTCTTCGACGAGGAAGAGGAGTTTGAGCGCATAGTTATCGACAAATCGCAGAAGGGTAACGTCGAAGACGCCCAGCGCGTTGCCGCTGAACAAATCGCCCTGGCCCGAGTCGAACGTGAGCGCCACATAGAGGCTACTCATGAGCGCGTCGAACCCTTGCGCGATTTGGCGCCTGAAGACGTGGCGGAGATTGAGGCCGAACCACCGTCCGAGCCGACTGAAGAACCAGCGACCGAAAGTGACGATTCCGGCAAACGTCGCAGCCGCCGCGGGCGCCGGCGCCGCGGTGGCAGAGACGTGTCTGAGGCGGACGACTCGCCTGTTCCAGGTCAAGCGCGAATCAGAGCAGAGGACATAGATACTCCTTTTGTCGCAGCTGATCCTTCGATTGAAAGAATCGTGGACGAAGAAGAGACCGCGGCTAATGGCGAGATGTTTAAGGATGCTCGACTTCAGGAGCGGCTATTCGATCAAATACACGCCAGCGAGTTTAATTTGGAGGATGACTTTCGCACGGCTGAAGTCGGCTCGGTGATCTCCAGCGTTGATTACCGTGACGATTCGTTCCAGCGAGTGGACGACGGAGACAGTGGCGAAGCCGGAGGAAGCAACGCACCACGTATCCGTGAGCCAATCGCTGCGCGCATCGAAAGTTTCATTGATGATTTCGAAGACAACAGACTCCAGAGTGGCTCGTTTCAGCGCGTTAGTGATGACGACGCCGAAGTCGAGAGCGCCTCGAGCAGCGCAGACCCTACTGAGATTGAAGGAGCTGACGAGCAACCTCGGGAGCGCATCGCGACCAAAAAATCCAGGATGGGAAAACTTCTTAGCAGTCTGGGAGCCAAGAAGAAGGCTCCGACCAAGCGGTCGTCAAGTAAGAAGGCTGCGAAGGAACCAGTGACAGACGACGGCGAAGCGTCTGACGACTCTACTGGGAAAAATGGTTATGCAGATGCAGAGGCTAGCGTAGATGAGCCGGGATCGCGTGCGGAGTTTGCCACGCGCAGGGGTGGCCGTCGTCGCCGTCGGCCCAGTAAAGCGAGCGCCTCGACGGACGTCGATGCCGCCGGCTCCGATTCCAGTGCCGAAGAAGCGCCGGAAGATGGCAACGAGCCGGAAGGCGATGTTGTAGCGGAAGAAGTAGCAGCTGTCGAGGAAGCCGTTGAACAGTCGGACGAAGTTTCCGCGCCTGCGCCTGCAGTGGCGACCCCAGCCCGCGAATCACGCGACACCCGCGATTCACGCGGAGGACGTGATTCCCGCGACCGTGGGCGCAGCGGGCGTGGCGATTCCCGCGGTGGTCAAAGAGGGTCTGGGCGCAGAGAGCGGCAACAGCAGCCCACCATTACTGACCTACTAAAAGAAGGTCAGGAGATACTGGTTCAAATTGCGAAGGAGCCTATCGCCAAAAAAGGCGCGCGCATCACTTCCCACATTGCACTGCCCGGCCGGTTCCTGGTCTACATGCCGACAGTTGAGCACGTTGGCGTGTCCCGGAAGATTGAATCAGACAGCGAGCGCCAGCGCCTGCGCAAACTGATCACGCTCATTCGCGGAAGCGAGGACATTCCCTCGGGCGGCTTCATCGTCCGCACCGCCGGCGTCGGAATCAGCGAAGCCGATTTACGTGAAGATGTTCGTTACCTCGTGAGGACCTGGTTGGATATTCGCGCCGCAGCCGAGAAGTCGAAGCCGGCAACGCTCGTTCACAAGGATCTGGATCTGGTGCAACGAATTCTTCGCGACCAGTTGTCAGACGACTTTGCGGCCATCCGCGTGGACTCCGAAGAGGAATACGAAGCGATCGTTGAGTTTATCAATCGCATTCAGCCGCGCATGGTGAAACGCGTGAAGCTTTATACTCGCGACCGTCCTATCCTCGAAAGTTACGGTGTGCAGGCCGAGATTGATAAGGCGATCAAGCCGCGCGTGTGGCTTAAGTCGGGCGGTTACCTGGTCATTAACCAAACCGAGGCGCTGGTGGCAATTGACGTTAACACTGGAAAATTCGTCGGTCGCGGTAGTGGACGCCTTGAAGATACAATTACGCGTACCAACCTGGAGGCTGTCGAAGAGATCGTGCGCCAGATTCGGCTGCGCGATCTCGGTGGGATCATCGTGCTCGATTTGATCGACATGGAAGAGCGGCGAAATCGTGCGCGCGTGATGGGTGCGTTACAGGATGCGCTGCGCGGCGATAAGTCTCCTACCAAGGTCCTTTCGTTTAACGACTTCGGCCTGGTGATCATGACGCGAAAGCGCGTGAAGCAATCGCTGGAACGAACGCTGTGCGCGCCTTGTCAATACTGCCAGGGTGCCGGACTCATCAAGTCGCCCCAGACAATTTGCTACGAGCTGCTTGAGGAAGCACGAACGCTCGGCAGGGCAATGAATGGGGACAGAAAGAACCGGCAAACGACTCTACGTATTCATCCCGAGGTGGCAAAAGCGCTCCGCAGTTCCGAACGAGATGTGCTGAATGAAATCGAGGAATATCTCGGGCCGGTGGATATCAACAGCAGCGACCCGACGGTTCACCAGGAACAGTTTGATTTTGCGTTCGTCTAAAAGGCAGGGGTCAGAGATCGGGGGTCAGGGGTCAGAAATTCTGTTCTCCGACCTCTGACCCCCGGCCCCTGGCCTCTGCGTTCTATGGGCAAACTAGGAAACATCTGGAAGACGATGCTTGCCGGTGGCGCCGGGGTCGCGGCGCTGGCCGCGCTCAACGCCGCGATTCAACGCAATGCGAATGAGCCCGACGAAAGTGCTCTGGGAGGCGAGGCCCGCTTCTTCCGCTGGAAACATGGTCGGGTGTTTTATAAGACCTCGGGCGCGGAAAACTCAGGGCCGCCACTGGTTTTCGTCCACGGCGTCGGCGCCGGTGCGTCGAGCTTCATGTGGCGAAAAAATTTCGACGATCTAGCAAAGGACTTCCGCGTCTTTGCGTTGGATCTCCTCGGCTTTGGCTTTTCCGACAAACCGGCTGCGGCCTCTTACTCTGCCGATCTCTACGTCGAACTGATTACTGACTTCATTCGTGAAGTGTCAGGCTATCCGGTAAACGTGATCGGAAGCTCACTGGGAGCGGCCTACGCGATTCGAGTAGCGGACGAACATCCTGAGTTGATCAATTCAATGATCCTCAATGGACCCGCCGGATCCGATGCGCTAAACCGACGGCCGGGTATGGCCGGAGCTGCGTTCTACGGACTGCTGCAGTCGCCGGTGCTTGGCACATCCTTCTACAATGTGATGGCCAGCGAACGTAGCATTCGAGACTACGCTCGCGACAACTTGTTTTACGATCATCATCGCGTCACCGACCGGCTGGTTGCGAATCTTTATGCCACCAGCCATCAGGCAGGCGCTCAACATGCAATCGCCGCTTTTCTCTCTGGTTACCTCAACACGGACACGCAATCTCCTTTCTCACGTCTCACGCAGCCGGTTGTTTTGGTTTGGGGTAAACAGGACGCCACGACTCCGCTCGAAAAGGCTTATGCATTACTAGAGTTGAATCCTCGGGCCAGCCTCGAGGTGTTTGACTATTGCCGGATGATGCCTGAGCAGGAACAACCCGAGAGGTTTAACTCTCTGGTTCGGGATACCTTTCTCGCCCGATCGGTGGCGGCTGGTACAGATTCGTCCCGTTAAAAGCCTTCCGACTGAGCCCAACTAACCTCCAGTGCCTGAAAATCGAGCTAAAACACTTAGGAAACTGGGGGTTCTGGAACAACTGTATTGATTTTCCAGTCAAAATCAACGAGAATCCTAAAGCTTTGGATGATCTGGATCCGGAGTTTGAGGCCTTCAAGGTCGCCAGCCAACGAGTAAAGTTCCTCTCAACCCGACTGCACAACCAAGAAGCTATCGATTAACCACATCGAGTTTCGCAAACCAATTAGTAGTTAACTCCGCGCCGTTCAAGTTCGGTTTCTTTTAGTCACTCCGACTTCCCCTGGAGATCCCGGATCTCCTGTGCTCGTCCCGGATTCTGAGAAAAGTAGGATCATTTTATGGAGCAAGTCTCTTCATCGCCCCTCAACTCCGCCTTCACATCCGCCACGGGAGATTTGTCGCAACAGTTCATGAGCGACTTCGCTGACGCTACTCACGATCTGCTAATGGACGATTCGGCGCTCCGGCGTGCGGCTGCGGCTCATCGATTGGCAGGATTGGGGCGGCCGCTGGCGTCGCCATACCTCATCGCGGCCCTCTCTGATAACTCCTGGGAAGTGCGACAGGCGGCGGTCGAGGCCTTAGGCCATATCGGCGAGTCGGAAGCAATGGCGCCACTGCAGGATCTGCTGGATCGCGGCAATCAGGACGCATTGCTGCAACAAGCGATCTCCAAGGCAATTCAGTCCATCTCCGAGCGTGTCGCGACCTCTTCCGCGCCAGCCGGCGCGGAGTTAGTGGTTGACGCAAAGCAGAAAGAGTTTTCCCAACCCGATCAGGATGTGTTTCCGCCAAACGGAGGCGCTGCATTGAAACAAGCAGTACCGAGTGTGGAGCGGCGTCGCTCTGAGGCGGAAAAGCTTCAGCGCGCGGATGACGAAAAGAAAAGACCGGCGGCGATCGAGGCAAACCAAAACCGAGCCGAAGCTGAATCGCGCCAACGAATCGAAAAGGAGAAGCAGCTCGCTGCTGAAATAGAGTCTCTACGCAAGGCCGAAGCAGATCAGCTCAAACGCATCGACGAAGCTAACGCCGAGTCTCGCCGGCGGTACGAGGCTGAAGCCGTTCAGCGTTCTGAAGCGGAATCTCGCCGACGCGCCGAAATTGATGCTCTGGAGCGTGCTGCCGCAGAGACGCGACTAGTGGCTGAGTTGGAATCAGTGCGTTGCAAAACGGAAGCCGCGGTGCGAGAGCGCACCGGAAAAGAGCGTCAGCTGGTTGACGCCATCGAGTTGCTCCGCAAGGCCGAAGTGGAACAAGGCGAACGCATCAAGCAAGCAGAGTTCGTTTTACTGGGATTGGAGGAATCCCTACAGCAGGCAAAAGTGGAAGCGAACGAACGAGCCGAAAGAGAGCAGCAACTGAGTGGCGAAATCCAGAAATTGCGAAAAGCCGAGATTGAAGATAGTAAGCGACTAAAGGAAGCTGCCGCGATCTTCCGCGTCGAGGAAGAAGCAAGACAACAGGCTGAAGCAAAAGCACATTGCCAGGAAGAAGCGCAACTTAAGAAACTCGCGGAGTTGGAAACCATCCGTCGCCAGTCAGAAGCCGAGACACGCGGGCGCGCCAGGAAAGAGCAGCAGCTGGTTGCAGAGATTGAGCGGCTGCGCAAGGCTGAGGCGGAACAACTTGAGCGCATCACGCAAGCGGAGATGGCTCGGGCCGCACAGGAAAAGACGCAGCAGCACGCCGAAGCGCAAGCCCGTCGCCAGCGGGATGAGCACGCGAAAAGGGTAGCGGAGCTCGAAGGCGTTCGCCGCGAACTGGACACCGCCGCGCAAAAGCGACGCGAAACAGAGCGACACCTTAATGCTGAGATTGAATCTCTGCGGAAGGCAGAGGCAGAACACCTGAAGCGCATTGAACTAAGCAGAGCCTCACTTCAGCAGAGTGAAGAGGCCTGCAAACAGGTTGAAGCAGAAGCCCAACAAGCCGAAGAGCGTGCTCAGAAAATTGCAAAACAACTAGCTGAGGTGGAGACCATCCACAGGGCGGCCGTGAGCGAAGCGCAGGCTCGAGCAGCCGAAGAACAGCAAGTCAGCGCTGAGATTGAGAACCTCAGCAAGGAAGCGAACGAACATGTGGCCCTCATGGAAAATGCCAAAGTTCGGCTGACTGCACTGGAAGAGACGCGCCACCGCGCAGAAACAAAAATACGACAGCGTACTGAGTGCGAGAACCGAATTATTGGTGAGCTTGAAACCCTGCGCCGGACCGAAAAGGAGCAGATCGAGCGCCTCGCACAAGTCGAAGCGGAGTCGCGCCGGTTAAGTGAAGAAGCGGCGCGTCTGTATTCAGAGGCCGAGTCGCGCCGAAAGGCTGACGCAGAAGCGCGCTCCCTGGCCGCGGAAACTGAACGCCAACAAGCGGAAGAAGAAGCGCGTCGGCGTGCTGCGGATGAAGAAGCCAGGCTCGAACTATTGGAGACAATTCGAGCGAAGGCTGAGGCAGCTAGTCAGCACCGCGCTGAAAAAGAAGCCCAGCTCAATTCCGCACTTGAAGTTCTTGGTAACGCAGCCGTCGATCAAGTCCAGCGCATTCAAGAGGCGGAAGCTAGTCTTCGGGAAGCTGAAGCAGAATCGCACCGGCAGTTTGAAGAGGAGGCTCGTCTGCAGGCCGCTCGAGTGGCCCAGCAACACTCAGAGAAAGAAGCGCGTCTGAAGGCCGCTGAGGTAGAGCGCAATCAGGCGCTAGCGGAAGCGCAGGCCCAGGCCGAAGCAGAACAGCAAGGAATTGCCAGGCTGGAGGCCGTTCGTGCCCAAGCGCAGCTGGATGCCCAGCAGCGAACGGAGATAGCCCAACAACTGGGCGCCGGCATCGACGTGTTGCGCAAGACAGAAGCCGGACAAGTAAAGCAGATCGAGGAGATGCGCGCCGAAGTACAGGAGCGAACGCAGCAGGAGGAACGCCGCCTCGCCGAGTTAGAGGAACTGAAAAACACAGCCACTTTAGGTGGACAGCAACGCGCGGAGAGAGAGAAACGGCTGAACGCTGAAATTGAGGTTATGCGCAAGCTCGAAGCAGAGCTGGTAACACGCATCGCCGAAGCCGAGGCTAGACTCGTTAACCTTGAAGAGTCGCGTCATAAAGCAGAAGCGAAGGCGCGACAAAAAACCGAAAGAGAACAGCGCCTCAACACGGAACTGGAAGAGTTGACTGCGGCGGTAGCAGCTCAAATCAAACGCATCGCTGAAGCCACGGCAGAATCACGCCGGCTCGAGGAGCAGGAAGATAACCTAAGGAAGGCAGAAGAAGAGCGCCAACAAGCAGAGAACGAAGAACGCCAGCGTGCTGCCGAAGAAAGGCGGGCGCAGGCTGAGGCGCAGGCCCAGCACCGGGCAAAGGAGGAAGAGGCGCATCTGGCGGAGCTTGAAGCAATCCGGATCAGGTCTGAGCAGGAAGCTCTCGTTCGGACTCAAACTGAAGAACAGCTGAACATCAACGTTGGAGCGTTGCGCAAGCTGGAAGAAGAACAGCGCCGGCGCATCTCGACGGCCGAAGCGCAACTTCAAGAGGCGCAAGCGGAAGCGCGCCTCCTGGCGGAAGAACAGATTCGCTTAACTGAAGCGGAAACCTTACAAAGAGAGCAGGCGGAGGCGCGTCGAGCTGCCGCCGAAGAAATGCGACTGCTGTTGGAAACTGAAGCGAAACAGCGCGCCGCCGACCAGACGAAGCGACTGGAAGAGCTTGAGGCTATTCGTAGCAAGTGCGAGGCGGAGGCACGGGAGCGAGCGGAAACAGAGCAGCAACTCCAGGATGGACTGGAGGTGCTCCGCAAGGCCGAGGCGTTACAGCTCAAACGAATCTCGGAAGCGCAAGCTGAATCGCAACGCCTCGCCGAACAGGCAATTCGGCTTCAGGCTGAAGAAGCAGCCCGTCTCGAGGCGGAAGCGGAAGCGCGGCAACGGGCTTTCGAGGAAGGCGTTCGCCAAGAGGAAAGCCGGATCCAGCAACAGGTGCAGGAAGAGCAGCAGCATACAGAGCAACTGCGAGCAATGCGCAGCGCCGCTCAGCACGGAAGACGACAACGCAGTGAGAAGCTTGAGAGTCTCAAAGTAGACATCGCGTCCCTTCGCACAGTTGAGACCGAACAATCCAGACAACTTGAAGAAGCCGAAGCGCGTTGGGAGGCTGCCGAAGAAAAGCGCCAGTTGATGGAAGCCGAAGCAAATCAACGCACCAACGTAGAACAACAACTCAATGCCGAGTTGGATTTGCTCCGCAAGGCTGAAGCAGAGCAACTCCAGCGCATCGCGGAAGTCGAAGCTGAATCACGAAGGTTGGCTGAAGCAGTACGACTTCAGACCGAAGAAGAAGCTCGTGCCGAACAGCAGCAGGAGGAACAGCAGCAGCGCGCCGCGCAGTTTGAGGCCATGCGCAGCGCCGCTCAACAGGCGGCACAACAACTCACCGAAAAGATCGAGAGTCTCAAAGCAGACATCGCAGACCTTCGCGGAATTGAGGTTGAGCAATCCAAGCAAATTCAAGAGGCTGAAACGCGGCGAGCCGCTGCCGAAGAAGAACGACAGCTCATGGAGGCTGAGGTACAGCAGCGCGTCGCCGTAGAAAATCAGCGACTGCAGGAGCTCGAAGTATTTCGTAGTACCGCTGAAATAGAAGCCAGGGACCGCGCTGTAGCAGAGCAACAACTAAACGAGGAAATTGAAACGCTGCGAAAGGCTGAGGCAGAACAAATTCAGCGCATTGCGAAAGCGCAGGCTGAGTCGCAACGGTTAGCTGAAAAAGCAGTACGACTCAAGCTCGAAGAGGAAGTACTACAAGCGGAAGCGGAAGCGAGTCAACGAGAGTTCTCGGAACAAGTGCGCATGGAAGAAGCTCGCGCGCAACAGCAGGCACAAGAAGGGACGCGACGCGCGGAGTGGCTGGAGGCCATGCGCAGTGCCGCTGAAAGCGAGGCACAACAAGGCAACGAGAAAATCGAGAGCCTCAACGCAAACATCGCAGCGCTTCGCGAAGGCGCCGCCGAACAATCCAATCAGATTCAAGAAGCCGAGGCCCGGTTAACTGCCGCCGAAAAAGAGCGCCAGCTCATGGAAGTCGAAGCGGCACGGCTGGCTACCGAAGAAGCTCAGCAGTTGGAAGACCTGGAGGCGTATCGTGATCAAATGGAGTTGGAGATACAGCAGCGAGCAGAGGCTGGGCTGCAATTAAGCCTTGGGCTCAAAGCGCTGCGGAAGGCCGAAGCAAAACAACTCCAAAGAATGGCCGAAGCGGAAGCTGAATTCAGGCGCTTGACAGAAGAAGCATCAAGGCTGAAGGCCGAAGAGGAAGCTCGACTCCACGCGGAAAGTGAAGCGCACGAGCGAGCTTTCGCGGAACAGCTTCGTTTAGAGGAAACAATGGCGCAACAGCGCGAGCAGGACGAACAGCGGCAAGTTGAGCAACTGGAAGCAATGCGCCGCGCGGCTGAGCAGGCGGCACACCAGCGTAATGCCAGAATTGCGCAGCTCAACACCGACGTCGCCGCTCTTAGAGAAGTTGAAGTGGAACAGTCTAGTCAAATTCAGGAAGCTGAAGCGCGTTTACGCGAGTTTGAAGCTGAATGTCAGCGATTGTCTGAAGCAGCGAATCTGTTGGCGGCTGAAGAAGAAGCCCGTCGCCGGGCGCAGACGGAAGCACGTCAACAAAGTTTCGCAGAGGCGCTCGCCTCCGCTCAGGACGAGGCGCGTCGTGCCGAGCAGGAACAAGAGCAACTAACAGCGGCGCTGGCCGTCGTTCGCAATGAGCTGACTGCGAAGTCTGAGCAAAACGAGGCGCAAGAAAAGCAATTACTCCGAGACATTGAGGCCCTCGAAAAACTCGAAGCAGAACAACTCAAGCGGATTGAAGAGGCTGACTCTACCGTCGTCGCGCGCGCAAACGCGCTGCAGGCGGCAGAAGCAGAAGCTGGTCGTCTGGCCACAGAGGGACAACAGCTACTCGCCCAACTCGAGACTCTGCGAAAAGACATGGAGGCACAGTCTCAACTCAAAGCGATTGCATCGAAACAACAGCTAGCCGAGCTTGAACTTCAAGCCGCACAGGAAGCGTCCCAGCCTGCAGCGACAAAAGCCAAACGCCGCAACGAGAAAGCAGCAGTTAAGTCGACTGCGAAAAAACCCAGGACTGTTCAGCCGGTCGAAGACGAGACGCAGCAAGTTGCGCTTGTGGAAACACTCGCGAACGAGACTAAGCTTGAAGTGAAGCAACCCTCAACGCCGCCTAATGAAGCCGAAGCTGAAGTGCTCCACCCGCTCGAAACGTGGCAGTTTCCCTTATCTGACGAGCTGGCAGCGGAAAATGGTCTGGAAGAGGCCCTGCAGCCAGGTCAGGTGATCGCGGAAATCATTCCGCAAGCAATTCGTTTCAACCCTCAGACAAGTCTTGAGCCCGCGCTGCAGGCTGAACTTTCCCGGTTGGAAGCAGAGGCTTCGCTATCGCAGAGCGCGAACGAAGATGTTGGCAAGTCGACCGACCTGGTCGCAACAGAAAAGGGTATTCAGTGTTCCGGCGACGAGTCGAAAATCCAGGCTCTGCTTGAAGACCTCAAGAGCGGTGATCCCGTAAAGCGCGCCACGACTATTCAGAAACTTGCTCAGTTAGACGAAGACGAAGCGTTCAACTTAATTACTGACTTGTTTGATGACAACTCAGCCGCAGTCAGAAACACAGCTGCCCTGGCGCTCTATGAAATCAAGCCTGATCGTGCTGCTTCCTTCACACGCGCGTTTCGCGAAGCGTCAGTGGAGCGACGTCGTAACATCGCCGCAGCCCTCAATGGTTCAGGGTTGGCCGCTAAGGAAATACAGAACCTGAATGGCGCAGACCGCGAAAAAATCTATGACGCATTTTCAATCCTGTTTTTGATGGCGAAGGCGGGAGAAGTTGAGATGTTGCTGGACACAATTGAGAGACATACGGACACGTCCGTGCAATTGTCGGTGATTAAGCTGCTTGCTTTCTGTAACCAACCGGACATCATTCCATCGTTTCGGAGTTTAGCCATCAGGGGTGCGTTGCCGACTGAGGTCCGTTCAGCCGTGATGGAGGCAATCTATCAAATCAGCAATAGCGCTCGTGAAAACTCGCTGTCGGTTGCTTGAACGCTGCAGGTTATTGAACTTGTGATCAGTGCAGAACAGCGGGTTTCGATCTAGAAATGATGCAGAAGTTCGGCCAGTGATTCAATCAGAATGTCGGGTTGGTGGCTTTTCAGTTTCCAGCTGGTTGGATAACCGCTGCGTACTCCCACCGTAAAAAGATTGGCGCGCTTCCCCATTTCTATGTCCTCGGGACTGTCGCCTACGTAGCAGGTCACCTCGCTTGAACATCCCAGCGCGCGCATTGCAGTGTCCAACCCTTCCGGGTGAGGCTTCTTATTTTCCATCTGTTCGTTGCAAATCACTGCTTCAAAAAAACTCTCCAGGCTCAACTGACTTATCTCGCGCGCAACGCGACATTCACTACCGCTGCTGACAACACCTAAGCGATAGCCTCTCTTCTTTAGCTCCCTGATCGTTTGTTGTGCGTCCGGTACCGGTTGCGCTGTTTGTTCGCCGTAATGCCGAACCCAGAGATCGTCCGCAAGTCGCCATTTCTCTTTTGGCAGGCCCATTGCCTCATAAATGGCATACCAGTTTGGGGAGTAGGCCGCGCGATAAATCTCGTGATCAAAAGTAGCTCCCAGCTCGGCAAACGACTGTTCGAAAGCCGTTAGACCCAGCTGCGCCGAGTCGACCAGAGTTCCATCCCAGTCGAAAAGTAACGTGTTGATTGTCGGTGATGAGTTGGTCGTCAAGAAACTTAGTCGGCTATCGCCACGGTTAACTCGCGCAACAGAGTCGATTGCGACGCATCGCCGGCTGTCGCTGCTTCGCGATTGACCCGGGCGTAAAGAATGTCTCGCTGTTGTGGACTAAAGCCGGCTTCGCGGATCAAGTAACGCAACATCTGTTCGTCAGCGCAATTGTGAGCGCCGGCTGCTGACACGACATTTTCCTCAATCATGATCGAGCCCATGTCGTTGGCGCCAAAGCGCAGGGCCACTTGCCCAAGCTTTAGTCCCTGGGTTAGCCATGACGACTGGAAGTTTTCGATGTTGTCGAGAAACAAACGCGAGACGGCAAGCATCTTCAGGTAGTCAACGCCGGTCGGCTCGTCCTTTATGCGCCGGCCGAGCGCTGTGTTCTCGCGTTGAAAAGTCCAGGGAATGAACGCGGTAAATCCGCCGGTCTCATCCTGCAAATCGCGCACTCGCTGCAAATGCCTGACTCGATGAGTGACGTTATCGCCGATACCAAACATCATCGTCGCCGTCGATCGCAAACCCACGCGATGCACCGCTTTCATTACGGCCAACCACTCATCCGTCGTGCATTTTGTCGAGACACGATTGCGCACTTCATCGTCGAGTATCTCGCCCCCGCCGCCCGGCAGACTGTAGAGACCTGCGTCTTTCAAACGCGCCATGATCGCTTCGTAATCGAGCCCGGAGATCAGGTGGATATTGTGAATCTCGGGAGGCGAAAAACAATGAAGCTGGAAAGTCGGATACTTCGCGTGCAGCGTTCGCAGCAAATCTTCATACCATTCGATACCGAAGTCGGGATGCAGTCCGCCCTGCATTAACACACCCGTACCACCAAGTGCGATGGTTTCATCAATCTTGTCGCAGATTTCCTCGAGAGTTCGGACGTAAGTGTCGGGAGCGCCGGGTCGCCGGTAGAAAGCACAGAAGGTACAAACTACGTTGCAGACGTTTGTGTAGTTAATATTTCGGTCGATGATGTAGGTGACGACGTTGTCAGGATGTCTGCGCTGGCGGATTTCATCGGCAGCCACACCGATCCTCGCCACATCCTGAGACTCGAGCAAGGCGGTACAATCGTCGGACGTCAGGCGCACACCCGCGAGGGCCTTGTCCAAAATACTCTGTATCTCACTCGGCATGTTCGTAGTTTATTGCTTAGTTCGGTAATAAGCAAAATAGCGGATGAAGGCTTCTTTAACAGCGACAATCCATGAAATCACACAGCCGACACTAATAATGTTTTGTGTTAATTCGTGTTCTTTCGTGGATCGAATCACGTGATGAACTGTAACGGCTTGTTACTCTCGACCAAGCCATGTTTTCGGGCTAACTCAAAATACAAGCGCATGCCCTTTTCCAGTGTGTCGTCAACATGGAAAGTAATGCTTTCAGTCAGATACTTCCTGATCTCTGCGCGCGGAAGCGGCAAATCCGTTTCGCATTCAGAGATAATCTGCTCCAGTTGTTCCAGTCCCTCATCGCGAGCGCCGGCAAAGTCAACTTCGCTAACCATGGCGACCGCATCTGCGCGCCCCATCCACATCGCGAATACAAAACCGGTGTTGGTGAATCGCCGCCATACACTTGCAAGATCGAAGACATGGACACCCGGCATTGATATGTTCATAGCCGGATCGCCGATGAGTAGACCGGCATCATGGTCTTTCATCATCGAGTGAACGTCGGGGCTGGATATTTCCCACTCTGGTTCGAAGTTAAGAAACTCTCGGAAAATAATTTTTACGAGAGCTTGCGAGGTCCGCGAGGAGGAATCAAGCCCAACCCTGCGAACCCGCTTCAAGTCATCATATTTGCTAACCAGTACCACGCTGCGCACCGCCTCATGGGATCCAACGCAAACGTCCGGCACGACTCGTATTTCCGGAATCCTTTGGTACTCGATGATCGGAACCAGCGCCGCTTCCACTTCTCCCTGCGCCAGCAGATCTCCGCAGCGGGCGGGCGCAGTATCAGTAACCAACTCCACAGCACCTTGCAGTCGTCCCTTCTGAAAGCTCCAGATTAACGGCGCCGTGTTCAGATAACTTGAAGCGGCTACGCGAGGTCGGCGCCGAATTTCCGTGTTCGCGGTTGAAATAAGTTTCTCCTGGGTACTAATACTTCGACTGCGGCGCGATGCTAACTAAATCATCGTCACTATCGCAAGCAAGCTTCTTTTCGTTTTTCAAACGATCGACTAAGCTTACCCGATGCAAATCTACGATGTCAGCGTGCCGCTCTCGGCGAACACACCTACTTATCCGGGCGACCCTGGCATCCAGATCAAGCAGTGGCTGCGATTGGCCAACGGCGATCCGGCTAATGTTTCGCTGATTAACTTTGGGCTCCATTCCGGCACGCACGTCGATGCTCCGGCACACTTCATCGAGGGCGGCGCGAAAGTCGGTTCCCTCTCCTTCGACGGTCTGCTTGGAGAAGCGGAGGTTATTGAAGTGCCGGATCACATCGACGTAATCGACGAAAAGTTCGTTGGGGCCAATTGTGTGAATGGTTCACAGAGGGTTCTCTTCAAAACCCGCAACTCAGTTTTCTGGGGTGACACTGAGCGGGGATTTCACGAGGATTACGTTTACATCGATCCCGGTGCTGCTCGCCGGTTGGTTGAATCAGGCGTCAAGCTTGTGGGGATCGACTATCTGTCAGTCGAAAAATACAACTCGGACAGTTTTCCGACCCATCTTGAGTTCCTATCAAGCGGTGTTGTGATCATTGAAGGTTTGGATTTGCGGACAGTCCCAGGCGGACGATATGAACTAATTTGCCTGCCCCTCAAAATTGCAGGAGGCAGTGGCGATGGAGCCCCAGCTCGCGTCATACTGCGCACTTTAGGCCAAGAAAGCGCGACATAAAATGGTTGATAAAACTGACAAAGACTACCGGGAACGCGTCTTCAGAATTGTACGTATGATTCCTCGGGGACACGTTATGACCTATGGCCAGATTGCCGAAATCCTCGGTGAAGGTTACACCCCGCGAACAGTTGGATTCGTCATGCATTCTGCAAACGACAAGACCCCATGGCATCGCGTTATTAATGCGCAGGGTGGCTGTTCGACGCGCGGCCTCGTTCTTCCCCACGACAAACAGCAACGAATGCTGGAGGCCGAGGGAGTAAGATTCAATAAACGCGGTCGGTGCGAGCTCCAGCAGTACCTGTGGATTCCAGCAGAGTCCAAAGCCAGGGGCAAGGCCGCCAAAAAACTAACTCTGTTCAAACACTAGTTCCAGAAGGACAAACTATGAGCCAAAACCCTCTCGATCAGAAAGCGCCCTATGCAGTCAGTCCGCCTCGCTATTCTGTCTCGCATCAAATGGTGACTACCGCCTTTGAGTTGCCGAATTTCCGCATTATGCAAAACCTGGGTGTGGTGCGCGGAATTGTGGTTCGGTCCCGGAACATCTTCGCTACGATTGGCGCCGGCATGCAAATGATCGTGGGCGGAAATATTACGGTGTGGACAAAGCTTTGCGAGGATACGCGGAGCGATGCGTTTGACATCATGATCCAGCACGCGACTGAAATCGGAGCAAACGCAATTGTGGCGGCGCGCTACGATGCGAACGAGGTTTCGGCCGGAGTGACAGAGGTACTGGCCTACGGCACCGCCGTTATCGTCGAACCGTCAAATCCTGAGGCGAGCTATCGCTCATGACCGGTACAAGGTTAACGGCCGCGCAAACTCGCCGACTCCAAAAAGCCGTTGATTCGGTTCCCTACGCTCACCTGCTCGGGATCGAACTTGACGACATCGGAAAGGGAGTGGCAACGCTCGGGCTCGACGTTCGCAAGGAACTGACGCAGAACCACGGGGTCGTTCACGGCGGTGCAATTGCCTCCCTAATCGACACAGCGATGGCCTTCGCCATAATCACTCTCCTGGCGCCCCGAGAGAGGGTGACAACCGTGGACTTGACGGTCAGCTACCTGCGTCCGCTTACGAAGGGACGGATAACTGCCAACGCGAAAGTTGTACGGGCAGGTCGGCGCCTTTTTGTCGTGTCGGCTGAGGTGTTCGCTGATGATGGAAGCCTTGCGACCACAGCACTTAGCACCTACATCAAGCTTTGAGCCCCCTCAAACATCGCGCTCGCAATTTGGATGGACAGTGCATGTCTATCTATGTAGAATGATTTTGGCCCTCCGTGCGGAACCAAACCCGTCATTCGCTCCCGTAGTGGACAGTTTGAAATTCTTTAGCTCCCAGTTCGTGAACTCCCTCCCATGTACTCGTTATACCATTCGCTTCTAGCCCAACATCCCAGACAGTTGATGCCCCTGCGCTGCGCCGGTTCGACGATCGCGCAGCTTCATCGCTATTTCGAAGACGTTGTACTGGAAAACAATCTGAGTGCTTTGGTGGTTGAGAGTTTACCCACCACAGCCGTGAGACCAGCTCGCGACGCTGCCCGCCTCCAGGAACTCGACAAGACAGCCCGGAATTTATTCTTGTGGGTAAGTCGCCAGGATGCTTTATCGAACATGGTGCTCAACAGAGGTAGCGAGAAAACTCAATCTACTGTTTTCGAACAAACCGACGAAGGGACAACCTCCGAACGGTTTGTCGTGATTGCTGACGCTCGTTTCTCCGCTTTGCTTGCTTCAGTGCACACCGAAGACGAACACGCATCGCGAGATCTTGTTGTTTGGACCTTTGAGCCTGACATTGTTTACTCTGCTCTCGAATATTTGATGGCTCGCGTTACCGCACAGCATGAGTTTCACTCTAGTGCTTTTGCTCAGGCGGTTCGCGCTTCGACGCCACAGGCTACATCGCTGCAGTTGACGCTGGGAGTAACAACCAAGCTCGCGCGATTATTACAGGAACAGGCGGAACGAGAAATTGCCGTCAATCGACTTGCGACTGCGATCAGAAACACACTCGAACTCGATAGCGTCCTGCAAACCGCCGCTGATGAAGTCGGGCGCGCCCTCAACGTCCACTCTTGCGCGGTAAGAGTGGAGGGCGCTCTTGTTGGCCAACAGATGACCAAGTGTTATCTGCGTCCCGATGTGGAGATTGAAGGTGAAGAATTGCTGCTGGCCCAGGTAGATTCAGCTAGCGCCAGCCTGGCGTATTCGCCCGAAACGTACGTCGTCGATGGCGACAGTTCACAGACTCCTCAACAATTAGCCGATGCCGTAGTGCCACTCATATATCAGGGAAACCTTATCGGTCTCTTGTTAATGCGATCTGACGATATATCACGTATTTGGGCTGACAATGAGTTATTGCTGTTGCATACCGTCGCCGATCAGCTCGTGGTCGCGGTCAACCAGGCCCATTTGTTTGCGAAGATGGAACAGCAAGCGCTGACCGATGGCCTCACCGGCTCTTTCAATCGTCGGTCATTTGAGGCGCGCCTTGAACACGATCTTCAGCTGGCCACGCGCGTAGGTCACCAGCTTTCTGTAGTAATGCTCGACCTGGATAATTTCAAGCGGATAAACGATCACGCCGGTCATGAGGTGGGGGATCTTGCGCTCTGCATGTTGTCCGAGATCCTTTGCTCCGGCCTTCGGGTTGTTGATACCGCTGCCAGATTCGGCGGCGATGAGTTTGTGATAATCCTTCCCCACGCAAATACGGAGGGGGCGTTGCTCGTGGCTGAGCGCTTGCGCAAGCAAATCGAGGAAATGTACGTGCCGGGATTTGGCCACGTAACGTGTTCTTTCGGAGTCGCTACGTTCCCCGATCACGCTTCGACGCGAGATACGCTGCTCTCCGCCGCGGATCGCGCGCTCTATAGTTCCAAAAATTCCGGGCGCAACCGCGTGAGCGTCACAGAACCGTTTCTGTTTACCGAAGGCGAGCCCAGCGTCGAGTTGTTAGACTCAATGCAGC